>NZ_JAMYVA010000002.1:0-338879 GCF_040323505.1 Mesorhizobium sp. M0040
ACCTCGGCACAGGTCACCGATACCTATCTTCTTGCGCTCGCCAAGGCGCATGGCGGCCAACTTGCGAGCTTTGACCGCAAGCTGTCGGGGGCGGCGGTGAAGGCCGGGAAGACTACACTGCACCTGATCCCCACAAGGTAGACCGCGGGGCTCTTCGGTGCAGTCTGCCTTTCGATCTTCTTGGCTTTGAATTGAGGATTCCGCAACTTGTCGCGCTCAGCGCACTCCAGTGGATCGCGAGCGGCTATCTGACCATAGTTTGCGGGGCATTCATCTCTCCCCTGCGCGTTCGCGCTTGGACGCGCGGCGCTGACACTCGTCGCCGTCTCTGTCGCCGTAAGACGACAACCCGATCACACGATCATGTCACCCATCACTTCCCCAGGCCCGCTGCCCATCTGGACAGTTCGGCCTTGCCCCAATTGCCCTTTCAGCTGAAACGATTAGGGCGGAAGGTCGCAAGCATGGGATGCGGATTGCCTGAGGCGATTTCTTTGGCAAGCAATTCGCCGACGATCAATCCAAGCGTGGCGCCGCTGTGGCTAAAGGCGACGTGAAGCCCGGCGACGGTCTCGACGGAGCCAAGCACTGGCTCGCCGTCGCCCGGGATGGGCTTCGGGCCAACTGCATAGGTAGCGAGTTGGAGCCGCGGATTGCCCTGGAGCACCGCACTAGCCTCGTCGAGCAGTCCTTTGATGGTCTTGCCGTGCACGGTGTAGGTGCCGTCCGGGTTGACCACGACTTCTTCCTCCGACCACGCCGAATCCAAAACAAGTGCGCCATCCGACGCCGGGCGCACCGCCACGCGCGGCGTATTCAGCACGGCACGGAGCTCGGTCCTGATCGGCTTGGTTTTCAAGAGGAGTGAAATCGGCGTAGCGTCGGGGATATGGACTCCGATCTCAGCAAGCATAACAGGCGTCGCTGGCCCAACGGCAAGGACCACTGCATCCGCCTTTATCGGCGCACCATCGGCAGTGACGACGCCACGCGCGCGACCACCTGTGGCACCTATCCGCACGCGTCCGGCGTTCTGGACGAGCTTGCCGCCGCGGGAGCGGAACTCATTGAGCAGCAGATCGATCAGGCAGGGCAGGTCAACCCATCCTTCGCCAGGATTGAAGATGGCACCCTGCGGGGTGATGGCGCTGGCGTTGACGCCGGGCGTCACTGCGCCGACTTCGGCAGGGCCGAGCAGAAGCGCGTCATAGCCAATATCCTGCTCCAGCTGGCAGATGGACGCGATCTGGTTCGCCTCATCATCCCGATCCCAGGTGAGGCCGCCGTCAAAGCGAAGCCACGACGCCGTTTCCGGCCTTGTGGCGGCCAGGGTCCGATAACGGTCGATGCCTGCAAGCCTCAAGCGGTGGTAGGCAGTGTCAGCACGTCGCGCTGAGTTCAGCCAGGAAAGTGAACGGCCGGATGCACCGTTAGCCGGCGCGCCGTCGTTGACAATGGTTACATCAACGCCAAGACGAGCAAGGTGCAACGCGGAAGAGATGCCGAAGATGCCCGCGCCGATAACAACGACATGGCGCAGCTTTGGGGAGGCAGTCATAGAGATATCCTTCTTCGCAGAAGACGGGCTGGGGGTTGTTGGATCGCTGCAGAGCGCGGCGGAACTAGTAGTCGGTGAGCTTCTTCATGTAGCGCCGGCCCTCAAGCATTGGCCGGCCGCGCAGACCGGCCAGCTCGTAGGCAAAACGCCATAGTGTGTCAAAAAAGACCAAGGGAACGAGATAGGGTTTGATGTGTTCTGACATACCACTGAGGTCGAGTTCCGTTCCATCGAGCACCAGGATGTTTTCCCGGCTGCCGTGCTTGAAAAGGAAATCGCGAGCGCGTTCCGTAAGGTGCCTCGTCTCGTCCAAACCCAGCAAGACCACGAAGCAAGCGTCCCGGTTCACCACCTCAAATGGGCCGTGAAAGAACTCGTTGGCGTGTATGGCTTGCGAGTCGTACCACTGCATCTCCATCAACACGCAGATGGCGTAGGAATACGCCGCACCATAGCTGGCACCGCTGGCCAGTGTGTAGATCGCATTGCGCGGCGCGAAACGGGGGGCGAAGGCCTTAAACCGGTCGGCATAGGTCCGGTGCGCACGCTCTATCGCCGGCTGAAGATGGCTCAGGCTCATCAGCACATCGGCAGTTAGCCCGGCATCCCCCCGAGCATCGATCAGGCCGGCGAGCAACATGTAGAGCACGCCGTAGTTGCTGCAGGCTGCATCGATTGCTTTGCCCGTCGTGTAGGAGGCCTGGTAGGCGACGGCGTGGTCGACCGCCCGCGCGAGGGGCGATATCTGGTCGAGCGTCATGCCGATTGTCGTTGCGCCTCGATCCTTTGCATGATTGGCCGCTCGCACGGTCTCGTGGGTGGTGCCGGTCTGCGAGCAAAGGACAACGAGCGCGTCGGGTCCCAGCCGTCGCGGGTCTCGGCAGACGAACTCATCCGCGTTGTAGATGTCGCAGGCGAATGTGCCGCTGTGACGGTCGACGAAGTATTTGCCTGCCATCATGATCGAGAGCGAGCCGCCGCACGCCACGAGGAATAGGTGCGAAAACTGCCTGCCCGCCGTAGCGATCAGGGCGCGTTCCACGTCGGCGGGCAGGGCGAAAATCATGAGGTTCCTCTTCTCGTTGACAGAGCGTGGGCCGGCGCACAATTGACAATGGCGGGCCATTGTGCGAACGTTATCACACCCTTTAAACTGAAAGTCCTGCGATGGTCAAGATTGCCGCGATGGGCGACAACGTGGTCGATTGTTATCTCGCTCGCGGCGAGATGTATCCTGGCGGAAATTGCCTCAATGTCTCGGTCTATGTCAGCCGCTTCGGCGGGCAGTCGGCCTATGTTGGGGCGATCGGCAAAGACCGGGCAGGGGACTTGATTCACGCCGCACTCAAGTTCGAGCGCGTGGACGTCACCCGATTGCGGCGCCTTGAAGGGCCGACCGCCTACTGCCTCATAGGTCACCGCAACGCCGATCGGATTTTCCTGGACTTCGATCTCGGAGTTTCGGCGTTCACGCCGACGCAAGAAGATCTGGATTTTCTCTCGGGTTTTCAGGCCGTCCACATCGGCCAGTCCAGCGGTCTGGACCCCTGGGTTGCCGCTGTATCAAGTAAGTCACTGTTGTCTTATGATTTTTCCACCCGGCGGGAACCGGGACACCGACGCGAGATTGGGCCCTATTGCTATCTGGCTTGCGTCTCGGGTGACGGTCTCGACGACGAGGAATTGGCCGCAATCGCAGCCGAATTGCTTGCATTTGGTTCAAAGTGGGTTCTTGTAACTCGCGGTCGGGCCGGCGCGGTGCTTCACGGCGCCACCGTCTCTTACCGAACCCCGGCGCGGTTGGTCGAACCCGTCGACACCCTGGGCGCGGGCGACACCTTCATCGCGAGGACGCTATTCGGCCTGCTTAAGGAAGAGACGCCTCAGGACATTCTTGGCCAAGCCGCGGAGGCGGCGGCTGCTACCTGCCGGTACTACGGGGCCATCGGCTATGCGGCGGCAATCGATCTAGGAAAGATCACGCCGGAGGTCCTCCGCGGAGCTCGGCGCATTCAAGACGAGAGAACTGTCTAGCTGCGAAATTCAACTGAGCAATTGACGCGAGAAATGGACAATGCTAGTTCAAGTGATAACGTTCTCATTCATCCAATCAACGCCATGAAAGAGCGTTTTGATGGATGAGTCGTCGAGTGGGACCGCAGGCCGAGTTCGGCCAATCGTAAGAGGAGAAGACATGCAAACGAATTCGAGCAGGCGCCAATTTGTGAAATCCGGTCTGGCGCTGACGATCGCGCTGGTGACAGGACTTGGCACGTTGGCCGCATCAACGCAGGCAAAAGCGGCCGACAACCCCTACAACCTCATCGACCCGACGATGATCAGCGTCGGAACCATGGGCGATGCGAAACCCTATGTCTTCACCGACGCCAACGGCAACTTCACCGGCTTCGACGCTGAACTCTTCCGCGACGTGGCGCGCCGGCTCGGGTTCAAAGAGGAGCAGGTCGTTTTCACCGGCCAAGAATTCTCGGCGCTGCTGCCGTCTGTCGCCAACGGCCGCTTCGACGTCGCTGTCGCCGCCATTGGCACGACCGCGGAGCGCAAGAAGACCGTGGATTTTGGCGACGGCTATCTCGCTGGCTACCTGTCGATCATTTCGGCTGATCCGGCTCTGACGACCAATGAGAGCACCGCCGGAAAGCGCATCGGCGTGATCCAGGGAACGCTGCAGGAAATCTATGCTGAGAAGAACCTGAAGGGCGACATCGTCAAATTCCCCGACAACAACACTGCGGTGGCGGCGCTGAACAACGGGACGATCGATGGCCATTTCACCGACTATGAGTCGGCCAAGCAGTATGTGGAGCGCTACAACAACCTTAAGATAACAATGAATGTGCCGTCCTTCGACGCGCCTGCCGGGTTCGTGGTCAAGAAGGGCAACGACGCTTTCCGAGAAGCGCTAAACAAGGCACTGCGCGAGGCCATGAACGATGGCACCTGGAAACGGCTTCACGAGAAATGGTTCCCGGGTACCCCGATGCCGGATCAATATCTGCCAAAGAAGTAAATTCGCACGTCTCGTTATCGTTTCCGGCCGGGCCCGTGAGCAACGGTGCCCGGCCGAGTTATAGATGGACTTGATATGAGCTGGTTCGACAACTTCGCCCGCAGCTTTCTTGATTTCCAGGCGATGGCAGAAGTTCTGCCAAACATGGTGATGGTCGGCCTCAAGAACACTTTGATCCTGGCCCTTGCCTCGACGTTTTTCGGGACGCTGATCGGTATCGTACTCGCCATGATGGGGATTTCCGAGAACCAGCCGCTGAAACTCCTTGCCCGAGTCTACACCGATATCTTCCGCGGGCTTCCTGCCATTGTCACAATCCTAATCATTGGCCAAGGCTTCGCGCGGTTGGGCCGAGATCTGTTCGGTCCATCGCCTTATCCGCTGGGCATTCTGGCGCTCAGCCTGATCGCCGGCGCCTATATCGGGGAGATTTTCCGCGCCGGCATTCAGAGCGTCGAGCGTGGTCAGATCGACGCCACGCGCACTCTCGGCATGACATATGGCCAAGGCATGCGCCTGGTGGTGATCCCGCAAGGCATCCGCCGCGTCCTGCCTGCACTGGTCAACCAGTTCATCGGCAACGTCAAAGACTCCAGCTTGGTCTATTTTCTTGGTCTGCTCGCCTCCGAACGCGAATTGTTCCGCGTCGGCCAGGACCAGGCCGTGCTGACCGGCAACTTGTCGCCGCTGTTGCTGGCCGGCGTGTTCTATCTCGTGATCACGGTGCCGCTGACCCATCTCGTCAATTACATCGACGCGCGCATGCGCGTCGGCAAACGTATCACCGCTGCGCAAAGTGGCCTCAAGGAAGTCGCCGAGCTTGCCGAAGCGGTCGTGCCGGGCACAGAGACGTTGCCTGCAGCAGCGCCCACACGCTTCAAGGGTGGCGGTATTGAGGTCAAGAATATCGACATGGCCTATGGTGTCGTCCAGGTCCTCCATGATGTCAGTCTGAAAGTAGAGCCGGGGACCGTCACCTGCCTCATCGGGCCGTCCGGCTCGGGCAAGTCGACCTTGCTGCGTTGCCTCAACCGCCTCGTAGAGTGTCGAGCCGGTGACATTCTGCTCGATGGCGAAAGCATCTACAAACAGACCCCTGACCAACTCCGGCGGCGCGTCGGCATGGTTTTCCAGCAGTTCAATCTGTTCCCCGACCGCAGCGCGCTCGCCAACATCACCTTGGCGCTTCGCAAAGTTAAACGCATGTCGCGCGAGGAGGCTGAGGGCGCGGCCTTGGCGAGGCTGAATGAAGTCGGACTGCTGGAGCGTAAGGACCATCGGCCGGCCAATCTCTCGGGCGGGCAACAGCAGCGGGTGGCCATCGCGCGCGCCCTGGCCCTCGAACCCGAGATTATGCTGTTCGACGAAGTCACCAGCGCGCTCGATCCGGAATTGGTCAAAGGCGTCCTGAACTTGATGGCCGATCTTGGTCGGGGCGGGATGACGATGGTGGTCGTTACACACGAGATGAACTTCGCTCGCAAGGTCGCGAACCAGGTCGTATTTATGGACGAGGGGCGGATTGTCGAGGCAGGCCGACCAGAGGACCTATTCGATAACCCGCAAAGCCCGCGTCTTCGGCGCTTTTTGTCCGAGGTGCTGTGATTGCAATGGTGTGCGCAACGGGGGCTGTTGCGGTGTTCGCCCTTGCGGACGGGCTTAACTGCCGCTAGGTCGCCGGCACAACGCGCGCATGGGCGCTAGGTTTGCCGAGTGACTCAAAGATCACCCAAAAACGCAACTATCATAGAGGTCGCTCGCCGGGCCGGGGTGAGTTCCGCCACGGCCGGGCGTGTTCTTGGTGACTACGGCTACAGCAGCCCCGAGGTTCAGGAGAAGGTGCGCGCCGCAGCAGTTGAGCTGGGCTACCGCCCCAATCGCCTTGCCAAAGGTCTGATCACCGGTAAAACGCAGACTATCGGCGTAGTGGTTGGCGACATCGAAAGCCCATTCTACGCCAGCGTGCTGCGCGGAATAGGGGATGTCGCGCGCCGTGGCGGCTTCGGGGTTGTCGTTACAAACAGTGATGAAAATGCCGAACTCGAGCAAGAGGCGGTGCAACTGCTGCTGGAAAAGCAGGTCGACGGTTTAATTGTCTCATCGACCTTCGTGGACGAGCCGGATCACCTTCATGAAGCAGTCGCGGCTCGCTGTCCCGTCGTGCAGTTCGACCGCATGGTGGCGGGCCTGGAAACCGATTCAGTCGTGGTCGACAACGTTTCTGTAACGCATAGCAGCATCGCGGCGATGATAGCGGCCGGACACAGCCGCATCGGAATATTGGCGGAACTCGGGCCGGGCCAACGCGACGATGTTGGCTCGTTTGTGGCAAACGTTGATCTCTCCAGCGCTGATCTTCGCTACCATCATCCAAGCTGGCAGAGGCTATTGGGTTATCTCGAAGCCCATCGCGCCGCGGGCATTACGCCGGATCCGCAATTGATCCGTCGCGTGGCGCTCTATTCTAGCGAGGCAGCCCGCAAGGAGGCGCTCGATCTGCTGACAATGCGCAATGCACCGTCCGCTCTGTTTACGGCCGATGGTGTGATGTCGACAGGGGTTCTGGAGGCCATTTCCGCATTGAAGCTTGCGATTCCAGGAGACGTTTCGCTGCTCTGCTTCGACGATCTCGACTGGATGCAGTTCGTGGCCCAGGGTATCACAGCCATCGCGCAGCCGGCACATTTGATTGGAGCGGCGGCAGCGGAGCTTCTCTTGAAGAGGCTGGCGGAGGCCACGTTACCTTTCGAGCACCGTGTCCTTGCGGCCCGCTTGGTGGAGCGCAATTCAATTGCGGTTTATCTCACCCGCGAGCCCGTCTGATCCGGCCGCAACGGTCTATAGCTGGGGCTGAATTGCAGCCCCTCTCTATATCGAGGTCGATGCCATACAGGGATATTGACCTGCCGTATGTTTCTTCGCTTGCCTACACGCCATCGGCCATCTGCGGCTCGGCTCGGCTGAATGACAGCCCACCGCGGAACGCTGGATTTCAAAGAGGAATGTGTTCGGTGTGGTTCGGCCGACTATGTCCAGGATCACGGTTTTGATCCGCTATTGCGTGCAACAGTCCTAGCATGCTGCCGGGCGCAGGCCCCTTCAGGAATTTGAGTAGTCCTGAAACGCTGGTTCGCGCCGCCTCATCCAATAGGAATATGCTCGCCGATGGCCCAAAGGAGATCTCGTGCAACCAGGGCCATTTGCATGCTCCAAGATGCGTTCTGCTCGGGCGCCAACAACAAGGATGGGGCTACAAGATGCCGTACCCATTCAGGTTTTCCCTTCCCCGAGAATGTGTCGAAGAAAGGTGTTTCGGGACGCCTGGCTCAGCTTCTTAAAGGCATTCTAGTGGATCGAGAGCTATCCGCCGACCGCCCGTCGGAGAAAGGGATGATAGACTGTGCCGCGTTCGTCTTGGATGCGATGGGAATATGGCATGTACACAACCATCAATACCCTCGTGCGAACGATCGACGGCGGACGGCAGGTCTCGTGATACAGCAGATGGTTCGTCTACAGGACGAGAGGACGTTTTCGGGCCGATATCGACGACCATGATCTCCGGCGACACGCCGAAGCGCACCGGCAGCCATGATACGCCCAAACCCCCGGATACGATCATGTGCCTCCCACCCTCGACGACATGCCCATAAGCGAAGCGCTGTCCGTAGGCTGAATTGATGATGGGGGGGCCAACGAATGGCAAGCGCACCTGTCCGCCATGTGTATGGCCGCATAACGTCAGGCTGACACGGTCAGGGACAGTAATGAAGATGTCCGGTTCATGCGCAAGGAGCAATATCGGATTGCCGTCGTTGGGTATTCCGGCCATTGTTCCAGGCAGATCGTCGACGCCCTTGTACACGCCGCGAGAAAACTGCATGGCCCACTGGTCGCCAAGACCCGCGAGCCAGAATGCTGGGCCATCCTGCTGACGGATAAGCGTGGCGGTGTTCTCGAGGACCGGAATGCCATTGTCGACGAGGGCTGCGCGGACACTATCGACACCGTGCCACCAGTCGTGGTTGCCGAGAATGGCGTGGCAGCCGAGTGGCGCCGAAAGTTTCGAAAGAGAATTCCCCCAAACAGTGTCGGGCACGATCCCGGTGGCATAGCGTGGCAGCACGCCCATCACGTAGTCGCCAAGGAGAAGGACGATGTCGGGCTGCAGGCTATTCGAAACACCAACGATCTCGTCGATCCTGGAAACCGGCATCCAAGGCTCGCAGGCATGGATGTCAGCGACCACGACGATGCGCAGGGGCTTGGCAGTGGTCGGCCAGCGCGGCGGAAGGAGCTTGTAGTGCGTGACACTCAGTCGAAACCGAGGCTCAATCGCGATGGCATAACTCGCCAGACCGAATGCCGCGAGCGACACGGCGCCAAAGAGCTTCAGGAATGAGCGCCGCGACGTCAGCACTTGTGTTTTCCAGCAGAACTAGGTTGGTACTAGAGATCGCTGCGTATTCAGCTGCGGCAGCCTGGACCACATCAACCGCGTGAGAGGCCTCGCTGGTCAATAGTTTCCCAAATTGGCATCACCTGCAAGCATTGGTCTTTATTGCGCAGGGAAGGGAGCTCGGGCTAGGACCAGTCAACTGCTCCGAATTGCCACTGATCTCGGGCGGATGGTGCAGTTCCATTCCGGATGAATGCGTCGCCTTAGATGGCGAGCGCCTCCATCTCGACATCGTTCATTTGATCCCGTTTTTCGTCGGCCGCGGAATCGACCGCGCGCCCGCTTCGGGTCCGCTTGGTTGTCGCGACTGCGATCAGCTCGACCAGGGCCACGCGATTGAGGAGGCGCCGTCCGCGCCAGCTTTGCGTGATGCGGCAGAACAGGGGTGTTCGATGTTGCGCCATGTCGATGTGCCCGTCGGATGGTGATGCAATGTGGAGCGCAAGGCCTGTCTCGCGAGTGAGTTGTTGCAGTTCGACCTTCCACAACCGGCTATGGTCATCCAGCTTCGAGCCGACCGCTTCCCGCCTTTGACCTATCGCCTCGACAAGATTGCGGCGCTCTCGAGTTGAAGCCGGAGGGCGAACTTTCGTCGGCTGCAAACCGGCTTCTTACCGCTCTCGCAGTGTTTCCTGCTTGTATCGCATCATTGGCGAGAGAAAGTAGCTGATGATGCTGCGCATGCCAGTCTGGGATGGTCATTCGGACCCGAAGCTTGGTAACTCCAGTCTCCTCGGTTCGGTCCGAATGGACAACCTGCGCAAAGCTCACAACTAGAGCGGTTCCATCCCGATGGCATCGGGATGGAACCCCATCTCTTTTGCTTGAGCAGATCATCGCCGAAAACCGGGCTCCCGCCTTTGGTACGCTGACTTCGGTTCGGCACCATGGCTTTGAGGTGCTGTTCATCCAGTCCTTATTTGGCCATGGCAGCCCCGCGTAGTCCTTCAGGTCACATAGAACGAGGCTGCGCTGAGCGACAGATGTGGGGAAAGGCTGGCGAACTGTATTTGAGATGCGCCGCCGGCCCCGTCACTGTCGAAAGAGAGCGCCCCGGTTGCACTGTCGTAGATGATGTGATCGGAGCTGTCATGCGCGGCTGCACCAATAAAGAAAGCTTTGGATGGAAGCCCTCCCGGCTGAAGCCCGGCAAAAACGGTATCGCTGAGATGGAACGTATCCTGGGAGCGCTTGAAGTCGGTGATCTTGTCGACATTACCGGCTCCAAGAGCAGTATTGAACGAGAAGGCATCGTGGCCTCCGTAGCCGGTCAAGACGTCGGCGCCGAGGCCGCCGTTAATGACATTGTTGCCGGCATTGCCCTGGATGGTCTGGGCGAACTCGTTGCCGGCGAGGGTCATTGCTTTCGTGCCTGACGCGTTATTGGTAGCGAGGAGCTCGATCTCCGAGCCGGCGGAAAGCGCATAGCTCACCGAGGCGAGCACACTGTCGTTGCCGCCGCCCACCGCCTCAACCACCTTCTCGTTGGCATTATCGACATAATAGGTGTCGTTGCCGCCATAGCCAATCATCGTGTGGCCGCTGGTTCCGTGTAATACATCGGCGTCGCTGGTGCCGTACAAGGTGCCATCGCTGGTGCTGCCGGAAGAAGGAACCGTCCCGGTGCCAGACACGGGCTCGGTCCCGGTCGAGCCAGTGATTGGGGGAGTGACGTTAGCACCCGTCACCGTGTCACCGCTGCCTGCCTTCTGGTAAAGCTGAATCTGATCGACTTGCATCTGCATCGACGAAGGAGTCGAACCATCCAGAGCCGTATGCCATCCGGTCACGTTCGAATTCGCGACCCCATTGTTCATGATCAATTCCATCGGTTCATCCGGGATCGGCGCCTGTGCGCTGGTCACTTGCGCCATCTGATGCCCGTCGAGATACCAGGTGATCGATTGACCGGGCACCCAGTTGATGCCGTACGTGTGGAAGCCGGCCGTGAGGTCGGTCCCCGTATCAATGCTGTTTCCTACCCACCCTGACGGCGAGTGGAGGTGCCAGGAGAACATCTGGTCCGCCGGCCCCGAACCGGTAAATCCGCCCTCCTGCATGTCGATCTCGAAATTGTCGCCGCTGCTGCCGGCGCCATGGCCGGGCAACAGCCAAAGGGCCGGCCATGCGCCATCGCCGCTTGGCGCCTTCATGCTGATCTGAAGGTAGCCGCCATTGAATTCGAAGTTGCCGTAGCTGCTGACCGCGCCGGACGTGACCGGGTATGTCTGTGTGGTCCCCTGATTTATGCCGCTGATGGGCTGCTTGATCGCCGTGAGATCCAAGGCCCCGTTGCTCACGGAGACTTGGCTCGGCACATCGTAGTCGGCATAATATTGCGAGCCTGCGTTGCTTCCTCCTGATCCATTACTATTCCATGGCCAGCCATTGGCGGCATTGCTGGTGATGTAGGTATGCCAGTCGCTGTCGAGCGCCGTACCGGAGAAGTTTTCCTCGAAGACGAGATCGCTAGAGGCAAAGCCTGCGGGGGCGGAAAGAGTCATTCAGTGATCCTCTTTGGTGTTGAAAACAGGGAATTCCACTGCCGCGCATCGCCAAGGCGCGCGGCAGATCGCATGCTCGCAGTTGGGCACTGCGAACGGAGTTTCAAAGTAGCGGAGATTTGGAAGTCCTCGCCCAGACATTATTGTCGAGCAAGCTGAACGTTGAACTCGCCATCCGAAGACGAATTTTGTCGAGGGTGCTGCCGCGCACGCAAGCTGTTCGGCGGTTCCAGCCGCAGCCAAATTGAAGTCGAGCGCAGCTCTTCCGGCACCGCCGAGCTGTTTAGTAAAAACACGGTGTATCCTTGGTTAGTTGTGTTTTTTGTTGTAATTACGCCTGCGCCCTAAGTAAAACGCAGGCATTCCGCTCGTTGGACTTATCCCGCCTACCGTCTTATACTATCGAGAAGTGATTAATCTGAGGACGATGTATCGAGCTAACACGAGCTTACTGCCATTTGCGGCGAGAATGAGGCTCAGTGAGAACTTATTAACACATTCTAATGTAGGACGTGTGTCGAACGGCCGCACCGAAGCGCCCTTCCGGACGTCCTACCAAAACCGTGTCCGTCGGCTGAAATGTTGCGCCGGTTTGAGCGCATGTGTTCGCGGGGTCGTTCGCATGTGAGGTCGTCGACAAGGATGGCCAGGATGTCTTCCGAGTTGCGTGGCGGACGAGCCGTCGAACCTATGGCTGGCGCTGCCGGTCCGAAGTTCGACCGTGCCGTTTGCGCGGCCGATGCAGTCTCTACACGTATTGCTGAGGGATCTCGCCAGCGCCACGGCGGCGATGTCCCACATGATCCGCCTTCAATGATCGAAGGTGAGAGCTGGCCCTGCTATCGAGTGCAGGCCTTACAGCGCCGACAGGCCGTTCAATCGAAACGCCAGCGTGCCTGCATGTAACGCGCCGAACCTGCAACCGCATCCAGGGGAAGTGCGATCGCTTAAGCGGCTTGTTGAAGTGGCTGATACTTGACCCCTATGGCGCGGCGCGTTCTCGCCGCGTGGCGCCTGCCGCGAGTCTGAACCGCGCAGCCAGTGGCCAAAGCTCCACCTGGGGCACAGTCGATTAGCGTGCTCTTTTGCTGCATGGTCGTCTATGCAGGTTGACCGTCGTTCAGAACGTAAAGCCGACAATGCGGCATCGCTTGTCCCTGATCGGCGAAAATTTCTGCCAGTCAGCCTCGCTGTGGAACGAGAGGAGTTGGATTCCCATGAGCTACCTCAGATGGGCCGCGTGCCTTACGGGACCTCCCCGGAAGCTTCGCCGCCGGCGGCTTGACGCCATCGAGAGTGTCGTTACATTTGTAATGGCTAGGTTTTGCTTTTATCCGGTTGCGCCACTGAGATGCGCGGTTCGCATGTAGCGTGTAGCCCCGAGGCAACGGAGGAACCCTGAGCGACCTCAAGACTGGTGCGGCTGCCTAACATTCGTCCATTCCCGAAATGTGAAGTGCGATCGACAGGACGACTTAGGATCCCCTTCTGGACCTGGCCTTGTGGCCATGCAGCGACCTCGATCGCTGGTCGATTTCAAGCCAAAAGAAACTATTAGTAACACCGAAATATTTGAAGAGGCAACTTAATCTGGCTCAACCACAAAAGGTGGCAGAGATGATGTCAAGTAATGACCTCTATACCGGAATAGATTATGCCGCTGCTAATCCGACTTGGCATGACGAAGATGGCGGTGTTAAGGCCGCGAACATCGCCAAGATCGTGCGCGCCAACAACATCAGTTGCCAGAAAATCGTCGATACAGGTTGTGGGACGGGAGGCGTTCTGGATGCTCTTCTTCGGCATGATATCTTCCGTGATTCAACAGCCATCGGCTACGATATCGCTCCCTACGCTATAAATTTGGCCAAACACCGAGAAAAAAACAACCTCAAATTTCACTGCGGCGACTTCTTTCAGACCGGCGAGAATTGCGATCTTCTTTTGTGCATCGATGTTTTCGAGCACGTTGATGATTATATTGGCTTCCTTCGAAGACTAAGAGGACGATCAAGATACTATACGTTCCATATTCCACTTGACATGAATGTCGTCGGACTTCTACGTGGTCAGCATCTTAAGCAACGCAAGGAGGTTGGTCACCTGCATTACTTTGATCAGGCAACGGCGCTAGCGACCCTGCGCGACACAGATTTTAAAATTATTGACGCACAGTACACTAGGACCGCGGAAGATATTCTGCAGATCCATCCCGAATGGAGAACCACTACAGCCATCCTCGGTAATGCCGCCCGAGGCATTGTCCGGACTATGGCCGGAGAGGACCTGTCGGTGCGCTTACTCGGCGGCGCCTCGTTGATCGTCCTCACGAGCTGAGGTGGTGTTCGTGCGCGTCGAGCGCGAACCGACCTTTGTGTGCTGGAGGCTCACGAAGGTGAAAGTTGCAGTGCCCGGGAAGTGTCAAAACGCTGTCACCCGCAGGGCTGGGCAAATCTCCCATATTTTTAACGTCGATCTCCGTCCAGCGAGAAGCTTCGAAACCTGATTCCGAGCTGCTTGAGCTGCCCTACCCCGGGAACCTCTGCCGCCGGGTGCACGAGCCCCAGGATGGAGTCGGATCGGAAGGGTAGGGGGACGTGCAGGGCCTCTCCTGCCCGGAGCATGCAACTGACAAGCTGCGAGGGCACCGGGACGGCACGCAGTGTTCTGCCTTGTGACGCGGCGATCTCGTTCATGAGCCGTCGGAACGGCACCGGTTCGGGGTTGGCCAGCCCTACCGGTTCCGGCAGGGGCATGTCCGACTCGGCAATACGCACCATGGCGGCTGCCATGTCTGCCTCATGCACGGTGAACTGATGGGAGCGCGCCCCGATGAGAGGTGTAACCGGCAGTTTGGTGAGTTTGCGCAGCGCGCCGGCCATCCCGGCCCAACCGGGGCCGTAAACCAGTCCGAGGCGGGTGGAGACGCCTCCCATACTGCTGGCTGTGCGCTCACACGCCAGCTTGGCCTGGCCGTACAACTGTCGGGTTCCCTTGTAAGCGGACATCGAGGAGATGAAAATGACCCGGCGAACCCCTGCGTCGGCGGCATTGCGGAGGAGGTGCTGCGAGCCGGACACATTGACACCCCATACATCGCCTGCACTAATGAGACTCAGGTCCCATGCACTATGTATGAGCACATCTAGGTCGCTGAATGCGGCCCCCGACGGCGGGCGCTTAATCTCATATGGACGCCATTCGGCGACGCCGGCCATTGCGGCGGCAGATGCGGAGGTCGCCCGGTTCGGGCGGGCGAACGCGATGACCTCATGCCCTTGCTGGGCGAAGGTAGCACGCAGGATGGACCCGACATACCCAGTCGCTCCGGTGATGCCGACCCGCATTGATGCTCACCCCGTCAGTTCCATCGCCTCGCAGGCGATGCGATGAGAATTGGCCATCACAGTCAGCGTAAAGGTAGTCGCCGGAACATTTGGGAAAACCGAACCGTCGATAAGATGAATCCGGTCCCAACGCGCCAGCCGCCCGACGCGGTCTGTCGTCGCACTCCGGGCGTCCCGCTCACTAGCGTGGGGAAAGCTGCCGCCAAAGTGGTAGCTCTTGGCCCCACCCGACCACAGCATTTGCGACGTGACCGGCCACAAATCAAGGTAAGGTGCTGCCCTATAGATGCGCTTTATTACGTCAGGCAGCGTCGGAGGCACGTCTTTGCCCCTGACCCTGGTCTCGCTGAACCCCTCGGAAGTAAGGGTAATCCGGGGTAGCTCATCAGGAGCTGCGGGCACCTGGGCTGTGATCCGTATCTTGGGTGACGCCCAGGATGGCAAATAGCCGAGGCCTACCGTCAATCGGCTCAGCAGCCGATCTGTCGCGAAGGCGGCGGCGGGATGTTGGAGGAAGCCGGGCAGCGCATCGTAGTATGCGTGGTTGAACGGGTAAAAGTGAACCTGTGAGACGTCGAAGCCTTCGTCGTCCCGGCCGATGACCATGTTGAACTGGTTGAGTGTGAACTCGCGCCTTGTACGTGGGTCGGGAGTCGGCTTCACGGACATCATTGGAAGAACGAACTGAGCCGATTCCGAAAGATGGACCGGCTGGTCCGATCCGAGCGAGCCCAGGATCAGCCGAGTGGTGCCGATAGCTCCGCAACCCACGAAGACCCGGTCGGCTGCGAATCGCTGGATCCGGCCGCTGGATAGCTCCCGAGCCTCCACGACTGCCGTGTCGGCCTCCTGGCCGACTCGAACCGCGAGCAGCCCGCTGTGGTAGTCAATCCTCCCGCTGCGCCTGAAGCGGTCGAAGCTGTGCGAGGCCGAGTAGATCAGCGACCTCGGGCATCCAGTCATGCACAGGCCGCAGGGCTGGCATTCGGGCGCCGAGAAAGCGAGCCGCGCGCGCCCTATGGTTATTCCGGTGGAGCGTACACGATCGCGGTGCCGGTCGTAGTTGGCCAGCACCATCTGCGTCCGCGGTGCCAGCGGCGGAAGCGGGTGCGGAGATCCGATGAGCGGAAACCACTCATCGAGATCGTCGGACTCTCCGGCGAACGGAATGTGACCAAGGATCGTCCGATAGTGCTCTTCCATATCCGAGAAACCGAACGGCCATCTCTTGAATGTGGCAGCGCTGAAGGGCATGATCTGGGCCCCCCAGACGTTGCTGAACCCTCCGTAGGCGCATGAGATCACAGCAGAGTTGACTCTACCCTGGGAGTGGACTCCGTCGAGTTGGCCCTTGTTGACAAACGGAAAATCGGATCCGTAGCTTCTCTTTTCAGGGAGCGAATCCGACTGTACGCGCTTGGGTTGCAATCCGATCCGGCGGACGTCCTCCTCATCCCAGTCGCCGACACGCAGCTTGGACAGCCTGGAGATTACCTCTTGCGTCTGGACGTCCAGCACGGTGCCCGGATCGAACACAGTTATCTTCTCGTCAGACTTCCCGGACAGCGCCAACACGGCGGCGGCTGCAGCCGGACCCGAACCAATGATTATCGAAGAAGGCATTCACTTCTCTCGCCCATTGGCTCGCGCGGCTGTGTTAAATACCTGCCTGGTGGCCTGTCGGCGCTGCCGGCGCAATCGCCGCGCCCGCTCGACATGACCGGCGACGTGGCCTGCTGCGGCCAGACCTATGCCAATGATTATGGCCGAGGACCGGACCAGCCCGTGGGGGTCACCCTTGGCGGCTTGCCAAATCCCTCGCGGTACGCCCTTGGTCAGCGCGTACCAGACGAAGCGGGTTTCCGCACCCAGAGTTGCGGCGTCGCCCATCTGGGCAAGAGCCTCGATCTTCCCCTTGTTGACGAAGAAGCAGCGGCGCCAGAAGTACTTCCAACTCGGCCGTGAGGCGGGTACAAAGTGGCGGACGGTCGCTGCCGGTTCGTAGATGACAGCCTCACTACCCTTGATCTGCGCCACGCGGTGGCACATGTCCATGTCGTCGTGATTGTCGGAGTGGAACCCTCCCACCTGCTCAAGGAGGGTTCGCCGCACCGACATGTTGGCACCTATAAGATGAGCCAAGGGGCCTCGGCTTGTCGGAAGACCGTCATAAGCGCATCCGAACACCCAGTCGAACTGCACGGGAAACCAGGCCGGGCGGCTAGACTCGAAAACCGGTAGGGGGCGCCCGCCGACGGCGCCGATGCGCTCATCCTGGTACGGGTCTGTGAGAATCCCGAGCCAGTCCTTGTCGGCCGCTGCATCGTCATCCAAGAACGCCAGAATGTCTCCCGCTGCTCTCTCGGCTGCAGTGTTTCGGGCCGACCCCAGGTGCCCGTCATACTTGTTCTGGATCACCCGAATCGGAGGGGTGGATGCGGCGAAGCCAGCCCAGTACGCGGCACAACGGTGAAACAGGATTTCATTGTGGTCGATGCATACGATGATCTCGCAGGGTTGCAAGGTCTGCTCCTGAACCGAGGCCACCGACTGAAGCATCAGCTCCCATCTGTCCTCGGTGTAGGCACAGATAATCACCGAGATCGTGGGGGGGCGCGGGACCTGCCGGCGTTCGCTGGTGACGCCATGCTCGGTCTGCCCGGTTTTCGATCCAGGCTGACCGGTTGTGGCAACGGCAACGTCATTACCGCGGCGGGCGAAACCGATACTTAGGTTCCGGACGTGGCCCCGCTGGCCAACGCCAATCGGCGTGCAGGATTGCGCAAGCATCAGAATACGCATCTAGGAATTCTCCCGACTTGAGCTGCCAATGTCTGCCCCAAGCTTTTCGATAGACGATGCGATAAAGCCAGACTTCCACGCGCTGGATTCGGCTTACCCGGAAGCCGGCTCTCAGCATAAAGAAACCACGAGGGCCGAGGTTTGCGCCACAGAGGCTCGAGGCGGCCGCCGACGCCAAGCACGCGCGGGTCGGCGTAGGGCATCAGCAACTCGTCCAGCCAGCGCTCATCGGCGATCGCATCGTCATCGAGAAACGCCACGACCGGCGCGGCCGCCAATCCGGCTCCCGTCGTGCAACCGCCGCACAGTCCACGCACGTTGGTATTAGGTGTGACGACGACACCTTCGATCTCGCGCCGGGCGCGCTCCAAGAGCGCCTCATCGTTGTCGACGACGAGGACGATCTCGCGGGCCGGGCAGGTCTGGCGGCGCACCGACGCGATGGCCGCGTTCAAATCGTCCCAGCGATCGAGTGTGTCGGCGCAGATCACGACGGAGGCTTCGGTCATGGCAACTGCCGGCTGGTTTCTGAGGCCGGGCTGGTTTCGCGTGTCTGCGTCGCCCGAGCCGTGGCGGCTTTGAGGATGTTCCAGAGGGGACCTCCGTCGTTGTGAATATCGAACTTGTCATATTCGTCGACGGGATAGCGCCCGCTGTCCTGCCGCGACACCAGCCGCCACACAATCCAGCCGGCGCAGTTGCGCTCGCGCGTCAGCGTGTCGAGCCACATCGCGTAAGCCTGGGCAAAGTTCTGATTGGAGCGGGCATAGCCGAACTCCTCCAGAAGCACCGGCTTGCCGGCGCGAACTGCCAACCGGCAGAACTCGGTGATCAAGCTGTCGAACTGCTGGACGGTGAGCTTGTAGTAGAGCGGGTAGCCGTGCCAGGTCCCGAAATCGAGAGTCGGGATCGTCAGATCCGATAGCTTCGACTCGACGTTAGCGTGCCCTGAGGTGACGAGATGGTTCGGATCGAGCGACTTCACGTAAGCCGTCATTTCGGTGGTCCAAGCCAATCGTAAGGCCTCCGGCTGCGCATTGCCTTCGTTCATTAGCTCCCAGGCCATGATGGTCGGATCATCCCGGTAGGCGAGCCCGGTGAGCGGGTTGACTCGCTGCACGACGTGGCTGACCCAGGTCCTGTAGTCGCGCTTCGTGCGCGGATCCTGGAAGAAAAACTCCGACTTCTCTTTGCTGAGGTCGGTGTCGTACTGGCTCTGCACGCCTGGGGCGTCCCGGCTCCCATACCAGGCCCGCATCTGCTGGGCGCCGCCTGTGAAGGCCCAGAAATCCAGGACGGCGATGATCAGCCTCAGGCGTCGCTTGCCGGCCTCGGCGATGAGGAAATCAACCTTCTGCATGCCGTCGGCGCCGTCATTGATCGCCATCCTGTTTTGGCTCGGGTCCCAGTAGAGCAGGTACGTGCCCTTGACCGCGAGATTGCTGGCTTCGCCTTCAAGCCGCCAATCCCAGATCGTAGGCTTGCTTCCGTCGAGCGACCCGATCACCGGCTGGAGGAAGGTGCGGACCACATTGGCGCCCATCGCCACCGCGTCATCGAGAACGCGGGTGACCTCATCCGGCGACCCGTAGGTCAGATAGTGGTTGTTTACGCCAGTCACGAAGAACGGCTTGCCGTCCAAGGTGAAGTTCGTTCCGGAAGTCTTGATGAAGGACGTTGCCGACGGGTCATCCGCGGCGCTCACGACTGCCGGAACGGACAGCAACGCGCACACCAGCACCCGCAGTCCGGCGTTGCGCAGCCTATTTTTCACTCGTTGCCAGCCAACAATCACCCGGGCATGTGGCTCTCGCCGGGCGCCGAGTGCAACAGCCCCGAGGGATTACCTCCTCTGACCTCGCACAGCCCGGGCGTCGTTCGGGCATAGTGGTGCTTGGCCGATTCCGGTCGCTCGAGTATGGACCCGTGCTGTCAGACATCGCTCCCAACCAAGAGTTCGGCTCCTCTTATTGGCGAGTCCCCGCGGTAGTAATAGGTGGGAAATATTCTCGCGCTGTGACACGCGCCATCGCTTTCCATCTACCTCCCTGGCCCGCGGGCCCGCGGCGGAGTCTTGGTAAGGCGGATCGCCGCAGGCGGTTCTCGTCAAGCTGTGAGCCGGCGTCCTTTTGAAATCCGCGGTCAGAACAACAATGCGCATTTGCCTGAGTCTCGATCCATCGCGGCTACTTCGGTGGCACCTCTGGCTGGCAGAAGCGCTTGCTGAAGTGCCCGGCAACGAGGTCTCCTGCGCTTTGGCGGCCGGTCGCCGCCCGCTGCCGTTGACCTGCCGTCTGCTGCTCGAACTCGAACGACTGGTCTATGGCTTTCGCGGGAACGGCGCCACTGACTCCGTCGAGGCGGCGCTGCGGTCCCTGCCGCCGCCTCCGTCCGACCAAGTGGACGTGGTGATCGATTTGAGCGGAGAGGAGATGCGCCCGGCGGGGCTGCGGGTGCTGACGCCGCTCTTCAACGGCGTACCCGGCGAGATCGGCGTCATGGCGGCCGTGGCGAATGATCAGGACCTTCTCGTCGACCTGCACGACACGGCGCGCCCGTTGCGGCCGTGGATGGCCCGTCCGGCCAGTGTAGACCGTGGAGTGTTCTCAGCGAGTCTAGACAGCGTCCTCTCCTGCGCTGTGCTGCTGATCCTCAAAGCCTTGCGCGAGGAAACCGGTTCAGCTGCGTCCGGTGTCCCCGGTTCACGGACGGCCGTGCCTTCACTTGGCGCATCCTCGGCCCTTGCAAGGGCGACCGGCACGGTGGCATCGAAAGCGATCAGGTTTTTGGACGTCCTGGCAAGAGGCGGCAGGATGTGGGGGGTTGGCTGGCGCTTCGATGAATCGGCGAGCCTGCTCGACAAAGGCGAAGCAACCTTCTCGGTGCTCACCGGAAGCACCGACAGCTACCTTGCCGACCCGTTCCCGTTCCGGCGCCAGGGGCAGGATTTCATTTTTGTCGAACAGTACCTCTACTCGAAGAACCGGGGGTGCATTGCGGTCGTGGCAGCGGACCGGGACGGGACCGTCGGCGCACCCCAGATCGTCTTGGAGGAACCGCATCACCTCTCATACCCGTTCGTGTTCGAGCAGGACGGGCAGATCTGGATGATCCCCGAATCGGGGACGGCCAGGAATGTTAGCCTCTACAGGGCAGTGGAATTCCCTTACCGGTGGACGCGGGAGGCCTGCCTCATCGAGGGGATCGAGGGCTACGATACCACGCCTCTCTGCCATGAGGGCGGCTTTTGGTTTTTCGTCAGCCCAAGGCGGTGGAGGTCCACGTCTTGGGATGTCCTCAGCCTCTACCGTGCCGAGAGCCTGACCGGGTCTTGGACGCCCCATGCCGCCAACCCGGTCCTGATCGATGCCAGGCTCAGCCGCCCCGCAGGCGCCGTCATCCGACACGGCGGACGCACGCTACGCCCAGTCCAAGACTGCGCGCGCGGCTATGGCAGCGCGGTGACGTTCTGCCAGATCGATGCGCTCGGGGCGTCGGAGTTTGCCCAGACCCCGGTCGGTCGCATTTGGTCCGGAGCGTTGGGGTGTCACACCTACAACCGCCGGTCTGGCTTGGAGGTGATCGACCTGTTCGGGCATATCCGGGGTTTGCGAGAGGTCACGACCTCCTATCGTTTGCTGGTACCCGACGCGCCGGTCTCGGGACCGCGTGGGCAGTCCCTCTCTTGGGCGGTCTCGTCCGGGTCAGCCACCCGTAGCCAGGTGGTCGAGCGCAAGGTACCCCGCCTGAGAAGGGCCGGGCGCGCCCGACCCTTCTCGGGCACAGAATAAGCTCGGAAATCACGGCCGAGTGAAGGAGCGAGCCCACCTGCACATTGCAGCTTCTGGCCAGTGGCAATGTCAGCGTTGTCTGGACGTTCATTTCTTCGCGCCGACGATCTTCGCTGCCTTCCGCACGGTTCGCTCAGTAGAAAATTGTCGCTTGTGAGCTAGTGGCGGCCGCGGGTCGATGGATGTCCTCGCCGGCGTTGGAAGTGGCCCCAGAGGTCTGAACGGGTTTGGCAACGCTGCCAACACAGCTGCTGAAGTGATCGGTGCCGCTGCCGTGCTAAACGCGCTGGTGGTATGGGCTGCAAATAACCTGAAGAGATACCCCAAAAGAGCTAATCATCTATTGTCTTTTCCTAACCATCCATCGTCCTTCCATTTAAGATATGCATAGGTAATGCTCGCATACAAACTAAAATTAGGAGGCTGCAACCGATCTTCTTTCATCTCATCTTCATTCTTCATTCCACTATGGCCGGGAGCCCGCATATGATTGGATCAAGCACATCCGTGGATGTGGCGGTCATTGGAGCTGGCCCCCACGGCTTGTCGCTGGCCGCGCATTTGCGCGCGCGCGATGTGGAGCACCGGACGTATCACCCGGCCCATCATCTCGCCCGATACCTATCGGCAGTCCTGGCGCGCTTTCAGCCCGCCCCCTGGGTTCCATCGTACGACCTTAAAGCGCTGCCATGAACGCCCGTCTTTCCAGCATTGTCGCCCCCATCGGTGCCGCATCGCCGCCTGACTCGATCAATTTCGCGCTGCGGCGATCGTTGATTCTGCCTCGAGTCAGCTTTGTCGTCCCGACGCTCAATGAAGCCGAGAACCTCCCTTGGCTTCTGCCGCGCATCCCCAACTGGGCGCATGAGATCATTATCGTGGATGGCCGTTCCACCGACGACACGGTCGCGGTCGCGCGCCGCCTGCGCGAGGACGTGAAGGTTGTCATGGAGCCCCGCCGGGGCAAGGGCGCTGCACTGCAAGCGGGATTCCTGGCCGCCACAGGCGACATCATCGTCATGCTGGACGCCGACGGCTCCATGGTCCCGGAGGAGGCGATCGTGTTTGTCAGTGCGCTGATGGCCGGCGCGGATCTCGTTAAGGGTTCACGATTTATCCAGGGCGCCGGCACCGGTGACATGTCGTTGTTCCGGATGTTCGGCAACACGGGCCTGACCCTGTTCGTGCGGCTGCTCTATGGCGGTTGGTTCTCCGATCTATGCTACGGATACATAGCCTTCTGGACCAAGCACGTCGCCACGCTGAACTGCGATTGCGACGGGTTCGAGATCGAGACCCTCATCAACGTGCGAGCTTTGAAGAACCACCTCAATATCGTCGAGGTGGCAAGTTTCGAGGCTCGGCGCATCAGCGGTGTGAGCCACCTGCGCCCCATCCCGGACGGCTGGCGCGTCCTCAAAACCATCCTGCGCGAGAGGCTGCACCAACAGCACAGGCGGAGCGCCACAGCCTGTGATGACGGTGGACAACCCCGATGCGAATCCTGATGGTTGCCGCTCGCTGCTACCCCTTCATGGGCGGCATCGAAACTCACATCCAGGAGGTCGGCCCTCGCTTGGCTGCGCGTGGCCACGCGGTTGACGTGCTCACTACCGATCCTTCGGGGGAGCTGCCGGTTGAGGAGGCGGTGCCCGGCATGCGCGTGCAGCGCGTGCCGGCCTGGCCGAGGGAGCTGGACCTCTACGTGGCGCCCCGCATTTATACCGCCATCCGGCGCGGGGTTTGGGATCTGATCCATTTCCAAGGTTACAACAGCTTCGTGGCGCCGATCGGGCTGCTGGCGGCCGTCCGCGGGGACCTTCCGTTCATCCTGACCTTCCACAGCGGCGGGCATTCCTCCCGGCTGCGCAACGCCATGCGCGGCACGCAGCACGCGCTGCTCCGGCCGCTAGTGGCCCGGGCCGCGCGGCTGATTGGCGTCTCCGAATTCGAAGCCAGCTTCTTCAGCGCGAGGATGGGCGTGCCGCGGGAACGGTTTGTGGTCATCCCGAACGGTGCCGCGATGCCGGTTGCGAGCCCCGGCGTCAAGGTCGATCCGCACCTGATCGTCTCGGGCGGCAGGTTGGAGCGTTACAAGGGCCATCACCGGGCGATTGCGGCCTTGCCCGAACTAATCCGCCGGGTACCGGATGCCCGACTGCACATCGTCGGAAGAGGCCCGTACGAGGGAGAATTACGACGCCTCGTCGCGACGCTCGGCCTCGAAAAGCGGGTCACCATTGCGGGAATCCCCGGATCCGAGCGGCAGAAAATGGCAGACCTCCTGGCGAGCGCCGCGCTCTTCATACTGTTCAGCGAATACGAAGCCCATCCGGTCGCCGTGATGGAAGCCCTTTCACTTCGCCGTCCGGTCCTCGTCAGCGACACGTCCGGTCTGCGGGAGCTGGCCACCAATGGCCTGTGCCGGGCGATCCCGTGCAACGCCGGTCCGGGAGAGCTGGCCGCCGCCATGGCCGAGGAACTCGAGTCCCGTCGGGAGGTCCCGGATTTGGCGCTGCCCGACTGGGATGCTTGCGCGCACGCGCTTAGCGACGTCTATTATGATGTCCTCGGCAACCGATCCACTGTCCCCTTGCCCCCCGGTGGCCTGACATCCTGGTCTCCTGCGAGGAGAGTATGATGCTGATGTTGCCAGCTCATTTCACCGCAGGAACCAGGATCAACCCGCTCCAGGTCGGGATCCGATTCGTCTCGGCCGTTGTCGGTCCCGACCTTCGCGACGGCAGCGCCGATGCCCCATCGCAACGCGCCAGTTCCGGATGGATCGCGGCTCTATGCCTAACGATCGCCGCGGCTCTACTCCTGGTCGTGGCCGGGCACGCAGCCGGGCGCCGGGACTATGACGTGGCGGCGCCGCTCTTCTGGTCCGGTGTCGTTCTCCTGGTCGCTCCGATCAGCCTTCGCATCGCCTGGCCGACAACAGCCAGGGGTGAGCGCCTGGTGCTCCTGTTCCTGCTTGCCGAAGCCCTGTTCTACTGCAAGGTAGTCTATTCCCCGACAAGCTTCAGCGGTTACGACGAGGTTTTGCACTGGATCGCGGCCGAGGATCTCATCACGGCCCGGCGGCTGTTCCTGTCCAACCCGCTTTTTCCTATCGGGTCAAGCTACCCCGGCCTGGAAATCCTGACGACCGCGATCGTCGATTTGACGGGACTGCCCTTGTTTGTGGCGGGAGCGCTCTTGTTGGTCATCCTTAAGGGCACGTTCATCGGTGCACTGTTTCTGTTCCTTGAAAGCATCGCCGGATCGCCGCGTATCTCGGCCGTCGCCTGTCTGGCCTACATGGGTTGCTCAACCTTCTTCCTGTTCGACTCGATGTTCTCTTACGAGAGCCTCGGCATGGTGCTGTGCCTGCTGACTTTCGCGGTTGAAGCAGCGTCCAAGGATCTCGTCGGGCAACCGAGGCTGAAGTCGCTCGGGTTGATTGCATTGCTGTTGGCAAGCCTCGCGGTCACGCATCACCTCTCGGCCGCCTTCGCCGCCATCTATTTCGGAGCGCTAGCCGCCCTCGAGGCTTTGCGCCGGCAAGACTCCCTTCGGATCAAGACCAGCATTGCCGTGGGTCTCGCCGCCATCCTCGCCATAGCCCTGCCGATCCTGTGGGTGCAGGCCCGTGACGTCCCTCTCACAGGCTATCTCGGTCCGGTGATCGAGTCCGGCTTCGACACATTGCTCGGGAAGATCCGAGGCGCGCCCACCCCGCCGTCGGAGCACCTCGGAGCGCCGGACAAGGCCCTCTACATGCGGCTCACCACTTTGCTGGCGCTCCTGCTGGTGGCGCTCGGACTGGCAACGGGATTCTTTCGGTCGCTGGCCCTGGCAGCGCCGAGCGGTGCGCGATCCGGTTGGCGTCCCATCCACGGCATTCTCAAACGCCGCTGGCGCGACAGCCGCCTCGTGCTGCTCAGCTTGCTGGCCTTCGGCCTCCCAGTCTCGGTGGCCTTCCGACTGACCGTCGCCGGCTGGGAAATCGGCAACCGCATGGGAACGTTCGTGTTCATCGGCGTTGGACTGGTCGTCGCGGTGAGCATCGTCCACTTCTGGCAGGGTCGCGCGCCACGCGGGTGGCGCCGCATCGCGCCTGCCGTTGCCTTGGTGATCATGGTCCTAGGCGGCGTGACGAGTTCTTCGATTAATCCGATCCATGGGCGCTACAGGGTGGGTGCAGATCAGGAATCGATCGAGCCGATGGGGATCGAAACGGCACTCTGGGCCAGGGAATGGCTCGGTGCCGGCAACCGGTTCACCACCGACCGTATCAACCGACTTCTGCTTGCGGGTTACGGCCGGCAGGACGTCAGAGTCACCATCGTCAAAGGGATCGATCCCGCGCGCATATTCGATGCCGAGACATTGGGGCCTGACGAGTTTTGGGCGTTGGCGCGAAGCGACATCGATTTCCTGCTCATTGACCTTCGCCTGACCACGGCTCCGCCGGTGCTCGGCTTTTACTTTCAGCCGTGGCAAGCCCAGCAGGGAACTCCGCTCTCGGGCGCAGCGCTGCTCAAGTTCAATGACGTCAAGGGCGTCACCCGCATCTACGACAACGGCTGGATCGTCATCTACGATGTGAGAGGATTGCATGAGAATTGGTAGCAAGTGGGACCTTCTGGCCGCGTGCCTGTGGGCGGGGGCCGCAGTGGCTGCCGTTTCGGTTAGCGACAGCTTGCTCCTGCGTACTGCCCTGAGCGCGCCCATGGTGTTTTTCGTCTCGGGCCACGTGGTGCTGCGGGCCATGGGTGTCAGGACCACCTCCGCCTTGCAACACCTGGTCTACGCGGTCGGAGCAAGCCTCGCCGCCGGCATTGCCGGGGGCTTTGCCCTGAACGCCGCAGGCTTCCTTACACCGCTCGGGTGGGCGCTGTGGTTCTGGGCCGTGACGGCCGCCGCGGCGCTGCTGGCGGCCGGGCGCCGCGACACTCCCGATCTGCCAGCCTGGCCGGCACCAGCGCGGATCCGGTTCTGGCAGGGGGCCGCGCTCATGCTAGCGCTGCTTGTGGCGACCGGAGCCTACGCGGTTGCTGTCCGGGACGAAGCGACCTACCGCGAATTCAAATACACCGCGTTCTGGTTGTTGCCGTCGGCCAGTGGCGAGTCCGGCCAGATCACCGTCGGCATCAGGAGCGCCGAGACCCAACCTCAGCGATTCGACCTGGAAATCACCCTTGATGGGCAGCCGTTCGCCATCTTCCGATCGCTCACCATCGCGCCGGGCGACACCTGGACACGGAAAATCCCGGTGCCCGTCTTGGGAACTCGCCAGACGGCCGAGGCGCGGCTCTATCGACCGGAAGACAACCGGCTCTATCGCAGCGTTTCGACGATGGTGCCGCGCATCTAGAACGAGGCTGGACCATGCGCATCCTGCTGCTATCACAGTTCTATCCTCCGGTGATCGGGGGAGAGGAGCGGCACGTCCGCAATCTCGGTGCGGCGCTGGCGCAGCGGGGCCATCATGTCAGCGTCGGGACTTTGATGCATCCTGGATCGCCTGAAACCGAGCTGGACGGCGCGGTCCGCGTGCATCGCCTGCAGGGAACGCTCCAGCGCCTGTCGGGCCTTCACACCGATCCCGAGCGGCGCCATGCACCGCCCTTTCCAGATCCCGAATTGGTGCTTGCCCTGAGGCGGCTGGTCGCTCGGGAGGAGCCGGACATAGTCCACGCCCATAACTGGATCTACGCGTCCTTCCTGCTGCTCAAAGGTTGGAGTAGGGCGCGCCTCGTGGTTACGCTCCACGATTACGGCCTTGTCTGCGCCAAGAAGAACTTCATGCATTTGGGCGCCCGTCTCTGCAGTGGCCCAGCGCCGGCCAAGTGCCTGCCCTGCGCCGCAGGACATTACGGGGCGGTGAAGGCAGCCGCGACCACTTTGGGCAACTGGGCGTCGAGTTTTGCCGCTCGGCGCGCGGTGGACCGTTTCATCGCGGTGAGCCACGCGGTGGCGCGCCACACCGGACTGACCGAAGGCCGCGCCCCCTACGAGATCATCCCCAACTTTGTGCCCGATGATGTTGCGATGCTTGGCCCGGAACATCCCTGTCTGCGTGAGCTACCCCGGGGTGAATTCATCCTGTTCGTCGGTGATATGATGCGCCTCAAGGGCATTGACGTTCTCCTGCAAGCCTATGCCGGCCTGGAACGGGCGCCGCAGCTGGTCCTGATCGGGCGCCGGGTCGCCGATACGCCAACAGAGTTTCCGCCGAGCGTTCGCGTCTTCAATGCATGGCCGCATTCCGCCATCATGCATGCGTGGCGGCGCTCACTGTTCGGGGTGCTGCCGTCGGTCGGGCCCGAAGCCTGCGCGACGGTCATCATGGAAGCGATGGCTTCCGGCAAGGCGGTCGTCGCAACCGGCGTGGGCGGCATGCCGGATCTCGTCGATCATGGCGAAACCGGGCTTCTCGTGCCGCCCGGTGATGCGCACGTCCTTGCCCACGCAATGCAGACCCTTCTGCAGGACCGCGCCTTGCTCGCTCGCCTGGAGGCGACAAGCCTCGCCCGAGTCGGGCGCCTCAAGGCAGGAGCGGTCGTGACTCGGATCGAGCAGGTCTACCGGGACGTCGTGTGCCCAGCCGCTAGCAGGTCCGCGGTACCGGCGCAGCAAGGTTCGGGGGAGCCATCATGCCAATAGGTCTCGTGGGGACAGCCATTATTCGCGTCCGGCGAGAGCTTCAAAAGAGCGCCGCGCTCGTTCTGAATTCCGGCGCTGTGGCGATCGGAACGATTGCAACGGCCGGTCTTGGGTTTGTCTATTGGTGGCTCGCGGCCCGGCTGTTTCCGCCGGAGGTGATCGGCAAGGCCTCCGCCCTCCTGTCCGTGATGGCGCTCGTCGGCCTGCTGGGCGAAGCCGGGCTCGGGACCCTGCTGATGGGTGAAATCGTACGGCATCCCGGCAAGGGGCGCGGCCTCGTGGCCGCTGCAGCATCCGTCGGGGTGGCGCTGGCGGTCGGCCTGGCCTTGTTGTTTGTCTTCGGGGAGGCGTACCTCAACAGCTCGACCGGGCCGATCGGCGGCTGGTTCGAGGGTGTTACGTTCGTCCTCGGCTGCTGCCTGACCGTACTCTGCGCGATGGTCGATCTGGCGCTCGTCGGCAACCTGCGCAGCACCGGCAGGATGATCCGGCAGGTGCTGTTCTCCACGTTCAAGCTGATGCTGATCGCCGTCGCCGCTGCCGCTGGCTACACCTCCAATGCCGCGCTTCTTCTGAGCTGGGTGGCCAGCCTGGTGGCGTCCTGTATCGGCGTCGATCTCTTGACCCGGGGCGGTGCGCGTCGCCTCGTTGGGCCTCCCGATTTCCATCTGCTCCATACGCTCCGAAGCAAGGTCTTCGACCACTACGCGCTCGATGTCGCCTCGCAGGCACCAGTCGTCATCATGCCCTACCTTGTGCTGGTTCTCCTGTCGCCGATCACAAATGCCGCCCTCATGCCGTTGTGGATGCTGGTCTTCACGGCCTCGTTGATTCCAGCAGCCATGGCCACGATCCTGTTCCCTGTGATCAGAACAAGCCCGAAACAATCCAGACACGACATCCTTGTGTCGCTGTCGGCGTCATTGCTCTTCTCACTGGCCTGTGCCGTCTTCGTCTTTACCTATTCGCAGGAGATCCTTGCGGTCTTCAATCCGGTCTATCCTGAGATCGCCGGTTCGAGCCTACACTTCCTCGGCTTCAGCCTGTTGGGATCAACGCTCAAATTTCATGCCTGTACGCTGGCGCGGTTGGGCGACAGGATGCGCAAGGCATCTCGCTGGTTCGCGCTTGGCGGATTGTTGGAGCTGTGCTTCGTGGTCGCGGGGGCGAAGCTTGATGGACTTCAAGGCCTGGTCCTAGGCTGGACGCTCGCGGTCAGCATCGAGGGTGCATGTGCCGCCCTGATTTTGGCCTTCGCGATGAAACTGGATTCTGCGGCCGGCCCCGCGCACGACCGACCGACCGCGTCGCCGCTCCAGACTTGAGGAGACACCGATTATGGCGCTGGATTGTCGACTGCAATTGGATGGCCGGTGGGCCATCGCGATCGGACTCGTCGGCGTCGAGCACTTCGGCTGGCCGTGGGTCAAAACGCACTTCCGCATCGGGGCGGGAGCGCTGCGGGTCCAACTGTTCTTCATTTTGAGTGGCTTCCTGATCACGCGCAACTTGCTGCTCAGACTGGAGCAGCCTGCGGGCGAAGTCATCCGCAAGTTCTTCCCTATAATTCGATCGGCGATCCGGACAAGGCACGCTACCTTTTGGGATTTCAAGCAGAACATTCTCTAGCAGCAGGACTGGCTAAACCTTTGTTACATAGGCACACCCAATGACAACGGCGAATATTGCTCTGCAAATTTTCACCGATATGGACTCGGTGGAAGCTCAATGGAGAACATTAGAGCAGCATGCGGATTGTACCGTATTCCAATTGTTTGATTGGCAGATGGAATGGTATCACCACATCGGCTCCAAAGAGAGACTGATCCCGGTGATCGTGCTGGGTCTCGACGATACCGGCGTGGCGGTTTTTATTCTGCCATTGGCGATCGAACGCCATAGTCTGATCCGCCGGCTGGTCTGGTTTGGATCGGAATTGTGCGATTATAATTCGCCCATTCTGGCGACAAATTTTAGCGATCACGTGAACCCTGGGCGATTCGGCCGCCTGTGGAAAGACATAATTCGGGCGATTCAAGACTATCCTCGACTTCGTTTCGACACTGTTGAATTTTGCAATATGCCCAGTGTTGTCGGCTCTCAACCTAATCCCTTTCTCGAGTTGCCGGTCTTGCTGGCTAATTGCGCCGGACATGTCGCAACCCTCCCGGAAGCGAACTGGAATCGGTTTTATGCGTCAAAGTTTTCGAATTCGACGCTGCATACCCACCGGCGCAAGGCCAAAAACCTCGCCAAGCAAGGTGGCGGCGCGATTCGCTTTGTAGACGTGCAAGATCAGGCCGAGATCGAGTGCACCATTGCAAAGCTGATCGAACAAAAACGGAGCAGCTATGCCCGAATGGGTGTTCATGATATGTTCGAACGTCCGGGTTTTCGCGAATTTTATTTGGCGATTGTCGCCAATCCTCGGTTGCGCGAGGTCATCCATGTCACGCGGCTGGATGTGGATGGGATTCCGGTGGCGACAGGTCTGGGTCTTCGGTTCAATTCCAGTTATTCACTGGTGATGTCGAGTTATCTGGAGGAGTTTGCCAAATACAGTCCCGGGCGTCAGCATATTCAGGAAATGATGCAATATGCCATTGGCCGGAAGATTCAGAAATTCGATTTCACGATCGGCGACGAGCCTTATAAGCTTTCGTGGTCCGATATCAATTTGCTTCTGTTTTTCCATTTTGATAGCAGAACTTTGCTCGGTCGTATTGTCGTTGCGGTGCGAATGGCGATCCATTATATAGATACATGGTATGCCAAAACGCCGTTAGTAAAGCCGCCGCTGCGGCAGGTTTTTCGCAAGACAAGGCGATCCTTGCATCGCATGTTTCTCTGACTGGACGATCGTGAGTTTGAACTCGGTGTGGGATACATCATAGCGCTTCGCGAAAAAGTATAGTATAATGGAATTTATCTGCGGGAGACGATGATGTATAGTGCAGATATTGGGATTGTAGGAGGCGGTCTGGGGCGGCTCTATCGCCGCCGCGCCGCTCGGGCGAGCCGGATTTCGATCGTCCTGATCGACGTGCATCATCCCTGTGCGGAGGATTTTTGCTGCGAGAAAATTGAGGAGAAGCACTTCAAGTTGCTTCGCGAGACTGGCGGGTCGATGGAGGGGATTGCGTCAAAGCTGTTTACCGAACTGTGGATTGCGCGGTTTGGTCGCGTGATAAACAAGCGCGCTAGTTTGGTTTTGCAGCAAAAGACGGAGTCTTGAATTTTCTTCGACACCGTTTGGTGCCGTCATGATCGTGCTGTCAACGAAGTGGTGAGCGGAGGAGCGGGAATTGAATAATATTGATGTAGCGGTCCTCGGGGGTGGTACCGCCGGCTCGTTAGCCGCTGCTATGCTTGGCCGGATGGAGATTTCGACCATCCTTGTTGATATCCATCAAGTCTATCCAGTGGAGTTTCGCTGCGAAAAACTCGATGACGATCAAGTCGACTTGCTCAAAAAAACCGGGCTGGCGGATGCCGTATTGGCGGCTGCGACACCGATGACTGAGATATCGGTGGCCCGTCACGGTTATGTCATCGGTAAAAAGCATGGGAAACACGGCGAGCCTTGCGAATATGGGATGGCTTATCAGGATTTGGTAAATGTTATTCGCCGCCAGATTCCAGATAGTGTCCAATTCATCTGCGCTAAAGTGACCAAAATAATGACGAGCTCCGACCGGCAGAAAGTTACCCTGTCAAATGGTGACACATGGTCGACCCGATTGATTGTGGTGGCGACCGGCTTAAACAATGTCGTCCGGGGTGCGATCACGCGATCCGAGATCAGCAAATGCCACTCGATCAGTGTTGGTTTTGATCTCACCTCTAAAGCTGGTTTCAAATTTCAAGCTTTAACGTATTTTGCGGAAAAGCCAGGGCCCATGGGTTATGTGAGCATGTTTCCGATTGGTTCAAGAATGCGCGCCAATGTGTTCGTCTACCATGGTGATATACGCCATCCGTGGTGTCAGGAAGTGCGCACATCGCCATTATCTGCATTGTATGCGGTAATGCCCCGATTGAAGCGTCTCCTTGGTGATGCTGTCGTGTCAAGCGATATTCAGATTCGACCCGTTGATCTTTACGCCGCGCAGAATCACGAACAGCAACCCGGTCTGGTATTGGCTGGTGACAGTTTTGCTACCAGCGATCCGGCGGCGGGTACCGGTCTCAATAAAGTGCTAACCGACGTTGATCGGTTACGCCATCATATTCCGACATGGTTAGCCACACCCGGAATGGGGGTCGAGAAAATCCGGACATACTACAATGACCCCGTCAAAGTTGCCTGTGATGAATGGTCGCTTGCTGAAGCATCTTACAACCGATCACTGGCGTCCGATACAACGCTTTTATGGCGTATTCGTCGGATGGGCAGGATTGGTCTCGACATGATGGGAATCTCGATCCCACAACTTCGCTTGGCGGCAAGCGCAGTTCGTTGGGGAGCAGGCTGAACTTGGCGGTATCGACAGCGTTGTTGGCAGCAACGAGCTCATTAACGCCCCATGGCCGAACAGCACAGCCTGCTTTCGAGGCCAATCCCCGTAAACGCGCGTGACAGCTCACGATAGCTATATTCCTTCAGGTGGAATCCACATGCAACTTTGTCAAAGTATACCGGATGTCGTGAGGACCCGTGACCGCGTGTGTAGTGATGCAGTAGTAGGCACCGCCAGGTACAAGAACACGGTATAGCTGCGAAAGCTGCCTTACTGCGTCGTCGGGGTGGAGGTGCTCCATCAAAGACTATTATCGGCGAAAAGTAGATGGATATCATCGATCTTGGCAAATTGAAAATTGGCAGGCTTCTCCTAGGTGGCGGTAACGCGTCAGTTACGTCTGAGCAATTATTGCACATGCTAAGGCTAATCTTACAATAACCGGCCCCCAATTCGCCGAAACGCGCGCTTTTCTGGACGAAAAAAGCTTGCTGTACACTTTAGAAGGGAGGCTGAGCCGAGCGTCTTGATCTGAATTCAGCAGCTGAGTAGTCAGAGCCTTCTCGATTTGATAGTGCGCAAATTTCGCTCGGGCGTACGCGCGTCGTGACAAAATTCCGAGATCTTTGACCAATCCCCCTTGATTGGCCTGCATCCCGTTCGATGTCATCTCACTGCAACCTTTGTCAGTGATCCGAACTCCTGAGCGGAGGCGGACATGCAAGCGGAGGCGGACATGCTCGATCATGAATCGGTTCAAGCTGTCGGCGACGGCGAGTGGTCGGTTCGCGCTTCCCACTTCGTGCCGACGAGTTCATCCACGCAGACCAGCCATGCAGACCAATGTCCTTGCCGGGCGTCAATTCGGACCGATCCTCTCCTCCCTCACCACGCGGGCAGGCTCGACATCGTTGGGATTGCACGCTGCCGGCAAGCTCTCGCAGCTCGGCGACACGGTTGGGACCGACGAACCGGCCGGCTCTCTTGGCTCGCTTTCGCCTATGATGATGTTGACGAGGTCGCCTGGCTGTAACAGGGTCATCCCAACGGTCTCGATGCTGACCGGCCCGGCAGCCGATTGCCGCACGATTTGATAAGTTGCGCTGTTTGCGTCCTTCGCAAACTGGGCGCGGGTCACCGGCAACGTGTACAGGACGCCTTCGCTGGCGTTCAACTCGCGCTGATTGGCCGCGATCTGACTCTCCATGGTCTCGATCTCGACCTCCAGATCGATCCTGAGGTCGGCCCTGGTCCGCAACACCTCAGATTCCAGCGAAGCGAGGCGCTGCTTGGCGGCCGCGTACTGGTTGAGGGCGTCCTGCCGGCGCTGTTCCGCGTCGGACAATTCGCCCTGGACTTGATCCATCACGGTCATGCTCACAACTTTGCGGTCCACGAGCGTGCGCATGCTGTTGACGCGCTCCTGGCGCAGCTTGATGAGTTCGTTGAGCGACTCCATGCGTCCATACGCGACAACGTCCTGCTTGGCCGCGTCCAGCGCACGCAGGGTCGCGCGCTCGCGATCCTTGCGGGCCGTGGCGACGGCCTTGCGCCGGTCGCTCTGCTCGTTGACGAGTTTGGCAGCTTCGGTCGCGCCGGCCAGCTCCAGCAACTGGCGCGGGATTGTGGGTCTCGTACCGTCGCGCTCGGCCTTCAGCACGGCCGCGCGCGCGAGCAACTTCAACATGGCGTCGATTGCCCCGCTCCGCTTCTGGATCTCGCGTACGGCTTCGATCTTCTGCCACGGCTCGCCCTCGGCCCGGTCCAGTCCGCCTGCTAGCGCGATCGCGTGCAGGACGGTCATGCCGGCCGCGTACTTGAACGAGCCTGGATTCTTGACCGGCCCCAGCACGTAGATGGGCGGGCGTTCCAGCGGCAGGACGTTGACCAGTCCCTCGCGGCCCAGCAGTTGATTGAAGGTTTCCACCAGGTCGGCCTGTACCTGTTGCGTAGACCTGTTGGCGACCGGAATGGAGCCAAGCAAGGGCACGGAAATCGTGCCGTCCTCTTGGATAATATATTCGCCGCTCAGTTCCGGACGCTGCAGGATGCCGCGTAAGGCCGAGGGCGCGCGCCCCCACTTGTCTTCCTCGACCTCGACGCGCTCGTAGAACGCGACCTTGAGGCGATCGCCGACGCCAAACAGGTATCCGGTTGGCACGCTTGGTGCCTTGCTGCGGGTTTTGGGGAGTTCGGCATTGGTTTCGACACTCCGTTCGACTGACGCCACGCCCGCCGCATTCGGTCCTGACGCGATCGGACGGGAGGGTTCGGCCATGGCTTGAACCGGTTGTTCTTGCCAGCCATTGATGACAGCAGATACCTTCTGCATCACGGCTCCCGCGGCTCCGGAGACATCCTCGGCCTTCTGCATCACGACTCCGGAAACATCGTCGGCCGTCTCCATCATGGCCCCGGAGACATCCTCGACCCTCTGCACAACGGTTGCGGAGACTTCCTCGACCTTCTGCGCCACGGCTGCGGAGGCAGCCTCGACGTTTTGTACCACGGCTGCGGAGGCCGCCTCGACGTTTTGTACCACGGCTGCGGAGGCAGCCTCGACCTTCTGCGCCACGGCTGCGGAGGCCGCCTCGACGTTTTGTATCACGGCTGCGGAGGCGTCTTCGACCTTCTGTCTCACGGGCTGCATCACGGGTCGGGAGACTTCCTTGACCTGTGCCACGGCTCTGGAAACAATCTCTAGTGCCCCTAAGTTTTTGGCCGCGGCCCCGCCCAAGGCGGCGACCCCGGAGAGCCCGAAGACAAGCAGGATGGCCTTCAATCCCCTGCGCTGGGCCGCCTGTGACGAGGGAGCGACGGGCTCGCAATTGAATTCTGTATTAACGGCCATGGCGTGTGGCTTTCTCTTTCGATGGTGGCCATCCCGCCCCGCCCGATGCGTCCGATCCGGTCGAGCAAGGCTCGACCGTATCGTGACCCTTCACCGCCGGCAGCACAACTGTCCCTTTGTGGGCACTCCATTCGGATAAAGGAGAATCTGGGGCAAACTCGTCCAACCGGATTGCTGCGCTCCAGGAGAGCTTCCTCGATGGTGACAGGACAAACGCGATCGAACGAAACGGAGGGCCGGAAACTTGGTTTGCCGACGTGCGTCTCTGTGGCTCCGACATGCATTGGCAGGATAGCTGGGCCGTTTCCCACTATGTTGTCCGGGCCCAGAAGAACGACGCGACGAAGCCGTCAGTCTTGGCAATCCTATCGGGTAATCATAGCGAAACTGGCCGCATCGCGTTTCTTTCGTCGGCTCTCACGTCTGGCTAGAATTCCGGCCCCGACAAAGCAAGATCCCTTGCAGCGTTACCCTAAATCGGCCGCGGCAGGCAACGCGTCCATTGCGGGCCGCAGGGGTGCTGCAAAGGAGCGACTTGGCAGACTTCCCCATTTTTTAAGCCGAAAAGCATCTGCGCTGTGTGTCAGTGCTGCGTCGCGCGCTTGACTCACACCCAGTTCGCTTCGCCACGGCCGGCCGCGGCACGCATTGCCTCAGCTGCTGAAGCTCGGCGTGTGCGGCGTGTGCTCAGATCAGCGTGCCCGCGTCAGTGTCGGCTTCACCCGGCCCTGCGCGACATCCCCGAGTGGTCGACTGCCGCGGGGCGGCTCGCCTGAGCCCGCCGCTCGCCGCATAAACCGCGACGCTCTCCCGCCAGATCGGGGGCACCACCACGCCCACCGGAAAACAAGCCCTAGCAATCCTCACGGCCGCGCAGTCCTTTGCTACGATGGCCGCCTCCCTGAGCTGCTGAAACCAAGAGCTCGTGCGCTTGACCCAAAAGCCCCAGGTTGAAGAATTCGGATACGCCTCGATGATGCTGCCCTACGCCTAAAGATGGTATTTGGGTGCAAGGTTTCCGAGCGTAACATTGAGAACAAAAGAAACTGTGCGGCTGGCGCTTTGGAGCATCCCAATCGACATGTGCATCCCAATCGCGCCGAGCGAGAATGCGATGATGACAAGAAAATCTTTCATAACGGTGCTTGTCGAGCCGAGCGAGTTGCTTCGAGAAGCGCTTAGTCGAACCCTGAATGCGGCAAATTTTCGTATTCTTTTCTCCGCGGCGACTGTTCACGATCTTCTGCAGAAGCCGCTACCCCAGCACCGTTCCATCTTGCTCATCATAGATGTCGGCGATACTGATGCGGATGCTGAGTTCGCACAAATTGCAGACTTTAAGGCGATCTACCCGACCAGCCATGTCGTTGCGCTAGCCGATCACTGTCGAACGACCAATATAATCTCAGCTTTTCGTGCCGGGGCTAACGGGTATCTGACAAAGGTCGCTGCTTACGACACGTTCATTAAAGCTCTCGAATTGGTTACGCTAGGGCAAATCGTGTTGCCTACGGAAACTTCGATGGTAATTGAAGATATCAGACAAGGGTTGAGAAATGATGCTGTAGCTGCTGAGTTACCGAGCGCTGCAGTTAAAGTGGAGATTGAAGGTGAAGAACTAGTGATTTTGTCAAATCGGGAGAAGTCCATTCTGCGTCGCTTGATCGGAGGGGAATCCAACAAAGTCATCGCGCGCGAGATTAATATCGCCGAGGCTACAGTGAAGGTACACGTCAAGGCCATCCTTCGAAAGGTTCGGGTTCGCAACCGAACACAGGCCGCAGTTTGGGCAATGAACCATGGTATGCTTACTCCAGCGTCTGGCGACGGCCCGACGGGGAACGACACGATAGAACCTCAGTCAGCTCACCATCCGCATGACCTGCCTGAAGCACAAAACGGATACCTCTTTCTCGATGATGATCATCCAATATGACCTGCGATAGATCTTCGTTCGGGCTGGCGCATCCCTGTGCCAAACTTCGTTGCCGATCAACAAGGCATAGGGCTCAAATCGTTCCCGGGCTGGGCGAAGGAGCGCGGTGGAGACCGCACGCATCATGTGGACGGCGCCGATGTGACCACGACCCGGCCCTTTGTATTGGCGGCGGTCGTCTCAGATCCGGTTTCCTTACGCGTTGTCGCCTGTACTCAATAGCGTCGATTGCCGAATTAGATCGCCTCAAACGGCTCGAACTCACTGCGTGATTTGATAACAAATTGCAAAGCTCACGGATTTTATTGCCATTTTGAATCTGAGGAATTCATCAAAATGGGCCAAGCGAAGACTGTTTCTGGATTGTCATTCAGCGAAGTCCGGATCGGAACGGTTGAAGGCGGAGAATCCGGGGTGCTGGTGTGGAAACGCGACCAATTGGTGGCGGTCCTTACCCAAATCGACGAGGAAGCATATTCCACGAAAGGCAAATGGTTCCTCGAAACGGGATTCGGGCTGCTGAGCGGGCAGCACAAGAATTTCGATACGATCGAGGAGGCCATAGGATGGGTAGGAAGACACACCTTCCCCGAGCCTGCTTAGACAGCCGATTAGCCGCCGATTCCGCCCTTCGACTTTCACAATACATGTTTGATAGGGCGAATAGCCGAACATGGCCACAGGATTCACCCAAGGTGGGCAGTGTTATACTTGGGCTCACTCTTCAGGCAGAGTTCCTTCTGAGAGAAGATCGTTGACCTTGCAGGCGACTTCCGTGCGGTTGGTCGCCTTTAGCTTCTTCATGATATTGCGGATGTGGACCTTCACCGTGCTTTCGCGCAAATTCAGTTCGTAGGCGATGATCTTGTTCGCCTTGCCGCGCCGGAGCGCTAGCGCAACCTCGGCCTGCCTAAGCGTGAAAATGCCCGCCAAAGGCTGCGTGTCGCGGCGGCCCGACTCTATCAGGTGCCGCATAGCAAGGACACTGCTCGCCGGCACGAAGATGCCTCCCGCTGCCGCCAGGTTGATTGCCTCGACACAGACATCGATTCCAACAGAGGTCGGAATGTAGCCGCGTGCACCGCATTCGAGAGCGGTCAGTATCTGGGCAAGGTCTTCTGTCTCGGCCAGGACGACCACAGGGACCGATTTGAACTCGGATGAAATGTGCCTGATCTCGTCAGCGAGGCCATAATCTGTAACCTTCCGACTGCCAAGGTTGAAGAGTATGGCTGCAAGGGGAGGGGCAGAGCTCTTTCCGACGCGCCACTCCTCGACGGAACGCCACGCGGTGACATCCATACCAAGTTCGTGGTCCACGAGAGCCGATGCGAGACACTCGCGGTCTAGTGCCCTTCCGTCCAGAATGAGGAGGCATTCCCTGCCTGTCTGCCCGCGGACGGTTTCCGTTCCACCGGACGGGACTCCGGATCGATTTGCCGAAGTGTAATTGTGCAGTCCTGCTGTGGAGCCCATATCAATACCCGCTCTTCCACACAAGCCGCCTTGCGCCGGCCGATATGGTTTCCGCATTCTCTGGCATTGAAAAACTTGGTATTGCGCCTTGTGAAACGTCGAGGCTCGATTACTCCATTTGCGTCCTGTTTAGTTCCCGACCCAGCAGACACCCAACTTGGGTAAGTGTAGGGTTTATTTATAAGCAGTCTCTAACATAGGTTGCTTTTTTCATAATTTTCCGGGAACCGGCGCCAAGCCGGACCAAAAGGGCTGCAATCCGCCTGAAGACGCATGCACAGGATCACTTGGCCATCTCACCTAGCAGGCAGCCGAATGTTGATCGGCTGGTACCTGCGGCGATTCCCGCGGTAGACCAGAACTCCTGAAGGTGCCGTTGACATGGTTAGCGCACAGCGCTGATAGCCATGGCTCAACAATTTAGCTTGAGCCCCACCCGTGGATCTGCCGCAGTAAAAGGGCTCCGCGCATATTTCAGCAACACACCGGCCTCGGGGCGACAGGCCGAGTTGCCGCCCGTCATGATAATCTCTTCAAGAGAGATAGCCGCTACCTGAGATACTCGCTGTCGAATCCGGCTGTTTCGACCAGCTTCTTGCGATTGATCACCTCTACATGGCCTGACTTGAAAGAGACGAGATCGGCCTTGCGGAGCTCCCTTAACGTTCGGTTGACGTGAACCGTGGTCATGCCGAGTATGTCGGCCAGTTCATGCTGGGCAAGAGGACACTCATACCTTCCATGCGCCGACAGCCCAACCCTGGAGAGCCTCACCTCCAACTCTAGCAGGAAGTGGGCGGTACGCCTCATCGCGTTCCGCCGCCCGGTATTCATGAGATGTTCGGCAAGGATGGCGTTCAGGCGCGCCAGGGAGCAGGCGATCTTCTTCCCGATTCGGCCTTCCGACAGGATGGCCTCGACCAGTTCCTTACTGGAAATTTCATAAACAGCTAGTTCGGTTATGGACGCCAGCGACGCAAGACGGGGTCCGTCCAAGCCACGGAAACCGACGACATCCCCCTTGAGGGGAGTGTCTATGATCTGCCGCTCTCCGTCCGGCAGTGCCTGATAAAGTATGCCCCAGCCCGATTTTACAATGAATATCTCACTGTTGTCGTCCTCCTGCCGGCATATCACCGAATGGGGTTTATAGATTTTTGCGGTAACACCGAGAAAATCGTTGTTCCCCCACTCGTCCTTCGACAACGTTCCCCCTATGGGATGCGAGCACATGAACTCCAATAGTGTCTGCATGAAGAATCGCGAACTTGCTTCTGGTTCCACACGACTTGCAATAGTTTCTCCCGAACAAATCGACAGAACGACCTCTTACCCTAGGGGCGGGGTTGCATACTGTCCTCGTCTGTTTGAATGAGGTAAACTGCAATTAATTTAAGGGGTTCAGCGGCGGTGAACTCTCCCGTGCAGCCGGACAACAGGCTCCGAAACGCTAATCACATTGCGGTCGCAACACTATGGCTTGGCTATGGAACGCAAAAGCTGACCCGCGATGCGGATGGCAATTACAGGTCAAGCAAAACGTCGCCTTGCGGGCGGCTGCAGCACGCCAGGACGTAGCCTGCCGATTTGGCTTCCGATGTCAGCCCGCCTAAGTCATCCATGACGACTTCGCCGGACAGCTTGGCGATCCGACAGGTCCCGCAAACTCCCTGCTGGCAAGCGGTCGGGACGTAGACGCCACATTGGCGCGCCGCTTCGAGCAAGGTCTCTCCGGGCACGCAGTCATGCGCAACGCCAGACCTGACGAAGCGGACCGAAGACGAAACCTTTGAAGCCGGTACCGAACGCGAACTGTTGCCGCCTCCGAAGCTCTCCTCATGATACTGTGAACGGGCGAGGCCGATTGCCTCCAGGCAGCCGCGTGCTGTCTTCATATAGGATTCCGGCCCACAGGCGAAAACGGTGCGGCTATGGAGATCGGGAACCAGGTTCAGGAGCATTTGACTGCCAATGCGTCCAGTTGGACCCCTCCATGCCGGGTCATCCTGACTGCAAATGCAAGTCACTTTAACATCGGGAAAGCGAGCGGCAAGTGCGTCCAGTTCAAGCCGAAAGATGATGTCTTCCGGCGTTCTCGCACTGTGAATGAAGCGGATATCCTGGTCGGCCGCGCGGTCGGTAAATGCGCGCAGCATCGACATGACGGGAGTTATCCCGCTGCCACCTGAAAGGAAGAGGGACTTTCCATGCGGCATGTCGTCGAGATTGAACGAGCCGAGCGGCCCTTCGATCTCGATCCCGTCGCCCGGCATCAAATTGTCATGGAGCCAATTCGAAACGAGCCCGCCCGGCGTCCGTTTCACGGTGATCTGCAGGTCGAGCGGTCGCGTCGGCGGTGACGAAACGGAGTAGGAGCGCGTCACCGCGGCACCGTTGATCCTAAGGTGCACCAGAACATACTGGCCAGCGCTGAAGCAGAACATCCGATCTGAAGCGGGTGTGAGAACGAATGTTTTCACATCGTGCGTTTCGTCGATCACGCGCCGGCAGAGCACAAGCTGCGGTGTGGTCTGTGCCCAATGCCGGTGACGCTTTGTTGGGACGAAGCCGGAGGCTGCAAAGGTCGCGTATGCATTCATCAGTCAACTCGGGTTTGAAGTCGAGCCAAGATGCCACTTCAAACCCCGCTGAACAGCCGCGCAATCCTGCCTTTATGATCGGCAATTTCGATTAGACTTCCAGTGACATTACAGCAATCTGGAGAGCTCGGATGCCTTTGCGAATAATTGGTTCATGTTTGCGGCGCGCGAGTATCGCGGTGTGGACTGGCTGGTGCAGCGTCGGCGCTCCCTCGACGAGAAACGATGGGAGTTCAGCAGTGAACCTGCGCGCATCGTCGCTACGCATATAGCAGGTGCCGCCCGTTCGTCGGAGCATGATCTCCGCCAGAGTTTCCGATCCCGTCGAAAGCCGACAGATCGCCAACTCGGCCAGCAGCTCTGCGTGCGTCTTTTCCAGCACGGCGGTGTAGCCCGGGCGAATGTAGGTTTCAGGGTCGACGTCGGACAGCCTTCTGGCAGCCGTCGAAACCATCACATATTCCTCGACCATCAGGTGTTCGTAGGCGATCTCAGGCAGGTAGCGAGGCGCATAAAGCACGGCGATATCCAGATTTCCCATGCTTAGGTCGCTGACCATCTGGTTCGAATAATCCGACTCGACATGGATCGAGGATTTTGGAAGGGCCTGGCACAGTGTCTCGACCCATCCCGGCAGGACCGACCGGGTCATGCCTACCTGTGCGGCGATGCGCAAGGTGCCCTCGAACCGGTTGAACGCTCGCACGTCGTGTCGAGCTTGCGACCAGGTCGACAGCAGGGATCTGGCGTAGGCTTCGAACCGCCGTCCTGCGGCTGTCGGCTCAGCACCGGCACGCCCGCGCTGGAAGAGCTCGGACCCGATCGCGCTCTCCAGATTCTTGATCCGGGTGCTGATCGTCGACTGGGTCAATCCCAGCCGATCGGCGGTGCGATTGAAATTTCGCGATTCGATGATGTCGAGAAAGGTTTCGATGTGATCTAGCTGCACGTGACCTCCAATCGAAAAAGTCGATCATATTGCGCTGGATCATACGCTTGATCAAACAATACTCAAGGCGGAAGCTGCATGGGAGAAATCGGCCGGCAGCATCGACCAGGCTGAAGCTACGGAGCTGAGCAACGTGTTCATAGTCGACTGCGATTGTCACAATTACTGGTCAAGCGCCACTGTACTGGAGCCCTACCTTTCCGGCCTATGGAAGGACATGTTCGTTGAAGGCGAGAAGACAGGTCCCGTTGGCGCCTTCCCGCATGGCCATCGTCCCTGGTTTCATCCGCAGGACTTCTCCCGCAAGGACGTCCGTCCGAAAACGGAAGCCGACAACTATCTCATCATGAAAGAGAAGCACCTCGACAAGTACAAGGTCGACGTGGCGATCCTGACCGGCGACGAGCCGATCGAGGCGTCTACCCTCGCCAACCCCTATTATGCCAGCGCTCTCGTCAGCGCCTACAATGACTACCAGATCGACCACTGGCTGCCGAAGGACGATCGCTTCGTGGGCTCGATCATCATTGCGCCACAGGATCCGAAGCTCGCGGCCGCCGAGATACGCCGCTTGGGCAATCATCCGCGCATGGTTCAGGTTCTTGCCTCGCAAGGCTCCGTCAAGCCGTATGGCGACCCGTTTTACCACCCGATCTATGAAGCATGCGCCGAAGTGGGGCTGCCCTTTGCCATTCATCTGGGCGGCCATGGCGGCGTGAATTCGACCGCGATTGCTCCTGCCCCAACGACGTTCTTCTGGGAGACGCACGCCATCCTGCACATGTCGGCGATTTCACATGTCGCAAGCATGATTGCGCATGGCGTCTTCGAAAAATGGCCGGACCTCTACTTCGTCGTCATCGAATGCGGCGTGGCCTGGGTGCCGTCGGTATTGTGGCGCCTGGATGCGGATTACAAAGCGCTGCGCAAAGAGACGCCATGGCTGAAGATGCTGCCGTCGGAATATTGCCGGCGCAACATCCGCTTTTCCACGCAGCCGCTGGAGCAGCCCGCAAACATTCAGCATCTCTGGTCCACTCTCGAAGCGATGGACGGCGAAAATACGCTGATGTTTGCCTCCGATTATCCGCATTGGGATTACGACGACGCCAACACGCTGCAAATCCCTCCCGCCTGGAAGAGCAAGATCATGGGGCTGAATGCGTTGGAGGTCTACAAACGCATTCCCCGCGCGCAAGCGGCGAATGCCGCCTGAGGAAGCAGACGATGCCTGAGAAGACATATATTTGCCGTGTCGACGAGATCGAAACCGGATCTCCCTTCATCACCAAGATCCGCAGCCTTTCGGTCGGGGTTTTCCGCATCGGAGATTCATTCCACGCGCTGCTGAATGTTTGTCCGCACCGCGGCGCTCCGCTTTGCGAGGGGCCGCAATGCGGAACAACTGCGCCGGTCGAACAGGCGCAATTCATCTATCATCGCGAAAACGAGATTGTGCGCTGCGCCTGGCATGGCTGGGAATTCGACATCAAATCAGGTGCGGCTTTGGTCGATCCGTCCGTTCGCGCGCGCACATTTCCAGTCACCGTCGAGGCGGGCAGCATCTATGTGACGGCCTAATTGAGCTATGGAGTCGAGGAGTTAGAAGAAAAGATGATCGCGGCTGACGAGCAGATTTCTTCACAGGTGATTGACGAACAATAACGCGGAAAATCCGCAATGGGAGAGTCAAATGTCAGAATCTGAATACAAGCTTGGTATCGCTCAAAGCCAGATTGGCCGCGGCAAGATTTCCCGTCGCGACTTCATTCATCTTGGGCTGGCCGCTGGGCTGACGCTTACTGCTGCGGACAAGCTCTTCGTCAGCACGGCCCGGGCCGAACCGCTGCAGGGCGGCTTCGCCAAGCTCGGCATGGCACATGGGGCAACAACGGATTCGATCGATCCGGCCGGCTACCCGGATACGTTCACACAAACCGCGTTCTCGGGCTCGATGTCCAACAGCCTCACCGACGTCGACGCGAAAGGCAACGTCCAACCGGACCTGGCCGAGAGCTTTGAATCATCGGATGGCGCCAAAACCTGGGTCTTCAAGCTGCGCAAGGGCGCAACCTTCCACAACGGCAAGAATGTCACGGCGGACGACGTCGTGGCTTCGCTGCGCTATCATATGGGCGACGAAACCAAATCGGCGGCGAAGCCGCTGCTTGAACCGGTCGCCAGCATCAAGGCGGACGGCCCGGAGACGGTTGTCTTCACGTTGAAGAGCGGCAATGCCGACTTCCCCTACATCATGAGTGACTACCATCTGGTCATCATGCCGGCCAAGGACGGCAAGGCGGATTGGGGATCGGGCGTTCGCACCGGTGCTTTCGTGCTCGAGAACTTCCAGCCCGGAGTTTCGGCCAAGCTCAAGCGCAATCCGAATTACTTCAAAAATGGCAAACCCTATCTCGACGAGGTGGAGTTCATCGCCATCACCGATCTCGCCGCTCGCATGGCCGCGTTATCGACAGGGGAGGTGGACTATATTGGCCGCGCCGACCTCAAGACCCTCGGCATGTTGAAACGCAATCCCAAGGTGGAGATCGTCGAGGTCACCGGCTATGGCCACTATACCTTGCCGATGAATGTCACGATGGCGCCGTTCGACAATCCGGACGTCCGAATGGCTTTGAAATGGGCGATCAATCGTCAGGAGATCGTCGACAAGATCTTTCTCGGCCACGCCACCGTGGCCAACGACAACCCGATCGCGCCGGCAATCAAATTCGCCACTAATCCGCAGCCGCAACACAGTTTCGATCCGGAGAAAGCCAAGCATTATCTGAAAAAGGCCGGAATGGAAAAACTGAAGGTGGATCTCTCGGTTGCCGATGCCGCTTTTGCAGGCGCTGTGGACGCGGCTGCGCTCATCCGCGAAACGGCAGCCCAGTGCGGCATCGACGTAAACGTCGTGCGTGAGGCCGAGGACGCCTATTGGGATAATGTCTGGCTCAAGAAACCTTGGTGCGCTTCCTATTGGAGCGGTCGCGCGCCCCCCGACTGGATGTTCACACAAGCCTTCGCCGCAGACTCCAGCTGGAACGAGTCGTTCTGGAAAAATCCTCGCTTCAACGAGTTGCTTGTCCAGGCGCGCGCCGAGACCGACGAGGCCAAGCGGGGGGCAATGTATGCCGAGATGCAGCAACTGACCCATGATGATGGCGGCAGCATCGTACTGGTCTTCAACAATTTCGTCAGCGCCAAATCCAATAAGCTCGCACATGGCGAGGTGGCGCCGAACTGGGAGAACGATGGACTGAAGATGGCCGAACGCTGGTGGATCGCCACTGCGTGAGAGTGCGGGCCGGGCCCGCGATGGTTGCGAGGGTCCGGTTGGCCCCGGTGTGCCCTGCCGGATGTGGCAGGGCAGTGGCCGCAACGGGAAACGCGTGCAAATGAACCCCGTCGCAAGAACGGTTCTGCAGCGCCTTGGCCTCGGCCTCGTCACGCTGTTCATCGTGTCCATCATCATCTTTTCTGCGATTGCAATGCTTCCGGGCGACTTCGCCAAGGCGATGCTCGGGCAATCCGCCACACCCGAAACGGTCGCCGCCTTCCAGCGAGAAATTGGCATCGACCGTCCGCCTGTCGAGCGCTACTTCGTCTGGGTCGGGCAGATGCTCCACGGGGATTTCGGCTCTTCGTTCGCGAGCCGCACCGGGTATCGGCGCACTGTCGCCGAGATCATCGCGCCGCGCCTCTACAATACGATGTTCCTTGCATCGATGACAGCGCTGATAGCAGTTCCGCTGGCCCTGGGACTTGGCATCCTCGCTGCGCTCTACCGCAATGGCTGGTTCGACCGGCTGGTGAACGCAGTGACGCTGACAACCATTTCGTTCCCGGAGTTTTTCGTCGCCTATATGCTCGCCTACCTGGTCATCTCGCGCGACACGTTCATCGGATCCGAGTTCGCACAATCCCTGCCGCACTGGCTCGCAGTGTCACTGAGCTGGATGCTCAACGCAGTTCCCAAGTTCCCGACATTGTCGAATGTGAACGACCAGACGCCATTCTGGGAGCATGTCTTGAGAGTAGCCTTGCCGGCAATCACACTTACGCTCGTCATCGTCGCCCACATGATGCGCATGACACGAGCGGCGATCATCAACATGCTGGCAAGCCCCTATATCGACATGGCGCGGCTGAAGGGAATGTCGCCCATGGCCATCGTACTCAGGCATGCGTTGCCCAACGCCTGGGCTCCGATCGTCACGGTGGTAGCGTTCAATCTCGCTTATCTGGTCGTCGGAGTCGTCGTTGTCGAAGTGGTGTTCGTCTATCCCGGCATTGGTCAGCTGATGGTTGATGCGGTCAAATCCAGGGATGTTCCGGTTGTCCAGGCCTGCGCCCTGATTTTCGCGGCGACCTACATCCTGCTCAATCTGACCGCCGACATCATTTCGATCGCCACCAATCCAAGGCTCTTGCATCCACGATGACCAGCTACGAACCCATCGCTCAGGTTCACAGGCTGAGGCGCTCGCGCGCCACCCGGGCCAAAACGGCGCTGAAGAAGGCACCCTTCAGTGCCTGGTTCGGCATCCTCGTCATCATCGGCTATGTCATCGTTGCGGTGTTCGCGCACTGGATCGCCCCATACGGCGAAACGCAGGTCTTCAGCGAAGCCTTCGCACCGTGGAGCCAGCAGTTCAAACTGGGAACCGACCAGCTCGGCCGCGATATGCTCACACGCTTGATTTACGGTGCGCGCAACACCATCGGTATCGCCGTCGCGACCACACTGCTGTCCTTCGCCGTTGGCGTCTCGCTCGGCCTTCTTGCCGCATTGTACAGGGGATGGCTCGACCAGATACTGTCGCGTGCGGTGGACGTGTTGATGTCGATCCCAAGCCTGATCTTCGCCCTGGTGCTGCTTTCGATCTTCGGGTCGTCGATCACCAGCCTGATAATCATCATTGCGCTGCTCGATTCCACCCGCGTCTTTCGGCTCGCACGCGCCGTCGGGCTTAACGTAGCAGTGATGGAATATGTCGAGGTGGCGCGATTGCGCGGCGAAGGCCCGAAATGGATCATCGCCAAGGAAATCCTTCCCAACGTGATGCCGCCGCTGGTCGCGGAGTTCGGCTTGCGATTTTGCTTCGTATTCCTCACGATCGCGGCACTGTCCTTCCTGGGCGTCGGCATTCAGCCGCCGACCGCCGATTGGGGATCGATGGTGCGCGAGAATGCAACCCTGATCACCTACGGCGATGTCACGCCGCTGCTGCCGGCCGGCGCGATTGCCCTCCTCACGGTATCCGTGAATTTCGTCGTCGACTGGTTCCTGCACGCAACAAGCGGGTTGCGGGATGAAAGGTAGCGGTCCGGCCTCGCGCGAAAAAGGTAAGGATCTACTTCAGATCCGCAATCTCCATGTGGAGGGCTTCTCGGACGAGCGATGGCATCCCATTGTCCGCGGGGTCGATCTGGCGCTGAAGCGGGGGGAGGTTCTTGGCCTGATCGGCGAGTCAGGCGCCGGCAAATCCACCATTGGCCTCGCCGCGATGGGTTACGCCAAGCCGGGCTGCCGTATCACACAGGGCTCGATCCTGTTCGACGGGATCGATCTTCTGGCACTCAGCGAAACAGGGCGGCGTCGCCTCAGAGGCTCCCGTATCGCCTATGTCGCACAAAGCGCCGCGGCCTCTTTCAATCCGGCCCACCGGCTCCTCGACCAGACTGTCGAAACTGTGGTGGCGCATGGTATTGCCAGCCGAGAGAAAGCGAACCGGAGTGCCGTCGATCTTTATCGGCGTCTTCAGCTTCCAGACCCGGAGACCATCGGCTTTCGCTATCCTCATCAGGTTTCCGGCGGACAGTTGCAACGGGCAATGACCGCGATGGCGATGGCCTGTCGTCCGGACCTCATCGTCTTCGACGAGCCAACGACGGCGCTCGATGTGACGACGCAGGTCGAAGTTCTCGCCTCCATTCGCAATGTCGTGGAGGAATTCAACACGGCTGCAATTTATGTGACGCATGATCTGGCGGTGGTGGCGCAAATGGCGGACCGCATCATGGTTTTGCGCGATGGACTTACCGTGGAGGAGGCTGAAACACGCCAGATGCTCGCCTCGCCCAGCCAGGAATATACCAAAACGCTCTGGGCCGTGCGCAAGCTCGCCAAGCCCGAAGTTCCGGCCGATGAATATCTGCTTACGATAGACAACGTCACCGCGGCTTACGCGCGGAGGGTCAAGGTGCTCCAGGATGTCTCCATCAAAGTTCCACGTGGACGAACAGTGGCTGTGGTCGGCGAATCCGGTTCCGGGAAATCGACGCTCGCTCGCGTCGTTACCGGCCTGTTGCCGCCGCTTTCGGGGTCGATTTCCTTTGCCGGCCAGGCCCTTTCCAAGACCCTGGAGACCCGCCCAAAAGAGATTCTGCGTCGCATACAGATGATTTATCAAATGCCCGACAACGCGCTAAATCCGCGCCAGACGGTCGAAGAAGTCATAGCTCGGCCGCTTGAATTCTATCTTGGCCTCAAGGGAGCGCAGCGGGATCGGCGGATCGGCGAACTCATGCACATGGTCGAGATGAGCGAAACTTACCTGGATCGTCTGCCGGCCGAACTGTCGGGGGGCCAGAAGCAGCGCGTTTGCATCGCCCGGGCGTTGGCCGCCGATCCGGAACTGATCATCTGCGACGAAATCACGTCTGCGCTCGACCAGATTGTGCAGGAGGAAATCCTCAAGCTGTTAATGCGGCTTCAGCGCGAGCTCGGCATGAGCTACATTTTCATCACCCATGACATTGCCACCGTGCGGGCGATCGCCGACGAGATTGTGGTCATGCACCAGGGGAAAGTCGTTGAGCAGGGATTGAAGAGCGAAATTCTCGCGCCGCCGCATGCCCCCTATACCGAACGGCTTTTATCCTCCGTGCCGGAAATGGATCCGGATTGGCTGACAAGGCTGCTGGCCAGCCGGGGCTGAGGACGCATTGTTATTCAACGCGAATGAACGCAAGCTGCGGATCGAGCGGCATGACAGGTCCACCGAAACGCCCTCATTGAATCGGCCTGCTCGGTCTTCCGCCGTGCCGCCTTGACACTGACGGATGCGCGACCAGTGGACTTCCGCTTCGCTTCCACCAGCCGACAGGGCTAGACTGGCATAGAACGACAATCGCAGGATTTTGGCTCAAGTGAGCCCGTGCCGGACGAGGTGGCGAACGACCGGGGAAAACATCTGCTGGCCGATATAAGACCCGATGTTCGCATTTTCGAAGATCGCTTGGGCGGTGACGGCATCCTCGACTATGGGGATACCTGCCTCGCGCGCCTGAGCCATCATATCTTCGGCCGCACGGCCCTGACCCTTGCCGACAATTGTCGGCACAGGCGTTTCGCCCTTGACGTAGCGCAACGCCACGGCGCGGTCGCCTGACACCAAGACGATGACCGCGTTTTTCACACCTAGCTTCGGAGGCTGCATCACTGCTTCGCGCCGCTGTCGCTGCTGTTCACGGCGGATCAATGGATCGCCTTCGAGATCCTTGTGTTCGCGCTTGTATTCGGTTGTTGTCATGCGCATGTCCCGTAGGAACAGCCAGCGCTGAATAGGAACATCGATCAAGCCGATGACGATAAAGGCCAGGGCGGCGGCAGTCCCGAGAGGTGTCATCACCGCCTTGATGATCGGCTCCAGGCATGTCTGACCACAGCCTGGCGCATCGAAGAGAGGCTGTAGCCAGGCGATCAGGATGAATACGAAAAGGCTTGCCAGGAACACCACCTTGACGAGGCCCTTGGCGAACTCGATGACATTGCGGAGCGACAGGATCTTCTGAAGGCCCTTCGCCGGGTTTATGTGATCGAACTGCGGCTTGAGCGGCTCGAACGAGAAGACCGGCCCGAACGTGGCCAGCATGCCGAAGGCTACGGTGAGAACCACAACGATCCCGACTAGCGGCAATGTGGCAAGCATCAGCAATGAGAACGAGTGGTGGATGGCCCGCAGGCTGACCTCCTCGAAAGAGCCGCCGGGCACCGTCACAGTCTGCACGAGTTCCGAAAGATATTTGAAGAGCAGCGGCCAGCAAAAATAGAGATAGCCAAGCGCTGCGAAAAGAGTGAAGCCGGTTACCAGGTCGCGGCTTTGCGAAACCTGGCCCTTGCGGCGGGCGTCACGAAGCTTCTTGTCGGACGCCGGTAATTTCTTTTCCTCAGCTTCTTCGGCCATGTTGCAATCTTACCGCACTATCGTGGTTCCAGTCGGCCGATGCCCTGTGTAAGGTGGGACGGGCTTGAATACGGAGAGGTGGATTTGCGGTTGCGTGTCGTATTCATGCCAGTCGTCGTCGCGCTGGCGCTGAGCGGTTGCCAGACGACCCAAACCGGCTCCGTGCAGGCCAAGGCGCAGGGCCCATCGTCTCAATCCGAGCGCCTGATCAAGCTTGCCGACGATATTGATGCGCGCGGAGAAAGTGATACCGCCATCGCGCTCTACCAGCGCGCCGCAGCAATGCCGGGCGCTAAGGCGAGCGCGCTCGTCAAGACAGGCGACGCTTACATGCGGGCAGGCTATCCTGCCGATGCCGCCAAAGCTTATCGGGCCGCGCTCGCCAAAGCTCCCAATGACGGGGGAGCAATGCTTGGGCTTGGCTCGGCGATGATGGAGGTAGGCGATATCGATGCAGGCATGCGCGCGCTTGCGCAGGCAGCGCCGCTGGTCAACACCAGCGGCGCCTACAACCGATTGGGCGTTGCGCAGACTTTCGCCGGGCAGACAGGGCAGGCGCAGGAGACTTTCGCCCAGGCGTTGAGACTTGCGCCGGGCGATCTTGACGTCGAGACCAACATGGCATTGGCGGCAGCCCTTGAAGACAATTCCGCTGCGGCGCTGCCGCTGGTGCAGAAAATTGCCGCCGCTCCCAATGCGCAATTGCACCACAAGCGCAACATTGTGGTGGTGTACGGGCTTCTTGGCCAGGCCGACCAGGTCAAGGCCTCGCCGCCAATCGGGCTGACGACCAAGGAGGTGGCCACCCTGCTTGCCCGCGCAAGAACCATTCGGCTGAAGGGCAGCACTCAGGCCAAAGCGAAGGCGCTCGGCTCCATCCTCGGCTAGCGAATCGGGCCGGAGGGCCTGAAGCGATCTTCCGCCAAGCGCGACGCGTAGGGTGACACTACGCGGGCGAATACCGCGCCGGCTCACTCGACTGGGAGCGTTGTTTGCGGCACCGACGGCGCGCTGTTGGCGCCGCCTATCGGAGCCTCCTCGCCATCGAGGTAGCGACGGGCCGCGCGCGCGGTCGGTGCCGCCGCCGCCGGGCCCATGCGGCGGCCTTCTACGAGGTCACGCTGGCTTTCGGACATCCGCTGAAGATTGAAGGCATTGGCGCAACCGGGCGGCAGATGGGAGCCGACGCCGGAGACGATCGTCAGATTCGTCTTGGCAGCAGAGTTGTCGTCGTCGGCTGGCTCGGCCAGACAGGCATCGGGAGCAAGAACTGAGCCGCCGACACCTTTCTCGGAGCCGCCTGCATCCGTCGAAACATAGTTGTAGCCAGGCGAATAATCCTGCCGCTTTTGCGGGCTGCTCGCGCAGCCGGCCAGAACCAGCGCTGGAACAACGCAGAAAAATGCGATGGGGGATGTCATATCCGGTCCTCGTTACTTGATGATCAGACCCGTCGCCGATGCGTCATTGGCGTGCTTGCGGCTGCGGTGCTTGGCTGCCGGACGATCAAGCGGCGTGGCGAGGCTGTCGCGCACCGGTTCCACCAGATAGGGCGTAATCAAAATGACCAGTTCGGTCTCTTCGTGCTGGAAACGCTGTGATTGAAAAAGCGGGCCAAGCACCGGTACATCGCCCAGCACCGGAAACTTTTCCAGATTGCGCGAAGTCCGCTGCTGGAAAAGGCCGGCGATCGCAAATGTCTGACCGCTCGCCACTTCGACCGTGGTGTCGGCCTTGCGCACGACGAAACTCGGCATGGCGAAACCGTTGGCGCTTACGGATCCGGTCTCAGATAGAGAACTGACTTCCGGCTGGACATGGAGCGCGATGCGATTGCGGCCGATCAGCGTCGGGGTGAAGCCGAGGGACACGCCGAAGGGCTTGTATTGGACGGTGACGACGTCGGTTCCTTGCGGGATCGGAACCGGAATTTCGCCACCGGCGAGAAAGCTTGCCGTCTGACCGGTCATGGCCGTCAGGTTCGGTTCGGCCAGTATCTTGACGATGCCGTTGCGTTGCAGGGCTTCGATCAGAATGTCGAAGTTCAGGCCATGCGCCTGGTCCATGTTCAAACCGAAATTCCCGTTGCCCGAGGGCACACCGTTGTCCTGGAACATGTTGAATTCGAAGCCGCCGCTCCTGTAGCCGACGGACCAGTCGACGCCGTAGGACTGCAGTTCCGTGCGCGAGACCTCGGCGAAGCGAACCCGAATGTTGACTTGCTGTGAGCCCTGCACGGTCATGTTGTTCAGCGGCGGCTGTTCCGGTGGCGAGAAGGTCCGGGCGACATTGTCCAGATCCGTTGCCTCATCGACGCCTCGCGCCTCGCCTGTTGCAACGATACGGGTCCCGAAAATGTGGAGATTTGTCGCCGAGCTCGGCTGCATTGCTTGCTTGGCCTCGGTAGCAGGCGTGACATCGGGGGTGACGCGGAACTGGGCCGTTGCCTCGATCCGTTCATCGGCCGTGATCGCAATGAGGTTGGTCAGGCCGGGTTTGAGGCCGAACACATAGACCATGCTCGGCGACACGACCTGAAGGTCCGCGATCGTGGTGTCGGCAATCAGCACGGATTCGACCGGTTCATTGAACCGCAATAAGCGTCCTTGCCCGACCGGCAAGCCGACCGTTGGTTTGCTCGGCAACGCTGATATGTTCTGTGCCGTCGCATCGGCCAGTGTGAGCAACAACGCCAGCAGGACGCCAATCGTCGCGATAGCGAGCCGGCCTAAATCTGCCCGCCGCGCGAAAGCGGCTGATCCTACGCCTGCCGCGGTGTTGTGGATGGTCATGCCATTTCTCTCCTGAATCCCCAATGTCGTCCGTCCGGCTGGCGTCAGGAGGGCGCCTCCTGCGCGGCATTCGCCTGAGCCGACGGGAGCGAATGGGAGACGACGCGCGCGCCGGCTTTGCCGGAGCGGCCGGCGATCGTGGCCAGCGGCTGGACGTTGAATTCGTGTGCCAGTTCCTGGAAGGATAGGACCGGAAGCTCGATGCCATTGTGTGCGAGCAGGCTGCGCATGTGACGGCGCACATCCATCGCGGCGAGGACGACCGGTGAAACATCGGTGGCGTTCTGCGATCGGGCTCGCTCGATTTCGGTGACCAATGCCTGCGCATCATCGTCCGACAGATTCAGGAAGGTGCCGGTCGATGTGCTTTGCACCGCGTTTCGCAGGATGTCTTCGGCCGACCGCTGCAGCACATAGGCCGCGATGATGTTGTTGCGGCCGGCGAAGCGGAAGCTGATCTGGCGCTTCAAGGATGTGCGGACATGTTCCGTCAGCAAGACGACGTCCTGTTCGCGTTGGCCCCATTCGATGAGTGCCTCGAGGATAAGGCGCAGATTGCGGATCGGGACGTTTTCCCCGACGAGCCGGCGGAGCACTTCCGCGATCTTCTGGAGCGGCACGGTCTCCTGCGCCTCCCTGACCAGATCCGCATAATCCGGTTCCATGTCCGAGAGCAGCCTGCGTGTCTCCTGAATCCCGACGAAATGGCCGGCATAAAGACGAAGTGCATGGCCGGTCCATTTGGTCGCTATTTGCAACGGCGTTGAGAAGACGAACCCGGCTCCCTTCAGTGCTGACAGGTAGCTGTCATCGGCCCATACGAATTTACGCAGACCGGCAATCGGAGAACCTTTTTCGTAAGGTATTTCGAGCAGATCGAGATGCGTCGTGTCCGCTTCGACAAGAACACGGTTGGCAGGAATCTCAGCATCCAGGATGGGCGCACCTTCCAGATCGACGCGGACGCTTCGTTGCGAAAGCATCTCGTCGACCTGCATGCCGATGGCCGGAACGTCGACACCGAGATCACCGAAGAGTTCACGGCGCACGCCGTCGGCGAGCGCGGCAAATTCGGGCTCCGGGACTAAGTGTGCGAGCTCGGTTCCGAAGCGCACGAGGACGCGGTAGGATGGAGACAGTGTTGCGGTGGAGATTGCCGAAAGCGACGCGGAATTCCCGCGCTGTGCAGGCGAGGCGGTATGGCCGATGTCTTGAGGCTCGGACTCCTGGGCGGAGCGGCGATTGATTGCATAGGCGCCGGCGCCGCAGCAGCCACCAAGGACCAGGAAGGTGATGGAGGGGAAGCCTGGCACCATGGCAAGGCCGACCATGATCACGGCTGCGAGTGCGAGCGCGCGGGAGTCGCGGAGCAGTTGGCTGGTTATTTGCTGGCCAAGATCGCCCGTTCCGTCCGCGCTGCCGACGCGCGTCACCATTGTGCCGGCGGCCACAGCGACGAGCAATGCGGGTATCTGCGCCACCAGGCCATCACCCACGGTGAGCAACGTGTAGGTCGCAGCCGCGTCGCCGAGCGACATGTCGTGCTGCAGCGTGCCGACTGCGAAACCACCTATCAAGTTGACCAAAATGATCACAATGCCTGCAATCACGTCTCCCTTGACGAATTTCATGGCGCCGTCCATTGCGCCAAACAGCTGGCTCTCGCGCTCCAGCTGCCGGCGCAGATGGCGTGCCTCCGCCTGGTCGATGTCGCCGTTGCGCAGCTCGGCATCGATGCTCATCTGCTTGCCCGGCAGCGCATCGAGCGCGAAGCGCGCGGCCACCTCGGCGACGCGTTCGGCACCCCGCGCAACAACGATGAACTGCGCAACGGTGATGATCAGGAAGATGACGAGGCCCACGGCAATGCTGCCGCCAACGACAAAGGTGCCGAAGGCGGTAATGATCTCGCCTGCGTCGGCCTGGAGCAGGATGAGTCGCGTGGTCGTGATCGTGATCGCCAGCCGGAACAAAGTGGCGATGAGGATGACTGACGGCAGTGACGAAAACTGCAGCGGATGAGAGACGTAGAATGAGGCCAGCAGAATAAGCACGCTGATGGCGATGTTTGCAGTGATGAGACTGTCGACGAGAAACGTCGGCAATGGAATGAGCATCATTACCACCGCGACGAGCATCAGAATGGCAATGACCAGATCACTGCGGCGTGACAGCCTGGCAAGGAATTGCATCAGGCGTTCCGAGACGGTCATCGGATGCCTCGTTGCGACAGGAAGTTAAGCAAGGCACTGCGCGCCTCCGTCTTGCGCCCGGCCACGAGCAAGGCGCGGCTCTTCAGCAATGTAAGCACCGGGTGATCCATTCCTTCCAAGGTCTCCAGCCTGGCAATCGTGGCAAGCGCCTTTTCCGCCTCGCCATCGAGTATGAGAAGGTGGGCCAACGTTCTGAGGACGCCGGCATTTCCCGGCGAGAGCTGTGCAGCAATAAGCAGGTAGGCCGCGCCCCGCTTTGCCTGCCCGTGACACCCGTAGAGATAGCCCAGGACATGCAAAAGATGCACGGTGTCACGCGGCTCGGTCAGAGTTCGATCCTTCCTGCATGCGACCAAGCAGATCGCGATGACGCTCGATTTCATCCTCCATCAGCGTTTTGGCCAGCGTCTTGAGTTGCTCCCCGCCCTCCAGGCTTGGGACCAGGTGCGTTACAAGATACTGGAGAATAGGCACGGAGCGACGCAGGATGGCTGGTTCGGGAATATTGGGCATGACGAAATTGGCGAGTATCTCGTCGAGCGACTCGCCGGCCGCACCTTGAGAAGCCTGGAATTCCGCCGTTTCCGGCCTTTCTGCACCGGCGGCTGATTTCGCCCCCTGAGCACCGTTGGCTGCTTTTTTGCCGACCCCGTTTGTCCGTCGCCGGCTGATGGCCTGGCCCCGCACACCTTCCGCCTGCCGCCCCTCGCGGCCCGCCGTGTCAATCCGTGCCGTGTCGAATCGTGCCGCTTCAAGCCGGCGGTTCACGGATATTTCAGCGCGACCGTGGCGCCGCCCTTGGTCAGGAGAAGTTCGGTTTCGCCGATGTGTTTGACGGCCCAGCCGTCGTCGGTGAATGCACCTTCGTGATAGCGCGCGCCGTCGGTTGCGATGACGTAGGGCCGCTCGCCGTACCAGATCGCCTGCAGCCTCAGCCGCGGCGCCTGCGGCGCATTGCCAACCATGACGTTGGACATGAGGGGAAGGTGAGCGCCGAACGACTGATCGAACCAGGATTGCGTTTGTGCCCAGACATCACTCTTTTCATTCGGGATCATACCCGAGACCACGAGGCGTCCATTTGATTCCAGAACCGTTAATGTGCTTATGCCGGATTGCTCGAGGCGCAGCTTGAGCTGCCTTTCCACTTCTGCGGCAGTCTGGATTTGTGCTGGCGATGAATCGTCCAGGACTTTTTCCCCTGCCTGGCCGGCCAAAGCCACTCTGATTGGTTGCTCGTCTTGAGAGGAAGAGGACGCCTTTGCGCCAATCTCTTGCTTGGCGAAAGAGAACCCGTTCGCGGCGACGGAAACTGCCAGGACCGCACAGAGAACGCTGCTCGCGACCAGCAGCGGGCGATTGGCAAAAGACCCAAAAGACCAGCGATTGGATGCGCTGCGCAGGCTGATCAGCCGGACCCGCGCTTCGCCTAAGCTTATGGTGAGCGGCAGCCTGCAGCGGCTGCCATGTCCCTCACGGATGGTCTCGCTCGTGGCCAGCATGACATCGCCGCCGACCGCTTCGATTTCAACTTGGGCGCCCTTGCGCCGCAGCCTTGCATGAATCGGTGCGATGCCGGCATCCCGCAGGACAATGTCCGACTCAGTACTGGAGCCGATCGTATATTGCGGCTCGACCAGACTGACTTCGGCGCCGGCGTGAAATCCGTGGGTCACGCTCAGCGCTATGGAATGACCGGTATCCGGGGAGGGGGCGATGATCGATCGAAGTCGGCGCGCCGGCACTGCTGCTTCCAGATATTTGCTGATAGGACGAGCGGTCATGCCACTTCATCTCCCGCCGAATGACCATTTCCAACGCAGCCTGATGACGGCGCTGAAAATTGCGCCGTGCAGGTACGCCGCCGGGTGCTTGCGGCGGCGCATGGTTCGGGAATCCGCCGCCTTAGGCCTTTTCAGCCGACTGGCCGAGCGTCCTGGCGGTGCTCATCAGCATGTCATGCTGGGATTTCGCGATCTCTTTCGTGATCTCCAGGCCAAACATGCGCTCCTGGTGCTTGATCATCTTGTCCAGGTTCTGTTCCGGCGACCCTGCAGAGCCGGAGGTAATGGGAGGGGTAGCAGCCATCATTGTCTCCTTGAGGGACTATCCAAGTTGCAAACTCCGGACTCACATCGCTGCAGTCCGGAGGGTTGCGAAGGCAGCTTAAGGCAGCATGGCCGAAAATGAAAGTCCAGTTGGAATATTTGAGACACTTCGGTTCCAACTGTTGCGTCGCCTGTGTTCAAGGAGTACCTTGGCAGGTGGGTGAATGGGGTTTCAGAATGGAAAAAGGTCCTTTGGCCGAGCTTTTGGTCGAACGGTTCGAGACTATGCCACCGCAGTTGCGGGTCGCCGCACGTTTCGTGCTGGATCATCCCAAGGATGTCGCACTGATGTCGATGCGCGAGCAGGCGCACCAGGCCGGCGTTTCGCACAGCACGATGATGCGGCTGGCGCGATGGATTGGCCTTGAAGGCTACGAAGATATGCGCAGCCTTTATGCGCGCGCGCTGCGCGAGACCATCGCGGGCGAGCCGGCGCGACAGGGTATCGGACAGCATGGCGATCCGGGATATTCGACTGCCGGCGTCGTTGCCGACACGCTCGCCGCCCAGATCTCAAGCCTTGGCGAATACGGCAACGCCATGCAGTTCATCGCGGCAGCCGGTCTGCTCGCCCGTTCACGCGATCTGTTCGCTGTCGGCTCGCGCGCCGCCTATCCGGTCGCGAGCCACTTCGTTCACATCATGTCCTTGCTGGCTGGCACCGACTGCAAGGTGACGCTTGTCGGCGAGATGGCCGGACCGGGCCTGGATGCCCTCCAGCACGCGGGACGCGGCGCGGTACTTCTTGCGGTGGGCCTATCGCCCTACGAGCGCACGACGATCGACGTTGCGCGCCAGTCGGCTCGGCAGGGCATCGGCGTGGTGGCGATCACCGACAGCAGCGTGTCGCCGCTGACACAGATCGCGCGGGAAACAATTATCGTTACGTCAAATTCGCAGTCGTTCTTCCGAAGCATGGCGCCGGCGTTCGCCGCCGTCGAGATTCTGGCGGCGCTGGCGGCAGCGCAGTCTGAAACAAACGCCGCAGAACGGGTAAAACAGTCGGAAGAGCAGCTTGCTGCTTTCGGCATTTATTGGAAGCCCCCTCGATAACATCCGAAAGGTTGCGATCGGGCGGGCGTGACGGCAGCCAGGCTGCCGGCAACGTTGATTTCCGGAGATCGTCCTCATGGTTCGCCCGATAACGCCCACCAAGCCGCCGGTCCAGCCGCAAAAGGTCAATGCCAAGGCAAACGCCGCGCAGATAGCGCGGCTGGAGGCCCAGGCTGCCAAGCTGCGGGAGCAGATCAGGCTTGCCAACAGGATGGGCGAGCGTGATTGGGCGGCACAGGCCCGCCAGGAACTGGCCCATGTGAGCACGCAACTGGATTCGCTCCAGTCGCCGCCGGTTGCGGCTTCGGCAGCGCCGAGTGTCAACGTCGTCAACGCCAGCAACGGCACATCCGTCAATGGCAGGACGGTGACGCCGGCTCTCTACACGCAGACCGATCTCGCGCTGGCCGCGACACCGGTGAAACTGGATGGCAGCACGCCCGAAGACAACGGCGCGGAAGCGACGGCTGCGCGCAACATTGTCAGCGACGTTACCGGCGGCAAAAGCATCGACCAGATCGCATCTGCCCGGGGCGTGACGCGCGAACAGGTTATCGCCGCGCTCAGGTCCGGCGGGATGACCGTTTCGACCGCTGACCCGAGCGGCAATGGCGACGTGCTGACGACGAAGATCACGGATGCCAGCGGCCGCACCATCACGCAATATTACGACTACCAGCACGACAGCTACTACACGAGCGTGGAGCAACCCAACGGCACGGCAACCACTACGCCGATCCGGGATGGGCTCGGGCGCAAGGAAACCAGCAGCTATAGTCCCGACACCGGTGCCATCACGACGCGTTACGAAGACGATCTGCGCACCGGAACCGTCACCGAGCGGACCACCTTGCCGAACGGCGCTTCGGTGGAAACCGTTACACCCGGGAACGGGCCGGCCTTGCCGGTCACCACCGTCAACGGTCCAGATGGTCGCAAGACCGTCCTCGCTGCATCTCAGGATCCGGGCGGGGCAACCACCCAGGGCATCAAGGATGATCTCGCGGACGGCAAGAGCATCGAGCAAATCGCGCAGGAAAGGGGTCTGACCAACGAGCAGGTGATCGCCGAGCTGCAGGCCGCCGGCTATCAGGTCACGACGCGCGAACCGACGAGCGACAATGGTGACGTGCAGTCGGTTGAAGTCGTCGATCCGCACACCGGCGACAAGACCGTCTACTATCACGACTACCAGCATGATGAGCGCACCGTCGTGACGACGTCTGACGGCAAGGAAACGACGGTGTCGGAGGACGGGAACGGCAGGACGCGCAACAGTGTTCGCAACACCGAAACGGGCGAGACCACAACCACAATGGTCGATCCGAAGGCCGGAACTGAAACCACGATCGTCACCGACAAGGACGGTCGGGTGACGACAACGACTACCGAGGAGATCAATGGCGGCGAGCCCGTCGAGTACGAGGTCAAGCCAGGCGACAACCTGACCCTGATAGCGCAGCAATATGGCGTGTCGCTGGACGATCTGAGGAGAACGAACCCCGAGCTCTTCAATTCCCCTCGTGACCCCGACATCATTCACCCGGGCGAAAAGGTTACCATCGAAAACGGTACCCGCACGACCGTGGAAGTCACCTTCAACGGTTATACGCTGACCACGAGCCCTGATGGCAGCATGACGCTGCACAACAACACCACCGGGACCGACCTGAAGATCGAAGCAGGAAGTACGCAGGAGGCGTTGGCCAGGACGCTGTTGGCGGTGAACCCCAACAGCAGTGATGCCACGGAGGCAAAAGAGGGCGAGGTCGTAAAGACCTTCGTCGAAGGGCTGCTGGCGGGTGAAGCCTTGCCCAGTCTCATCGACGCGGCAGAAGAAGCCGGACAAAACAAACAGGACCTGATCGAGAGATATGGTCTAGGTACCGTCGCCACGCCCGAGCTGGACGGTGAGAACAGGGTTGTCGATCCATTCGGCGATCCGCCGCAGGGTAATGCACCCTCCGGCGGAAAGTGGACGCCGATGAAGATCGATGGCGTCTGGACCTGGGTCGATCCCGAGGTGGCCCAGGCCATCATTGCTGAGAACATCGCGCTGTCCCAAATTACAGAGACGCGAGCTCTGGCCGGTCAGCGGCAGGAACAGTTCAATGTCTATATGCTCGACTCCGCCTGCAAGGATGCTGTTGATGGGGCGCAGACAGTTATAAACGAGGCGTTGGCACCCCATGGTCTGCAATGGACCCCGCAGAAACCGGAAGGCACGCTTGCCGATGCGCAGGAGCGGCTTACCAAGGCCAACACCTTGCTGCAAAACGCGCAGGATGCCCGTGGCGAATATGAGACTGCTGGGCGCATTCTCGCCGACGCCATCACCCAGCAGAGCGAACTTACGCCGCTGATTGATCCCAATGCAGACGTTGCATCCGCGCAAGGGCAGCCAGGTCCCAATCGGCAAACGCAGTACGCGCAAGGTCTCGCGGATCATGCGGCTGTCGATCAGCTGTTCTCCGAAGTCGGCCTGCATCTGAGCAAGGGCGACAAGCTCACCATCGACTTCCTGGTGGGGCAAGCCGAGCTTGACGGCATTCCGACCGACTCGAAGGAATATCAGGACCTCAAGGCGCTGCAGACGACAGCAGGCAATCAACTCGAATTGGCGGAAGCCTATCAAAGCTACTTCAACGCCCATGCCGATGCCACGCAAGTGGGTGCGCAGCAGACGGACCTCGAGCAGAGACTGCTCGCCGAATATAATAGCGAGCACCAGTTTCTGTTCGAACAGGGAAAGAAACATCAAAGGGTCAGTGGCGATTATCTGGGTCTCTTCCAATCGCAAAAACTTGAGGTCCGCGACGGCCAGCTGTGGGTGGTCAACCAGTTCGAAGAGGGCACGACCGAGCAGCAGCTCACCTACAATCTGAGCGAAACGAACGTCAGGGATGAGTACCGCGATCGGCAACTCAACAAGGACTGGCAGCAGCTTTTGGGCGGCAGCAGTGCCACCGGGCCGGTGTGCACGGCAAATGGCCTGGAAGCGGTGAGGGCCAGCGAGGCGCAGGCGGCGCAGAATCTCAGCGATGTCCTGGATCGGCAGCTCGGCGACAGCATTGAAGACCTGAACTCCGAGCTGTCAACGCTGCAGACCAACTTCAACAATGCGTTGACGGAGCACGGGCCAGGAACAGTCGATGCTCCTGAAGGCACCCTGCCCAATGGCGTGCAGCCTGTCGAGATCAATGTCGGCGGACAGACAATCAAGGTGGCGCCGGAGGTTGCCCAGACATACAACGAGATAGGGATCGATGCGTTGACCCAGAGCGGGAAGGCAGTCTGGATCGACCTGGATACAAAAGATGACGATGCCAGTGGACGCTGGGTTGATCCCGAACTAGCGGTCGCCAAACTCAAGCTGGACGCGACAAGGCTTCAGATAACGCAGGCCGAGGAGCTGCGCGGGCTGGTGCAAGGCTTCAGCGACTATCATGAGCTTCGGTCCACCGATCCCTCGTTGCTGGTTGACCGCAACAGCACGGTGGATAAGACCTATCTAGACGAGCATGAGCAGCAGACGCTTGACGGCATCTATCAGCCGAAGTTCCAGCAGCTGCTCGACAGCGGCTACGACAACGAGTTCCGTGAACAGCGCGGCACGGCCCTTGAGGAGACGGTCGCCAAAACGCTCGGCATAGATCGTTCGACCGAGGAAGGTCGCGAGGCGATCGAGAATGTGACGGAAGAGATCCGCGATATCGGCGGCGACAATCCTTATGTGCGCAGCGTGCCGATTTTCTATGTTGACGACGAGGTCGGGACACAGCAGGTCGCGCTGTTTGCTGTGCGTGACGGAGACGGCAACACTCGCTATGTCGATGTGACCGGCAAAAAGTTCGACGACCTCGGAGATTTCCAGGACAACAACAACCAGTTCGGCGAAGATGGCAAGCTCGTCGTCCCCAAGGGTCTGGAGATGAAGGCCGGCGATGACGGCAGGATCGAACTGGAAGTCGTCAAGTCGCGCAATGTTTCTGCTTGGGACAAGGTCGTCGATCCGCTGGTTGGCATCGGGACGGGTATAGCCACCATTCTGTCGTTCACGCCGGCCGCGCCGATTGCAGCACCCTTGGCCTATACGGGCGCTGCCTATCTCGGCACCCGAGCGGTCATAAATCAGGTCAACCATCTGGAACATGGCGGCGAGTGGGACGATACCGAGTCGCTGATGAATGTCGCCAGCGTGGCAACCACGGTTCTGCCGATGGCTTCCAGCGGTCTGCGCACCATTGGATTAGCAGGAAGGGAAATGACGGCCGCCGGATTGGCGGGAAAGGAAATGACGGCCCTGCAGGCCTTCCGTGGCAGCATAGGCGCAACACGGTCCAGCTCGGCCCTGGCGCTCGAAACCCGAACCTACATGCAGTCGACTGCCGGCCTGAATAAGCTGGCGTGGGGAGCGGATGTCGGCTCCGTGATTGTCGGTGCACCTTTGCTGGCGACATCGGCCTACGATCTCGCCGTCAACGGAGACCAGATGAACGGTCTTCAGCTTGCCAACGCGCTTACGGGCCTTGGCACCGGCATTGCCGGCACGGGCCTCGGCATTCACGGTCTGCGGACACTGCGACCTGGAACGGGCACGCAGGCAAGCGCCAATGGTCCCGGCGCCAACCAGCCACCGGGCAGCGGCGGACCGCACCAGCCGCCGCCATGGTCCGACGGCAGAGGACCACGGCAGTCGCCTCCGGCGCTGGAACCCGGCCCCTCCGGACGTCCGATGAATGTCTATGAAATTGGCGCCGACGGCGTTTACAGGCCGACGGGGGAGCGGGTCTTCCAGGATCCCAACCATCCTGTGATACCCGGAGAAGTGATCAAGACCAGCGATGCCAGCGGTGACCGTCCGACGATGCTGCCGGGCCGCGATCCGCATGGATCGACCGGGCGCAATTCAGGGCATCCCGCTGATAGCGATCCCATCATTGTGCCGAACAAGCCGGCAGGAAAAGACGACACGATGCGCCGCCTCGTCTGGGATCCGGAGACGCGCAGCTTCACCGGCATGCCGGAACCCGACACAAGCGGGCACATCTACACCAGTGGCAAGGATGCCAAGACTCCCTCAGCCTATCTTGACGGGCTGAGCGTCGAGCAGCTTGTAGCGCGATACGAGGCAGAAAAGAGCTATTATTTGAACCGCGAGTTGGCCGAGCGCTACGGCCCGGATGGCGTTCAGATACCGCGCACGCCGCTCCGCGACATACTGCCCGACTTCCGCATCGGCGTCACATTCCGGACGCGCTTGAATACGGGCCAGGCCTTCGACATCGGCTCGCCGACGGTGGCGGCCGTCGGCTTCGGTATTGGGACAAAGACCGATGTCGGCATGATCGGGTGGTCGGTCGTCGACAGCATCAGCCAGCGCAGCCTGACACCATTCACGGATGCGCTCGGCACTCAAGGCGTCGTATCCTACCGGGCACGGGAATACAGGAACATCACCGGCCTTCAGGCCGGTGTCTGGCCGGTGTCCAATCAGACGGCTTTCCCGGTTCGCAGCAGCGATCTTTCGGCGGCGGCAACCAAGGCGCTATTCAGCGATGCGACTGGCTACAACGCCAAGCCGCTGGATGCTGCCATCGTCGGCATGACGCCAGACGGCGAAGGCACCGTGATCGAGATGACCTATACGCCTTCGCTCAAGGGCGAGGAGGTCACGCTCGCCCCCGGCCAGCACGATTTCCTTGGCGTGCCGGCGGAAAACAGCGCTGGTCACGTCAAGCTGGAAGGCGCGCTTCCCTTCGACCGTGTCATGACCGAAACAAAGGTCGGACTGCGGCTGCCGATCGTGGCCAATCATGTCGGGGCGGTCGACCAGATGCCGCGCGTCGGCTTCGAGAAGCGCCCGGAAGTGCCCGTCAAGGACACGCTCCAGCCGGGTGACATCGTGTCGAAGCAGACCTACGACCAGATCCAGTCCGCTCTCGGCTCGACAAGCCTGAAGATCCAGTTCGCGGTCAAGGATCCGACGAAGGCGTCCGAACTCATTGCAGCGATCGGACAGGGTGATGGCATCCGGTCGATCCGTGACCTCGTCAAGTCTGGTCAGATTGATCCGTCGAACACAGTTTCTTTTGTTGATGAACCGACGCTAAGCGGATTGCGGCTTTCAGCGGTACCGGGCAAGGCGCCCACGGCAGACATCGTTTTGCTGACCGGTGAGAAGGCACGCGTCGTCAATCCCGAGGCGATGCTGGTCGACATCATCTTCAACGACCGCAACAGGCTTCCCGGTGTGCTGGGTTTCAATCCCGACCGGACGGTAACTTCAGCGGCCTACAAGGTGAAATCGACGGTACAGTCATGGCTGCCGGCGCGCTTCAGTCCCGACGGGACGCCGCAGCCCCGTTATATGCCGAGCGCCGGCAACATCTATCAGAACCTGTACGGTTCGCACGGCACGCCGGCGACACGCTATACGCTTTCACTGTCGACACCTCCTCTGCCTGCCGGGGCGGTGGCTTTCAGTGCTGAAGTGAGAATCCAGTACAAGTCCAAGGCTGCCAAGGTCGCTCCTTCAATCGCCAAGGATGAAACAGCGACGCTGACCTTCGATCGAGCCGATGGACAGAATGAAACGCTGACGGTCCCGGCCTGGCTTGCTCATGCCTTAGAAACCTCGCGTGACGGCGCGGCGACAGCCATTCCGAAGGGTGGCAAGGCCTCCCTGGAGCAGTTCCTCGGTCAACTGGAAAAGAAGGCGAGACCCGACCAGCGCGCGGCGATAGAGCAATTCCGGACGGAATTCGGCCCGTCGATCGTCGATGGCGGCTTCATGCGCCCGAACGTTGCCGACGGCGTGCTGACGTTCCTCTCCTCGCAGGTGGGCAGCCGCCGAAGCGGACCGATCCAGATAAGGGACGAGAACGGGCAGTCCGTGACGGCAACCCGTTACGGACCGCTGCCAAAGAGTCCGGAGAATGTGTATGTGCCGCCGGCTGATGCTCCGACAGCACGGGGCGACGAACCGGAGTTGATGCACAAGTCACATATTCTGTTCCGGGATCGGGAAACCGGAGAGCCCTATGTTCTACCCTGGATACGTGGTGCTTCCGACGACCATGTGCCGGGCAGTCCGGGACAGCCGGAGGGAGAAGCCGTGCCTCCGGAGGCAACGCCAGCCAGGAAGGCGATCGAAGCTGCCCCGCCAACCACCTACTCGCTTCAACAGGTCCGCAACATGCGGCAGCCTGAAAAGTGGAAAGCCGGCGAGATCTACACGCGCGAACTCAATGGTTCGACCGGCGAAGCCCATTTCCCAGTCGCTGCCGATCCCACGGGTGTTCACCCCGTCCTTGGCGAAGGTGGGCGATACGTGGATGCGCCGGTGTTCAAGAGCCAGGACGAGATCGAGGCGATTGAGGTCAAGACCTACCATCGCTGGACGACGATCAACGGCGTTGCCCAGATGCGCGAAGTACCGCTCACGTCGAAATTGCAGGAGCAGATCAACAAGGATGTGGCGCTGCGAAATGAAAACCCGGGCTACCAACCGCGCTGGGTTTTCCTCGATGCCCCGCCTTCTGCGGAATTGCAGCGGGCGCTCGACGATGCGGGAATTGTCGGCAACATTTTTGGACACAACAAGCCAGCCACGGCAACACCGCAACCTCAGGCGACATCAAACGAGGTCGCTCCGGGTCGAACCTTGCGTCTCCAGGACAAGAACGGCGAGGTGATCGTCGCAGCAATGCTGGGCACCGAACCGAGGAGTCCGGAACAGGTGTATGTGCCGCCTTCCGACGGACCGCGCGCGCCGGCCGATGCGCCGGAGGTGGCGGACAAGACGCACATACTGGTGTACGACCCCAATACGGGCGAAGCCGTTGTCCTGCCCTGGACTCGCGGTGCTTCCGACGGCCATGCGCCGGGGAGCCTTGGGCAACCGGAGGAAGGCAATCGGCCTGTCGCCGCGGAACCAGGATATGCAGAACCGGTGCGGGCGCCGACGGGGCCGGAGGTCAGGGCGCTTTCAGCCGATCAGATTTCCGAACTGACCGGCACGCAATTGCACGCCATCAAGCCGGAGCACATCGCCAAGCTGGCGCCTGAGCAGGTTGCTGCACTGAGCCCCGAGCAGATCGGGCAGCTGACGTTTGATCAACTTGCGGCGCTTCGGCCGAAGCAGTTGCGGGCGCTTAGTGCCGAACAGCTCCAGGCGGTCAGGCCAAGCAGATTTCAGGCCGTTGCCCCTGGGCGTATCAGCGGCCTGCGACCGGATCAGGTCGCTGCCTTTTCACCCCAGCAGCTCGCTGCCTTGACCGTCGAGCAAGTGCGCAAGCTGACGCCCGACCAGATCACCAAGCTCAGCGATGAGCAGCGCAATGCCCTTACGTCGGAACACGTCGCCGCCATGAGACCTGCCCAATTCGGCCATCTCGATGCGACCCAGTTCGCGGCGTTGAACCCTGATCTCGTCGCAGCACGCGATCCCGTGGCAACGGCAAAGCTGTCGCCGGACCACATCTCGGCGCTTACGCGGGAGCAGCTTGGCGCTCTGACCATTCATCAGATCGAGGCGCTGACGAAGCAACAGATAGCGGCTCTCACACCGAAGCAGCTTGGCGAGTTAAGCCCCGGCCAGTTGCGCAAGTTCACGCCTAAGCAGTTTGCCTGGATGTCGACGGAGCAAACGAACGCGTTTTCCGTGCTGCAACTGACGACCTATCGGGCGACCCATAAAAGGGCGATGACGCCGGATCAGGCCACCAGCGTCGATCTGGCCCTCAGCCATGCCAGGATGCCGGAAAACGCTCAGGCGCTCGCCACCTTTGGCGGCATGTCGACCACCTCCTACATGTTGTGGAGTTCGTTGCCGCCAACCTGGACCGCCACCGCCGGATCGGTGGCATTTGGCGTGCGAGGCATCGTTTTCGGCGCGCAGGCGCTCTTCCCCAACGCAACCGCAAATCACAAGCCGTTCGGGCGATTCCTCAACGCGCTCGGCGGAGCCACATTCATTGCCGCAGCGCCAGGTGCCGCGACCGGGATGATCCAGGGCAAGGATCTTATCGTCAACAGCACGTTCACGCTCGGCAACGTCGTCTACGGCACGAAATCGATGCTGCAGTCGTTCACCGGCAGGCCGGTGATCCGAAACCTGGCCGAATATCTGGCTGGACCGGGCTATGTGCTTGGCTGCGCCGTCTACACGCTGCACTCCTGGCCGGCGCCGATCGCCACAGTCGCCGGCACCATGTTCACCTTCGGCTGCGCGGAATTCTGGGCTTCGGCCATAAGGACGGACCGGATGAATCGCCGTTCAGTGCCGCGAACCGATGCCGATATCGCGGCGGCGGAAAAGTCCGACAAGAGATGGGCTGCATGGGATCGGTGGACTCTCGGCATCACCTTCGGCGTTGGAATGCTTCTCTTTTCGCTGGACGCCCTGCTCGGGGAACCTTGGGAGGGCGCGAAGACGCCCCCTCCACCCGATCCGAAAAAACCGGATGGCGATGCCTCGTCCCAGCAACCCGATGATCCTTCGGATGGTCCAGGTGGGCCGCAGATCCCGGGGGAGGATTTCCCGCAACTTGTCGTGGTCGCCGATGACGGCCTGAATTTGCGGATCCAGCCTGACGGGGAGTCGACCGTGGGAACGGTTCTGCAACCCGGCACATTCGTCGAACAGACCGCGAAGCCATCGACCGATCCGTCAGGGGAGACCTGGATACCTGTCGAAGGTTTCGGACCGGATGGCGAAATGCATAGCGGCTGGGTTTCCGGCGACTATGTCGAGGCTCATGCCGAGGGCAGCAGCAATCCTGAGGGCCGCACGAACCCAACGCTGGAGAAAGACGGTTATCAGTGGGTCGAGGTCAGGGATGGCGACAGCATTCGCCTGATAGCCAAGACCCATTCTGCGGATGTGGCGGACACGGTTGTGCTCAACATGGATCATATTCTGAGACCGGACGTGATCTTCTCAGGCGACCGCGTCTATCTGCCGATCACCTCGATCGGCTGAGAAACCGCGGGCCGAGCCTATCGTCCATTGACTCCTGCGCCTTGTCGGTTCTCGCGGCATACGCGTTTGCGACACTGGCGGCGAGTTTTGCCGCCCGCTCAGCTGCCGGATTGGACGGTTCGGAGGAGTAGGAGGCGGTAAACTGCAGATCTGACGGATGCCATTCGCAGTCGACAATGCGCAGTTTACCGCTTGCGGTATAGTCCTGGACGACTTCCTCAGGGAGAGAGGCGATGCCGATACCATTGAGTGTCATTTTGATGGAAGCGGCCAGCGAATTAGCGGGAAAGATACGCGGCGTCTCTTCCAGTTCGCCGGTCAGCTTGCGGTAAAGTTCGCTGTAGGGTCTGGTGGTCCGCGCATAGCTGATGATTGGGAATTGCATCAGATCAGTCAGCGTCAGCTTGCGCCGCGGAGGCAGTTTCAGGTGCGGCGAGCAGACCCACACGAGGGGAAAGGACGGCATCTCGATGTTCTCGATGCTGTGTTCCAGAATTGGGCCCATCAGCACCGCAAGATCGAGTCGGTGCGACATGAGTTCGTTGCGAAGGGTGGTCGTCGCATCAACGACGATATCGGTATCGACAAGCGGATAGTTTGCTTGCAGCTCCCGGAGGAAATCCGGTAGCCAGGTGTGAACGATCGTTTCGGCAACCCCGAGCCTAAGCACCCCTGCCGTCTCCGAAAGCGAGCTGGCCGTCAGTTGCAGCCGTTCCGCTACCCGCACGACCCGTTGAGCAGACGGCAGAAGCCGTTGTCCCTGGGCTGTCAGCCTGACATTGCCGCTCTGCCGCTCGAACAGCTTGGCACCTAGCGCTTCTTCCAGCCCGGCAATTCGGTTGGATACTGCGGGCTGCGTGGTGTTCAGGCGTTCGGCAGCCTTTCGAAAGCTTCCGAAAGTCGCCACCAGTAGAAAGGTTTCGAGCTGCTTGATGTTGAAAGGGATCACAATTCAATGCCGGACAATAATCTGAGCGCCGACCTTTACGCGGTCATACAGGTCAATGACGTCTTCATTGGTCATGCGAATGCAACCAGAGGAGTTGGCTTGTCCGACGGTCCACGGCTGATTGGTGCCGTGGACGCGATAAAGCGTGTTTCCGATATACAGTGCCCGTGCGCCCAAAGGGTTGTTCGGGCCTCCGGCCACGTGCGCAGGCAAGATACGGCCTTTTGATGCTTCTCTGGATCGCATTTCGGCCGGTGGCCGCCAATCTGGCCAGTCCTTCTTTTTCGAAATCGTGTCGCGACCGGACCACTCCAGCCCCTCCTTGCCGACCCCCACCGCGTATCGTAGCGCTTTGCCGCCCCCCAGCATGTAATAGAGACGCCGCTCCGTGGTGTTGATCACAATCGACCCCTTCGGCTGAGCCTCGCTGAATGTCACGACCTGCCTAGGAATCTCTGACTCCTCGGGCGTGAATTCTCCGCCCGCCGTCAGGCCGGAAGCGCTAGGCGAGACCAGTACATTTCTTCCCCGATCGTATGTCCAACTTCTAGGGTCATAACCGCTGTTCGATTGGGCCTGCGCCGACGCGATTGCGGCAATCGACGCCACCGCGACCAGAACCGATGCACTCAATGCCTCGATGAGACGCGTTGCCGCAAACCTCTTGCCTCGAGCAACGCCTGCGGGCACGTCCAACTTCGCGAGCAGGCTGTTGGTTGCCGTCACCGAGACCACTCCTTTCCACATTGAACCAATGACCCCGAACCCGGTGGTAACCGATTCCTACGCCGCACTGTATCGTCTTGCGGTTCCTTCGCAACATTTGGCACAGGTCGTCGATATGCAATCCAATTGGACTTCCCATTTTCGAGTGTCCACGATAGAATGACATCGGCGGACAAGCTATGAAGCAAGCGAGGCGGGGCATTACTCGTGGGTCGCTTTCGATAGGACCAATGTGACGGGACCCAGTATCAACCATGCTGATCGGTTATCTCGAGGCAGAGCTGCCCTTGTGGCCTGCCGGCTTGCCGTCGTCCTGGCGCTCGGCTTTGGCTCCCAGCCTGCGTTTGCTGCCGAACCGCGCTGGCCCCCTGGCCCTTACAAATACATCACGATCGATCAGTCGGTGACAGACGCGCTGGTTGAGCTCGGCCGCAACATGCGGGTGCCGATGCGTGTCAGCAAGCTGGTAAAGGGGCGCCTGAGCGCCGGCATGCCGGTTGAAACAGCCCGCGAGTTCCTCGAAGAGATATGCAATCGATACGGATTGATCTGGCATTTCGACGGCATCGTCATGAACGTCGCGACCGAAGCCGAAGTCCAGACGGAAATGATTCCGCTTGATGCCAATATGGCTGCTGGCGCGGAAGACAGGCTTTCACGGCTGGGCGTCAGTGACCCGCGGTTTCCAATAAAGGTCTCCAAGCAAGACGATGTCATCTCGGTATCGGGTCCGCCATCCTACATCGAGCTCGTCAGGAAAACCCTCGGGGTGCCTGCCACGCCGAGCGCCAAGCAGGAGACCGGCAAAGCTGTGTCGGTTCGCGTTTTCCGCGGAAAGCAGGCGGAGGCGCAGATTGTCCCCTCCGTCAAACCGAACTAGGACAGGAGGGCAGATTCTTGCAAATCGCACCGATCGGAGCCCTAGAGGCTACGCTTGCAAACTTAACCACCAGCATAAGTTCGCAGCAGCAAATCACCGTCGGCGCGTCAGCCCAGCCCGGCAACCGAATGGTGGGCGCCAAGCAAGAAAAGCACGCGAAGGTCAATACACCTGAGCGCAGTGATGTCGCCACGCGGGCAGGTCAGCAGGTGGCGCAGACGCCCGGCGCCAATCCGGCAATAGGCGGCCAGGCTTTCAAGCCGGAGAAGACCGAGCCAATCCTCGAGCACAAACTCTTCGACTACATGGCCGAGACGGAGAAGGCTGCAGGTAGGGTGTTCACGGATCCATCGGCCCTTTTCGGTTCTGCCGTCAAGTCGCTGGAAGGAACCATGCAGCAGGTACAGAAGGCTCTTGGCCAGGCTAACGCCCCCGAAAGTGCTGAAACGGCCGCCGCGCAGGATCGCGCCGACAAGATGGCTCTGTCCGGCAAGGAAGGCGAAGACTCCCGAGCCAAGAATGCAGAGCAACTCCTGGAACGATCGATTTCGGTGATGTGGGCGGCCGCCAATCTCGAGGTGGTTACGAGCAGCGTGACGGCTGTCACGTCGTCCACCAGCACGCTGATCAAGCAACAGTAAGCGCCGCGGAGTGTTCGCGCCCATGCCAACCTCGCTGCGGCGTTTAACGCGATTGGATCGATGCGGCGCCAGGTTTCGCGTTGCGCTCGTTGTCATGGGTATGCTTGTGCTCCAGGGGTGTTCGGTGGAGTTGTATAGCAACCTCAACCAGCGGCAGGCCAACGAGATCGTGGCCACGCTCATGCGTCACGGGATTCCAGCCCAACGCGAGGCAGGCAAGGACGGCAAGATGACGGTTTCGGTACAGAAGGGCCGCTTCGCCGAAGCTATGGCAATTCTCGACGAGAGCGGCTTGCCCAAACAGGAATTCCAGACGCTCGGCGAGGTGTTCAAGCGGGATGGGCTTGTATCCTCGCCGGTGGAAGAGCGGGCAACGATGATCTACGGCTTGAGCCAGGAGCTGTCGCAGACGATCTCGGACATCGACGGCGTGCTTTCGGCTCGCGTTCATCTCGTCCTGCCCGAAAACGATCCACTGAGGCAGCAACTGCTACCGTCGTCTGCCTCCGTGTTCATCCGGCATCGCGCATCCGTTCCGATGAATGAGCTCATCCCGCAGGTCAAGATGCTGGTGGCCAAGGGCATCGCCGGACTGACCTATGACAACGTTTCGGTCACCCTCATTCCGGTTGCAGCGACGGCTCCCAACCAGGAAACCGGCGAGGCCGGTCTCACCACCTTCCTCGGCCTGTGGCTGCATCCAGACAGCGTCGCCGCCGCGATGTCACTGTTTTATGGCATGGCGGCGGCCATATTCGTGCTGGCTGGTCGGTTGGCCTACATGCAGTGGTATCGACGGCCCGGCGTCTACGCGCTCGATGCTGCCGCAATGCCGGTGAAGAAAACATGACCCAGCCCGGCTCGGAGCAAACTGCCAGCCCGGAATGGCAGGCATTCATCTCCAAACCCGCGTCCTATGTGGATGCGGCTTGGCTCGCGGAGTGCTTTGACGGCGCGATCGGCGAGGCTGCCTGCGAGCGCATGCTGCGCTCGCAACGCTTGCAGGAGCGACTGTCGAAGCTTCTGCTCGATCGGCATAGGCTCTCTCCAGTGGTCGAAGAGCCGGCCGATGAGGTGGATCGAGCGATCGCCTTGTCGTCTGGCGAAGAGCTGGAGGAACTTGTACTTCGCTCGGGCGCGATCTACTGGGCTGGGAGTCTGGCCGCTGTCATTGTTGGGCGCGAAGCGGCCGCATTGCAGGCGGCGCTTGGGGCTGATCTGTGCGCTTTCGCCCTCGCCAACCGCGATCTGGCCGGCCCGATTGAGCGATTGGGGCCGCTGGAGGACATTTCCGGTCGCGTCTACGGCGACGGCCTGAGCTGCCTTGGCGCCTGGTGTCAGATCATGCCGGGCGATACGAGCATGCGGGTGCGTCTCAAGCTGGTGCCGCAAGAGCTCATCCACCAGCCGTCAGCCGAACAATTTGCCGAGGTCGGCCCCGCGATTGTTCGACGAGCGATGAGCTAGACGAGATGATCGAATCGGGCAAAGCGTCGGAAGCTCTGAGGCGTCCCTACGCTCGGATCCTGCGGGCCGCCGAGGTACGCGCTCTGCAGGATGGGCATGCGTTTCTCGATGAAGCAAGGCGTGATGCGCAGCAGTTGCGCGACGCCGCTCGGCGAGCCTATGCGGCCGAATATGCGCAGGGCTATGACGACGGCAAGACGCAAGGCGATGCCGAGGCCACGCGGCTAGTCAGCGAGACGGCGGTCAAGGTGGATCGCTATTTTGGTGGGCTGGAATCCGAAGTCGTTGGCCTTGCCATCGATATCGCCAGGCGAATTCTGGGAGAATTCGACGTCGGCGCGCTTGTCGCCAAAGCCGCAAGACAGGCGGTGACTGAAATCCGCCGCGCCAAGTACCTGAAAGTCCGAGTTCATTCCGCGTCCATCGAAAGGGTTCGTGATGAGCTGGACGCAGTCTTGCGCGAGAGTGATCTGGCGATGACGGTTGAGATCGACGCGGATGACGCGCTGGCTCCGGACGCCTGCATCGTTTCGACCGACTTTGCCGTCGTCGACGCGAGCATCGACGCGCAGCTCAAAGCCATAGCTGCCGCGATTGCGCCGAAGACGGAGGTCCGATGACCGCGCCCGCCGCTGATATCGAAAGCCGTCTGGCCTCCATCATTCCGAATTTGCGTTCGGGCCTGCGCGACGATACCGGCCGGCCCAGGAAGGGGCGTGTACGGCGTGTCGCCGGCACCGTCATTCATGCGACTGTGGAGGAGGCCCGTATCGGCGAGATATGCGAACTCGTCGACCCTAGGACCGGAAGGGTGACCAAGGCGGAAGTCGTCGGCCTCATGGACGAAATGGCGATCCTTGTTCCGCTGGGCGATTTGGCCGGTCTTTCAAACCTGACTGAGGTCGTGGCGACCGGAAAAGACCAGCAGGTGCCCGTCGGCCCCAGCCTTCTTGGTCGCGTGATCAGCGCGCTTGGCGAGCCATTGGACGGCAAGCCGCTTTCGCCGGACGGCATCACCGGCAGCTATCCGGTCAATGCCTATCCGCCATCTCCGCTGGAGCGCGGCTTGATTTCCCAGCCGATCCAACTCGGAATACGCGCGCTCGATGCGCTGCTCACCTGCGCGCGCGGCCAGCGCGTCGGAATCTTTGGCGAACCGGGCGTGGGAAAGTCGATCCTGCTTTCCGATATCGTCAGCGGCACCGATGCCGATGTCGCGGTGGTCGCCCTTGTTGGAGAGCGCGGACGTGAGGTACGCGAATTCCTCGAACAACAGCTCGGGCCCGAGGGCAGGGCGAGGGCCATTGTCGTTGTTGCGACCTCCGACCGTCCCGCCATTGAGCGTGTCAAGGCTGCCTATGTGGCGACCAGCATTGCCGAATATTTTCGCGACCAGGGCAAACATGTGTTGCTTGCAATGGACAACCTAACCCGGTTTGCCCGTGCGCACCGAGAGATTGGCCTGGCCGCGGGCGAGCCGCCGACGCGTCGCGGCTTTCCGTCTTCGCTGTTTGCGGTCTTGCCCCGTCTGCTCGAGCGGTCAGGCACGGGTCGCGTCGGATCCATCACCAGCCTCTACAGCGTTCTTCTTGAAGGCGACGGTACGCTGGACCCTGTCGCCGAGGAAGTTCAGGCCCTCCTTGATGGCCACGTCTTCTTGTCGAGCGAGCTTGCGCAGCGCAACCATTTCCCGGCCATTGATGTCCTGCGCAGCCGAAGCCGCCTCATGGATGCGGTTGTGGCGCCGGAACATCGGTCCGACGCCGGCCACCTGCGTGAACTGCTTGCCCGCTACGCTGACATCGAGCTTCTCCTGCGCGTCGGTGAATACGAAAAAGGCAGCGATCCCGTGGCGGACGAGGCAGTGGCGAAGATCGATGTCATCAACGCCTTTCTGCGTCAGGCGTCCGCCACTCATGAGAGCCTGGAGAGGACACGCCAACTCATGCGGGAGATCGTCGGTGAAAGATCGTGAGATGATCACTCGATTACGCGAGCTCAGACGCCGCCGTGAGGACCGTGCAAGGGAAGAGGTGATCAAACGGCACGCCGCTTTGGACCGGGCCGCGAGGGAGGGTCGGCAGGCGGCCAGTGCGGTCACGGAGCACCTGCAGCGCACGGTCGATGCCGAAGATGCAGCGTTCGGCTCGCTTATTGGGCATCGGATAAAAGCTGCCAGCCTTCACCAGCTACAGGGCCGGTTTGAAATCGCCGCCAGAAAAACCGAGCAATTGCGTGAAAACGAGAAGATGGCCGGCGTCGCCGAGCAGCAACGGCAAGCGGAACTGTCGGCAGCTCGCAATGATCATCGTGAGGCCATGAAAGCTCTGACGAAGCTGGACGGGGTATTGGAGCATCTGATCAACCGCACCGCACGACGTTGCCTGGCGCTTGCCGAGCTTTCCGAGGAGGAAGAGCGCGGTCCAACGCGCCTGCCCACATAGCCCATTTTGTGATCGTGAATATGGATGTGATGCCCCAAGCCTTTGCGTCGGGAAAAACGAGAGCGCAGGTAAAGTCGGCAAAACGCAAGGCCTCACGGTCGAGCGTTGGCGAGCGGCTGGTGCTGAACTCTGTTGCGTCTGTCGACGTTGAGGCATTGAACGCCTTCTACCGCCGGCGCGCGCACGCGGAAATCACGATCGCGGGCAGGACGGTGCCGATTGCCGCCGTCTGGCCGGCGCCGAACCCTGCGGACCAGCGGTGGTACACCATTGCGTTCTCCGTCGGAGACACGATGGGCAAATTGCGCCTGCCGCTTTCCGTGGTCGAAAGAGGCTTCGCCAGGGCAGACGAACTGGTCGACATGAAGCGGCTGGCCCCCGCCCACGCCGCACTGCTGCTGGAATCCGCGTTTGAAGAGGATCTCGAATGGATTGAGGCCAAGCTGGGCGACAGTATCGCGCTCACCCCGGTCACACAAACAGAAGCAGTTTCGGTTTCGGGCGAGACCCCGTTGGCTTTTGTCCTGACCGACAGCCAGGAGACGATTGACTGCGTCTTGAACACGAGTGACGTCAGCCTGGCGGTTCGGATCGGCCGTCTTTTTGACGAGATCGCCAAGGCCAGACCGCCGATCCCGGCCGAATTTCCTTTGCCGATCTGCCTTCGGCGTGGCGCACTCAAAGTAACCCTTGGCGAGCTGAAAAGCCTCCAGGCTGGCGACGTGGTGCTTTTCAGGAATGAGGCGGAAGAACGCAACGCGGCACTCATCATTGCCGAGCACCTTTATGCATCGGTCGCCCTGACTACCGCCGGGCCGCAATTGCTTGCCGCGCCGACCCTCGTCGCCGGATCCAATTGGGAGTGGACCATGAATCAGAACTCGCCGCCGTCCGTTGGCCAGACCTTGGAAGAGTCAACTCTGGACGAGTTGCCGGTTGTACTCGTTTTCGAAATCGGCCGCACGGCAATGCCTCTCGGAGAGGTGAGGCAGCTTGCGCCCGGCGCCATCGTTCCGCTCGCCGATGTAACGGAGGCGATTGTCGACATCATCGCCAGCGGTAAACGAGTTGGCAGTGGCGAGATCGTGCGGATTGGGGGAAGCCTGGGCGTGCGGATCCTTCGTATGTTCGATAATGCTTGAGAATTCGCCCAATCTCCTTGGTATTCTGATCGCCGTCGGCTTCGTCGGGTTGCTGCCTCTGGCGGTGGTCACGATGACGGGGTTCCTGAAGATTTCGGTCGTGCTGTTTCTCATCCGCAATGCACTCGGCGTCCAGCAGATGCCACCCAATCTGGTGCTGTACGGCATAGCGCTTGTGCTCACCGTCTATGTCACGACACCGTTGCTGAGCGAGATGTCTGGCCGACTTCAGGAAGGGCAAGTTCAGTTCCAGACGACCGATGACCTCGCCAGGGCAGCGCAACTGGTCAGGGAACCACTGCAGCGACACCTTATGAAATTCACTCAGCCGCAGGAGCGGCAGTTTTTTCTCGATGGAACGAGCCGCCTTTGGCCGGAACAGGCGCGGCAGAACCTGAAGGACGACGATCTCTCGATCCTTGTTCCGGCCTTTGTTGCGTCCGAGCTTACCCGAGCCTTCGAGATCGGTTTCCTGCTTTACCTTCCTTTCCTCATCATCGACATCGTTGTCGCCAATATCCTGATGACGCTCGGCATGATCATGGTCTCGCCGGTCCTTATTTCGATTCCCCTGAAACTGTTCCTTTTCGTCGCCATAGATGGCTGGTCGCGCCTGATGCATGGCCTGATCCTGAGTTACGGCTGACGACATGGCGGGTACGCATGAACAATGACTTCATCCTGGCGAAGGTCCAAAGCGCGCTTTTGACGGTGCTGTTCGCGTCCAGCCCAGCGATCATTGCGGCACTGGCGGTCGGCATCCTCGTCGGCCTTGCCCAGGCGCTGACACAGATTCAGGACCAGTCGCTGCCGCAGACGATCAAGCTTGTCGTGATCCTGCTGGTCATCATCGTCTTAGGTCCTGTGCTTGGCCAGCAGATCGCGCAGCAGGCATCGACGGCTCTGGACGAATTCCCCGTCGTCACACGTTGAGGCACGCAGGTGCCGGTCGAACCACTCTTCGCATCTGTCAAAGACCTTCAGGTCTATCTCCTGGCAGGCGCTTTCGCGCTCGCACGCGTGGGTGGTTTCATGCTTCTGATGCCGCTGTTTTCGCGTGTGCCGCTATCAGGGCTTCTGCGCAATGGCGTGGCATTGGCGCTGGCAGTTCCAATCTTTCCAATGGTCGTGAGCAAGCTGACGAACAGCGACATCACGACCACGATGATCGCAGCCTACATTCTCAAGGAGGTTGTGGTCGGTGTAACGCTCGGGCTGTGTATGGGGATACCGTTCTGGGCAGCAGAGGCTGCCGGTGACATCCTCGACCTGCAGCGGGGCTCTACGATGGGGACGCTGATCGACCCTATGATGACGCACGAGACGAGTGCTACCGGCACCTTGCTCGCGGTCATCATGGTCACAATCTACCTGGCTGCCGGCGGCCTGCAGCTTTCCCTGACCAGTCTCTACGAGAGCTACGGCCTGTGGCCGATCGACAGTCTTCTGCCTGTATTCAGCAAGGATGCTGCGGGAATATTCCTGCGTCTGCTGAATCGCATCATGGCGATGGCGCTGACCCTCGTTTTCCCACTCATCATCAGCATGCTCCTGTCCGACATTGTGCTGGCTTTCCTGGCGCGGGCCTCTCCGCACCTGAATGTTTTTGCACTGTCGCTGGTCGTGAAGACGCTGGTGTTCAGTCTCGTCTTTGTACTCTATGCGGCTTTCCTGCTCTTCTACATGAACCGCGATCTTGGTTTCCTGCATGAGGCAAGCCGACAGATAGAAGCGATCGGCTGCCGCGAGTGTCAATGAGAATAAATATGAGCAAAAGCTAATAAAAAGCGCCATCCTTCGCCGGCCAATAAATACGATTTATCAATGAGGAAAGATTCTGATGATTTGACAAGCGGCAGACCCGCCGATGATCTTACGCGCTCTCGACGTGTCGTTGAAACGCGCATCCGTTGGAAGCCATGGCTCGCCCGATCACTTTACCGATCTACGAGGATTTGCGAATGGTCGATGCGGGCAGATTGCGCAGACTCGTCAGGATGGGTGCCTATGAAGGGCATACAGGAGGGCTTGCGCGCGGCAAGCTCCAGGCCAACGTCGTGATTGTACCGCGCAGCTTTGCCGCCGATTTCTATCAGTTTTGTGTCCGCAATCCGAAACCCTGCCCTTTGGTCGGTGTGAGCCGTGCGGGCAGCCCATTTCTGCCTGCGCTGGGCGACATCGATATCCGGACCGATGCACCACAGTACAGCATCTATCACTTCGGCGAGATGATCCGCCAGACCACAGACATCATCGACCTGTGGCGAGATGACTTTGCGGCCTTCGCGCTCGGCAGTTCGCTCACCGTCGAGGCCGCGCTTGTCGAACGAGGCGTGAAACTCCGGCGTATCGGCCGTGGAAAAACCGCCCCCAAGTTCCGCACCAAGATCGAGACGTCCCAAGTCGGACCGTTCGGTGGCGAAATGGTCGTCTCCATGCGTCCGATACGGCATAGCGAAATCGACAAGGTTCGCGTGCTCACCGCGCGCTTTCCGCATGCGCACGGGTCTCCCATCCATGTCGGAGAGCCCACGACGGTCGGCATCCGAAATTTGATGGCTCCCGACTGGGGTGATGCCGTCGAAGTCTTGGACGGGGAGATCCCTGTATTCTGGGCGAGCAGCCTGACCGCCCAAGACGCTCTTGCTCGTGCCGAACTCGCGATCTCCATCACAGTCTCGCCGGGCCATATGCTGATCACCGACGTGGATGCACGAGCGCTGTCTTGGCCTAATTTCGAACTTGGCGCGAGCTTGCAATGATCGTGCTCAAGTCGGAGCTTGCCTGATCCAACGGCTCCGAATCACTTCGACTGCAGGGCGGACGCGAGGATAGGCACCCTTTGCCGCCGTTCGGTTTTCTGAGAGCATGACTCGGGTACGCGCAATCCGGGAGCCGATATTCCATGCCGACAAGAACCGATGCCAGTGAAGCGCGCCGATGGTTTGCCGAAGACCTGCGTGTCGCGTCACCGGTCTTACACAACCCTGCGGTCATCGAGGCCTTCGCAAAGGTTCCGCGCGAACACTACCTTAACAACGGGCCATGGCGCATCCATTCGAGATTACATCATTGCGTCCGAAATTTCCCCGATCCGCGCGCGCGGATCGCAACCGCGGTCCTGGCGGGCTGCAGCCAGGCTTTCTCTTGGCTTCGAGAATGCTTGGCTGATGACCGACACATGCTGGATTCGAAAGCCTGGCGATCGATATCAATCTCGCGTGTCGCCGTCGTAGGGTGTGGCACGCATTGAAGGGCGTTCCACGAAGGATCTATACCATTGTGCCAGTCGTGGCCTTCCCTGCAGGAAGTCGGGCACTCCGCGGAATTCCAGCCAGCTTAGACAAGTGGCTAGCGCGATGTGGCCGGGGAGATAGTGATGCAGCACCTCGCCAAGGTTTCGCTTGTCGAACGTCTGGCCACAAACGGGCAGAACTCGAAAAACCCTGCTTCGTCGTTGGCCGGCGACCCGTGGCGCTTGGCCCCGGTGCCGGGTGCGGGGCTGCCGGCTACGAGCGAATTATAGCCCGTTTCATGCGTCATTAGTAATTCAATAAAATGATAGTGTTCCGTTCCTCTAGCTCGTCTAGCCGGACCGGGCGCGTTCATTGGCCGTATGATGCGGACTCTGGTGGACAATCTGCCCTAAGGGGGAGGGATGGACACTCGAGGTCAAGTTCGACTTCGTGATCGATGACGCCGATATTCGCATTCTCACTCGCCGCGTTGTCGATTGGACGACGAAGTAGCGACACCTTTCGGGGCCGCCAAGAGACTCAACGTGCAAAGCGCTATCATCGATGGCGAGATCATCGTGCTCAACCAGGCTGGCGCTTATGGCGCCTAACTACTGATATCGCTAAAAGAAAACCACACTCATCGAACTGCCAATTCAAGCTTCGTTGCTGCGGCCGAGTAAAGTGAGCCCATCAACCTACGAATCTAGTGTCAGGAGTTCTAAAGTAAGGTAGACGACGTCCGAACACGCCTCCGAGTCCGGATGATCGTACCGCCGGCGTCCTTGAAGATGGCTTTATAGACGACCGCATCATCTAGATATAGATGTCAGGGAAGCGTCCGCTGCGTGTGCCGTTGGGCGACGGGTGTAGCCGAGCTCGAGCTTGCGTTTGTGGCCTTCGTGCGCCAGCCGAGGCCTACATCCTTCACACTCGAGGGCGATTATAGCGATGGTTCTGGACCTCGCATCCGTCGCGACCTCGCCCGACTGAAGATACTCATTAGGAGGTCAATGTTGTCGGGCGACCCGTACTAAAAATCTAGAAATCAAATAATTAGAAGATCTGGTAGCAGGAGCGCGCTGCCGCCTTTGCCATACTCACCGGAGTACCAGTTCCGGCTTCGCTGCTGCGGTTGAACGAACGGAGCCTATCCCGGATCTTCGCGTGCCGATTTTTTACTAGCTTCCCGCCAACGACAACCCACGGGCGCGCTCGCATAGCAGGGCGAGCAATTCGCTGCGCCGCGTTTCCGGCGTGTCGACGGGCAACACGAAACAAAGCGTCTTGTTGATGGCCCCGTTGCCGTCGCGGATGGGCGCGGCCATGCACCAGGTGAAGCGGTCGGCCAGTGCGGCGGTCTCGCTGAAACCTTGCTGGCGCGCCAGAGCGACATCGCCGAAGAACTCGGCTGGTGCAATGACGCGGCCGTCGGGAAGCTTGTAGTCGCCAGGCGCAATGAAGTCCCGTATTTCCTGCTCGCTCATGTGGCCGAGCAGCAACCTTCCGGACGCCGTCCACGGGATCGGAACCTCGACTCCCACATCGCTTGAAATCCGGAACGGGCCAGGAGAGTCCCGGCAATCAAGCACGACGTATTTGTTCCCGCGCAGGCCACACAGTTGGACGGTCTCGCCCGTCTCCGCGCCTAGTCTGTCCAGGGTTTCGATGATGCGCCGGTAATGGGCATTATGATGTGAGTAGGCCCAGCCGAACAGATGCATCGCCTTTCCGAAATAGACATAGCCTTCCGTTCCGACGTTCTCGAGCATTTCGGCTTCCAGCAGGCTGTTGACGATTTCATAAGTGGTTGAACGCGGCGCGCCGATCATCTTGGCGATGTCGCCGACGCGCATCGGCGCACGGTGCCGCAGAAGGGCCTCGAGTAGCATGATGACGCGGTCGATCCCGCGGCGGCGCTCGCCATTGCGCGGCTCTGCGCCGGCTTCCGTTTCAATTAGACCAGTGACGCCATCGCTCATGTAGGCCGCACCCGCGCAAAAATCATTTCGGCCCTCGTCTCAAGACGCTTGAAAGATGTCAAGGCTCAGTCTAGCATCCATTTGTCCGATATACAGGCCTAACGTCTGAAATATCGGACAATAACGAGCCAGGCGCAGAAAGTCCTGACGAGAAAACAGGCGGTTTCCGAGATGCGGCAACCGGCGGGTTTTCTCGTCCCGACCCCGCACGCCCAGGCCATAACCTCAGAAGGGAACAATCATGACGAAATCATCGTTTTTCGCATCCGCCAGTGCCCTTTGCCTCGGCCTTCTCCTCAGCCTCGGCGCCGGTTCGCAAGCCAACGCCGCCGCTAAATGCATCAAGGGCGATCGCAAAGCACCATATACGATCGGCTGGGCCAATATCTATTCAGTGCCGACCTGGATGAAGCAGACACAGGGCACGATAGAAGCCGAAGTCGAGACTTTGAAAAAGCAAGGCTTGGTGGACAAGCTCGTCGTGACCGATGCCCAGGGCGACGCCAACGTCCAGATTCAGCAGATCCAGTCGATGATCGATTCCGATGTCGATGCCATCATCTTGATCGCTGGTTCGTCGACCGCGCCGGCGCGTGTGCTGGCGGACGCCTGCGCCAAGGGCATCGCCATCATCAACTTCGACAGCCTCGTCGATACCGACCAGGTGACCGCCAAGGTCAACACCGATTCCTCACAGTGGGGCGACCAGGCGGCCAAGTTCCTGATCGACGCCATCGGTGGCAAGGGCAAGATCCTCATCCTCAATGGCCCAGCCGGCGTTTCGGTCAGCGACGACCGGCGCAAAGGCGCCGATGCCGAGCTTAAGGCCCATCCCGATGTGAAGGTGCTTGCCGAGACGAACACGCCTTACAATGTCGCGCCCGCCCAAGAGGCCGTGACCAGCCTACTTTTCGCCAACCCCGAAATCGACGGCATCCTGTCGCTGGGCGGCGCGTTGTCGGCGGGCGCCGTGCTCGCGCTCGACAAGCAGGGCCGCGACCAGGTGCCGATCACCGGCGAGAATGCGCGCCAGTTTCTCGAACTGTGGAAGGAAAAGGGCCTGAAGAGCTGGGCGACGATGCAGCCGAACTGGCTCGGCGCCTTCGCCACCTACACCGCCGTCCAGGCACTGGAGGGCGAGGATGTGCCGGCTTTCGTCAAGATCCCGTTGCCGGTGATCGACAATTCCAACATCGACGAATACCTCGCCCGGGCGAAGGATTTCCCGGCTGACGGTTATATCTATTCGCCGTACGATGAGAATCTATTTAAGAAGCTGCTGGCCCAGAAATAAGGCTGAAGGGTTGTAGCATTGACAACCACGGCTCCGCTTCTCGCCGCGCGGGGGGTGTCGAAGTCCTTCTTCGGCAACCCCGTTCTGCGCAACGTTTCCATCGCTCTCCAGCCGGGCCGCGTGCATGCGTTGCTGGGCGAGAACGGCGCAGGTAAGTCGACACTGATCAACCTTTTGTCCGGCGCCTTGCGCCCGGACGGCGGGGCGATCGAGGTCGATGGGCGCCCGGTCTCGCGCATGACCCCCGCTAATGCGCGACAGGCCGGGATCGCTGTTGTCCAGCAGGAACTGAGCCTGACGGCCAGCTTGTCCATTGCCGAAAACATCGGGCTCGGTGCCTATCCCAAACGGTTCGGCTTGATCGACTACAGCGAGCTTGCCGTCCGGGCCAAAGCCGCATGCGATCTTGTCGGGCTTTACGAACCGCTGTCTACGCCGGTGGGGCACCTGTCCCTCGGCCGCCGGCAGATGGTGGAGATCGCCAAGGCGCTTTACCGCCGGCCGCGCGTGCTCATTCTCGACGAACCCACCTCATCGCTATCGGCAACTGAGACAAAAATCCTCACCGACCTGCTGGAGAGGCTTCGGGGCGAGGGCATCGCTATTCTCTACATTTCACACCGACTGAACGAGGTGATGACGCTGTGCCAGCATGTCACCGTGCTCAAGGACGGGACCTGCACGGCGGACTGCTCGCTGGAAGGAACCGATGCCGCCGGGCTGGTACGGCTGATGGTCGGCCGCGACCCCGGCGATCTCTTTCCACGATGGCGGCCTTCGCCATCGCCGGCCGACGCCATCTCGGTGCGTAAATTTTCGGCCGGCCTGATGCGCGACGTCGATCTCGACATCAGGACGGGCGAGGTGCTTGGCATTGGCGGCCTGGTCGGGCAGGGGCAGGAAGATCTGCTGCTTGGCCTCTACGGCGCGATCCCCGCCAGGACGGTATCCGCGACGGTTAACGGTGTTTCGGGTTTGCCCCGCGGCGTGCCGAACGCCAATGCGCTCGGCCTCGCTTATGTCCCAGCTGACCGCAAGCGCGAAGGCCTGCACCTGATCCATCCCATCATCACCAATATGATGCTGCCCGCCTTCGCAAGGCTGCCGGCGCTGAAGCTGCGCAGCCGGCGTGCCGAGCGCGATATGGCAAGGGGTCTCGCCGCCCAGCTTGCCATCAAGGGCGACCTCGACCGCCCGGCGCAGGCACTCTCAGGTGGCAACCAGCAGAAGGTCGCGCTGGCGAAATGGATGCCACACGAGCCGCTTGTGCTTCTCCTCAACGACCCGACGCGCGGCGTCGATGTCGAGACCAAGCGTGAGATCTACATGATGCTTCGCAAACTCGCCGCCGCCGGCAAGGCGATCGTGCTGCTCAGTTCCGACACACCCGAACTGGTGCACCTTTGCGACCGCGTCGGCGTGGTCCGCGAAGGCCGCATCGTGGCCATGCTCGAGCGCGAGGCACTGAGCGAGGAAGCCATCGTTTCCGCCGCAATGGGCGCCGAACAGCAGAAAGTTGCGGCATGAGCGCGGTTGCATCCTCAAGCCAAGCCGGCGCGCTCTACTGGCCGGTTCAGCTGCGCCGCAATGTCGGCGTGCGCAGCCTGTTCGCTGTGGTCCTGGCGTTCGTCATTGCCTACGGTTCCCTGTTTCCCGGCCTCTTGACAGCGTCCGGTTTCGCCAAATTCACCCAGAGCTGGTTTCCGCTGGCGCTGGTCGCCATGGCCCAGGCGATCCTCATGCTCACCGGCGGCATAAGCCTGGCCATCGGCGCCATGGTCAGCCTGGGCGCGGTGATCGCTGCGACGACGATGACTGGGCCGCTGGGCGTAGCCGGCAGTGCCGCAGCGGTGGCGCTGACCGGTCTCGGCATCGGTGCCGCGATCGGGTTCATCGTCGTGAAACTTCGGTTGCCGGCAATCGTGGTGACGCTCGCTGGCTCCTTCATTATCGGCGGCGCTGCGCTGCTCATCCTGCCGAGGCCGGGCGGCGCCATACCCGAGTGGCTGTCGGACCTGCTTGCCGGCAACACGCCGGCGGCATTCGTGCTGCTGGTACTCATCGTGCTTTTGTGGAAACTCTATCTCGCCACGCCGCTTGGTTTGAGCATCTATGCTGCAGGCGAAAATCCCGTCGGCGCCTACCGCTCCAGCGTGCCGGTCGACGGTGCCCGGATCGCCGCCTACGCGATTAGCGGCCTGCTTTGCACAGGCGCCGGCCTGTTCATCGCCGCGCAAACGGGTTCGGGCGATCCAGTCATCGGCACGGCGTTCACGCTGAATTCCATTGCCGCCGCAGTGCTCGGCGGCATCGGTTTCCTGGGCGGCCAGGGTACCATGCGCGGCGCTCTTGCGGGCAGCCTGCTGCTCAGCCTGATGATCAGTGTCATGTTCTTCCTCGGCTTCACGCCGGTCGCCCAATATGTCGCCCAGGGCCTCATCATCATCGGGGCGGTCGCCATCCCGCAATTCCGCAAGGTGCAGCAATGACAGCACGGAAAGACAGCGTGAGCGGCAGGCGCGCACTGACGATTCTGCGCAGCCGGCCCTTCCTTACGATCGCTATAGTTGCGGCGGTATGGATCGCGGCGAGCTTCGCTTCACGTGGCTTCGGCGCTTATGGGCATTTGCGCTATTTGGTTGAATTGGGCGCGGTGATCGGCTTGGTCGCGGCGGGCCAAACTTTCGTGGTGATTGCCGGCGGCATCGACCTTTCCGTCGCGGCGATCGTCACGGTTAGCGCTGTCAGCCTGCCGCTGCTTTCGTGGCAGGCGGATCCGACAGGGCTCACCGCCGTTCTTGCAGTTCTCACGTTGACGAGCGCAATCGGTCTGGTGAACGGGCTGGGCGTGGCGCTGTTGCGCGTTCATCCAATGATCATGACACTGGCGATGGCGACATTCCTGCAAGGTCTGCTGATCATCATCGCCGGCGGCAGTGCCGTGACCGCCGAGAACCCGCTGGTCCGCTGGCTCGGCAATGCGCGGCCGGTCGGTATTCCGGCAGGCGTGCTTTTGTGGATGGTCATTTCAGTGATCGTTCTGACCACGATGCATGCGACATCGCTCGGCGCCCGGATATTCGCGATGGGCGCCAATCCGCTCGCCGCGGCGCTGTCCGGGGTTCCCGTCGCCGCGACCACGCTGGCGGTCTACGGCATCAGCGGCTTCTGTGCGGGACTTGCCGGTGTGTTGGTCCTCGGCATGAACGGACAAGGCTATGTCGGTATCGGCGATCCTTATCTGCTCGCCTCGATTGCCGCCGTGGTGCTTGGCGGCACCTCGATCCTCGGCGGGCTCGGCACCTATGCCGGCACCATTCCGGGCGCCATCCTGCTGGTCACCATCACCGCGCTCATCACCGTGGTCAACGCATCGCCCGGCTGGCGCAGCATCCTGTTCGGGTCGCTGATCCTGGGGCTGCTGCTTCTCTCAGGCAGAGAGCAGGCCCGCCGATGACATATCGTCCAGCCGATAAATGCGCCGTGCATTGCCGTAGAACAGTGCCGTCTGCTCGTCCGCGGAAAGCTCTCCTGCAATGGCCTTGAAGCTGTCATACACCGCATCGAACGATGCATGCAGGCCGGCGACCGGAAAGTCGCTGCCGAACATCGCGCGCCGCGTACCGAAACAGTCGATGCAATGCATGACAACCGACCTTAGGCTGTCGAGCGTCCAATCATGATCGTAGGCGACCAGATCCGATATCTTGATGGCGACGTTCTCGCGCTCCGACAAAAGCCGCAGCCCTTCGCGCCACACCCGCATCCCGTCCGCATCGCGATCGATCGGGCTGCCGCAATGGTTGAGAACAAAGAGCTGGTTCGGAAAGGCCGCTGCGAGGCGCGCCGCGCCGGTGAGCTGGCGCGGAAACACCATCAGGTCGAAAACCAGCCGGCGACGCCCAAGCAGGGACAGGCCGGCACGCCAGGCCGGATCGTCCATGATGCCGTCGCGGGCGGCAAAACGACGGGCGGGATCCGGATCCCAGCTCAGTATGTCGCGTACGCCGACGACACGGTCGAATGCCGCCTGCGCCTGGACCAGCGCCGGCGCTTGGCGGTTCGCCAGAGGTACGTGAACGACGTAACGGGCGGCCACGCCGCGCGACTTGTCGAGGGTTTCAAGCCACCGCGTTTCACCGACGCAGTCATCCCCGGCCCAACCGGCTTCAACATGGACGGTGGCGACGACACTGTGCTGGCCGGCGTCGCGCAAATAATCTTCAGGAAGGTAGTTTCGCCGCAAGGGGCCAAGCTCGCCCAGACCGCCGCGTTCGCCAGCCGTGGGCGTGAGCCAGGGATGGCGGCCGAGGCCGAGATCCCAAAGGTGATGGTGGGCATCGATGATCGGTCCGCAGTAACGCTTTGGCACGTATCTCTCTCATGGTGTGGCCGGCATCGGAAATCGATCCGGACTTCATCCTGCGAAAGCGAAAGGACTAGCATCGGATGACCGAAAACTCACCCGTACTGTCGCTCGCGACCCGTGAAAATTTCCTGCTCGACGATCGTATCCGCGGCGTGCCGCCTGGCACCCTCGGGCTGGACAGCAGCTTTGTCGCATCTGAGCGCTGGCATCCAGCGCATGGACGTATGTCGTTGCCGGTGTTGACCCTCGACGAGGAAGCCTTCATCGCCAATCGTGACCTGTTCCTGGGGTATGCGCGAGAACAGGGCGCCGTGATCGCCCCGCATGCCAAGACCCCGATGGCGCCTGACCTTGCCCGGTCGCTGATCGAGGCCGGAGCATGGGGCACGACCGTCGCCGACATAAGGCAGGCCACAGTGATGCTCAGAGCCGGGCTCTCTCGGCTGATCATCGCCAATGAGGTCGGCGGACCAGGTGGTGCGAACCGACTTGCTGTCCTTGTCGGCGCCTGGCCAAGCGCCGAGTTCTACGTTTTTGCCGACTCTTTCGACGCAGTGAATGCGCTTGCTGAAGCTTGGCGCGCCAATGCGACGCTGCCGCCATTGCGCGTGCTCGTCGAACTTGGTGTGGGGAGGGCAGGCGCCCGGACCACCGGCGAAGCCGAGGCGATCGCCGACGCGGTTGTAGCAGCCGGAGGGCGGCTGCTGATCGCCGGCGTCGCAGCCTACGAAGGTGCCGCGGCGCAAGCCGATCCTGGCCGCACCGATGAGGCGATATCCGCCCTGTTGGCAATGACAGCCGATATGTTCCTGCGGCTCCGCGCCCGCGTCGGCGGCGACACCGCGCTGATCGTCACCGCCGGCGGCTCGGTGTACTTCGACAAGGTGGTCGCAGCGCTTTCGCCCCTCGTCTCCAGGGACGGCAATGCCACGTTGGTGCTGCGCAGCGGCGCCATTTTCTTTCACGACCATGGCGTCTACGACAGGTCGCTCGGCGCACTCGATGCCCGCGACGGTTTTGCGATCGGCGGCGTCAGTGCTTCCGCACGAAATTCCTTCCATCCGGCTTTGCGCCTGTGGGCCGAGGTACTGTCGCGGCCGGAGCCCGGCCTTGCTATCTGCGGTATGGGCATGCGCGACGTGTCGTTCGACCAGGGCTTTCCGAAGGTCGTGACCATCTTTCGTGCCGGCAAGCAGCTGCCGAAAGCGCGTGCCGAGGTCTTCAAGCTCAACGACCAGCACGCCTTCCTGACAATTGCGTCGGGCGACGATATTGCCGTTGGTGACGTCGTTGAATTCGGCATCTCGCACCCCTGCACCTGCCTCGATCGCTATCGCGTGATCTTCGGCGCCGACGCGGCCGGGTATGTCCGCCACGCCTTTCCTACCTATTTCGGCTGACCAGATATCGCGGCCACTTCCAAAAAAAGAGAACCTCGAAAGGATCTGATATGATCAAGTACTTCCAGTCCGGCTCCCGCATGTCCCAGGCGGTCGTCTATGGCGGCCTCGTGCACATCGCAGGCCAGGTGGCAGACGACCGCAAGGCCGGCATCGAGGGTCAGACGAGCGACGTGCTCTCCAAGGTCGAGGCGCTCCTCGTCGAGGCCGGCAGCAGCAAGTCGAGGCTAGTGGCGATCAACATCTTCCTGCCGCAGATCGCCGACTTCGATGCCATGAACAGCATCTACGATGCCTGGGTGGATCCTGCGCGCCTGCCGGCGCGCGCCTGTGTCGAGGCGCGTCTCGCCGATCCCGACCTCCGCATAGAGGTCACTGCGATCGCAGCTGTCTGAGCCGCCGCCATGCACACCGGCCTCAGCCATACGCTCGACTTCGACCGGGACGGCAAGACACTCGGCCATCTCAGCATTCCGTTTTCGATCGACCGTTCGCCCTATTTCCAGGTCAAGGTCCCGATCTGCCTTGTCCGCAACGGCGAGGGCCCGTCGGTGCTTCTGATGGCCGGCAATCACGGCGACGAATATGAAGGCGAGCTGTCGCTGGCAAAGCTGGTGCGCCGGCTCGATCCCAAGCGGATCAAGGGTCGCGTCACCATCCTGCCGATGGCGAACGTGCCGGCGGTGATCGCCGCAAAGCGCTGCTCGCCACTCGACGGCGGCAATCTCAACCGCGCCTTTCCGGGCGACCCGTCAGGCACGCCAACAAGCCGGCTTGCCAATTTCCTGGAGATGGAACTGTTTCCCCGCCACGACGTCATCTTCGACATTCATTCTGGCGGCACCTCGATGGAGCATCTGCCGACCGCGCTTGTCGAGCACAATACCGATCCCGACCGGCACCGGCGCGGTGTAGAGCTAATGCGGACGCTCAGCATGCCATATGGGTTCGTGGCCGACAACGGCCAGGCCTCACCGACCTCCATGGGTGCGGCGCGCCGGGCCGGCGCCATCGGCGTCAGCGGAGAGTTCGGCGGCGGTGGCACTGTCACGGTCGATACGATGGAGATTACCGCCCGCGCACTCGACGCCCTGATGGCCGCCTTGGGAGTGGTTGAGGCGCCGGTTCTTGCACCGGCAACCGGGCCTTCGGCGCCGACGCGGCTCCTTTCGTTGTCTCGGCACAGTCAGGGCCTTTATGCCACAAGCTGTGGTTGGTTCGAGCCGGCAGTCAGGCTGGGCGACAGCGTGACTTCAGGCCAACTGGCGGGCTGGTACCACGACCTCGAACGGCTCGACCTCGCCGAGCAAGCCCTGCACTTTGTCGAAAGCGGCATTGTGCTTTCGCGGCGGCTGCACACGATGTGCGAGGCGGGAGACTGCCTCATGCAGGTCGCCGAGCCGGTCGACTGATAAGAAGCCCTCCCGACCTTACGCCCATATCGGGATCAAGACTGAGGATAACCGGATGCAACTGTCCATGTGGACCTATCCTTGGGATGTCCAGGATCTGGGCTTGGAGACGGTCGAGCGCGATCTTGTCGAGCGTGCCGGGCTCAACATGATCAGTCTGGCGACTTCCTATCACGCTGGCCGGTTCCTGCAGCCGCGCAGCCCGCGCCGGAAAGCCTATTTTCCGGAAGACGGAACCATCTATTTTAAGCCAGATGCGGCACACTGGGCCGACCTTGCCATCCAGCCCAAGGTGGCGGACGTGATCATGGAAGGCGGCGATGTGCTTGGCGACCTTGTCCGCCGGCGCGAGGTGGGCGGGCTCGGCGTTTCGTGCTGGACGGTCTGCTTGCACAACACCCGGCTCGGCATGCTTCATCCGCAGGCCGTAACCCGCAACGCCTTCGGCGATGCCAACTACTACAATCTCTGCCCATCACATCCGGAAGCGCGCGCTTATGTCCGCGCGCTGATCGCCGATATCTCGCACAGCTACAGGCCGGACCGGATCGAGCTTGAAAGCCCGTCCTTCATGGGCTTCGCCCACGAATACCATCATGAGAAAGATGGTGTCGGGCTGACGCCGGAAGACGATTTTCTGTTCTCGATCTGTTTCTGTCCGTCCTGCCTTGCGCGCGCGGCCGAGGCCGGCGTTGACGGCGAAGTAGCGCGCAAGCTCGTCGGGCAATGGATCGTCGAGACCTGCGAGCGCGCCGTGCCCGAACGACGCTTTCCAGACTTTCCGAGGAGCGGCCCCGACACTTTTTTGCCATGGCCGGAACTCCATGGCTACCTGCTGTGGCGGTTCGAACCGGTGACCAGCCTGGTCGCCGAACTGCGCGATGTGGCCAATCCGGCGACCCGCGTTGTAATCATCGATTTGAAAGACGGTTGGCTTGGCGGCTGCGATCTCGCGGCGCTCGGCAAGGTCTGTGACGGGGCGATCCTGTGTGCCTACGACATGCAGCCCGGCGATGTCGCCAGCCTGATGGCGGCCGGACGCGCAGCCCTTGGCGTGGAAAAGTTCCTCGGCGCCGGCTACCGGCTGTTCTATCCGGAAATGGCAAGCCCCGACATCCTCACCGCCAAGGTGAAAGCTGCGACGGCGCCGGATGTCGACGGCATCAATTTTTACAATTATGGCCTTGTCCCTGCCGCACGACTCGATTGGGTGAGTGCCGCAACATCCGTTTGAAAAACCGATCCGTTGCCGCAGTCTGCTAGGACTGACCTCACTTTGCCTTGGAGCTTTATGAGCATGCCGACTATTCGCTTCGGTCACATTGGCCGGCGGCGGCCGGACAAGCTGAAAGCATGGCCATGACGGTCCATGCGGATCGAAGATCATACGCCCGACCATATTTGCTGCTTATACGCTTCCGAGTATACAGAGTTTGATACGGAAAAGCGTATATTGAAATTTATCTGCGCGAGCGTATAATTCCATGGCCAGAGAGGTACGCTGTGGACCAAATCGCCCGAACACCCAAGCAGATTGGAGATGCCGTCCGCCGGCAGCGTCGCAAGCTCCGCCTGAACCAGACCAATGTCGGGGACCAAACGATGCTGCGTCAGGCGACCATCTCGGCCGTCGAGAGTGGCGCGCCTGGGACCCAGCTCGGAACGCTTTGCGACATTCTCGCAGCGCTCGACCTCGAATTCGTCGTCCGCCCTCGGACCAAGGCAAAGCCGGCCGAGATCGAGGACATCTTCTGATGGCTCGTCCGCGGCGGCACATCCCGCTAAATGTCTTCTTGAACAGCCGTCTCGTCGGGCGGCTGAATAGACAATCCAGCGGCGCGATCGATTTTCAGTACGATCCGTCTTGGCTTGCTTGGGAGCACGCGCTGCCCGTCTCGCTATCACTGCCTCTGCGTGAAGATCGTTATATCGGTGCGCCCGTCATCGCCGTCTTCGACAATCTCCTGCCCGACAACGTCCCCATTCGCCGCCGTATGGCGGAGCGTGTTCATGCTCAAGGAATAGACGCCTACGACCTGCTTGCCGCTGTCGGACGCGATTGTGTCGGCGCATTGCAATTCCTGCCGGATGGTGTCGAGCCAGGCCCCGCCGGTATTGTCAACGGCAAACCCGTTGACGATACCGAGATTGCTCATCTTCTCCGCAATCTGGCATCGGCTCCCCTTGGGCTTGGCGAGGACGAGGACTTCCGGATCTCGATCGCTGGCGCTCAGGAAAAGACTGCGCTCTTGTTCTGGAAAGGACGTTGGTACAAGCCGCTGGCGACGACTGCCACGACGCACATCCTCAAACCACAGATTGGACGGTTGCCAAATGGCATCGACCTTTCCTTCAGTGTCGAGAACGAATTTTTCTGCCTCAAGCTGACAAGCGCCCTAGGACTCCCGAGCGCCGTCGTCGCAATCGAGGAGTTCGAAGGCAATCGCGTGCTCGCGGTCGAGCGGTTCGATCGCCGATGGACCAGTGACAATCGTCTCCTGCGTTTGCCCCAGGAAGACTGCTGCCAGGCCCTTTCTGTGCCGCCGTCACTGAAATACGAATCCGACGGCGGGCCTGGCGTTCCGGCTATCCTCAATTTGATGAAGGGAAGCGACCAACCGGAGGTAGACCAAGCTGCGGTTTTAAAAGCCGTGGTTGCCTTTTGGCTTCTCGGCGCCACAGATGGGCACGCCAAGAATTTTAGCGTCTTTCTTTCTCCCGGCGGCCGGTTCCGCATAACGCCGCTCTATGATGTGATTTCAGCGCAGCCCAGCCTTGATGCGGGACAGATCAAGCGCAACAAAATGAAACTGGCGATGGCTATTGGTGACACACGCCACTACCTCGTCGACAGCGTCATGCCACGCCATTTTATCCAGACCGCCGCCAAAGCAGGGATCGGTCCGAAACCCGTCAAGGCGATCTTTGATGAGCTGCGCCAACAGGCGCTAGCGGCGGTCGAACTGGTTTCTGCATCGCTCCCAAAGGATTTTCCTGCGGAAGTCGCTGATGCCATCGGCAATGGGGTCAGGGCTCGTGTACGCAGACTGGAAGAGGCGTGATGCTGAAAGTCGAGACGCAACCAGACTGATGTCGCCATTGCGACAACGTTCAAATGGTCTTCTTCAGCAGCAGCAGCATGGCCACGGCCGCCGCTGCGTCGTCCAGCATGATGCCGAACCCACCCCTTACCTTCTCATGCGCGATAGGATGGGCCAAGGTTTGACCACGTCAAAAAACCGGAAAGCAAGGAACCTGCCGATTACCAGAGCGGCTCGAGCGGCAGCATGGAAAGTGCGACGCGGCGCTACCCGATCCTAGCCAGTGCCTTTCCGGGATAGGATCAACTCACGGATTTGCCAGCCTGTAACTTTCTGACCAGGCCGATCAACTGATCCAGATCAGCGCGTGGAAGCGCAAGTATCTCGGGCGGGGGCTTGTGATATTCCCTCATCAATTCCTTGATGGTTGCAGCACCTTTGGGTGTGAGCTTGACAAGCTTCACACGGCGATCGCCTGGTGACGGAATCCGTTCGGCGAGCCCCGCCTGCTCCAACCGGTCGACCAGCCAGGTCGCCGTCGATGGATCGCACTGCCATTGAGCAGCCAATGCGCCGATCGGCTTGCCCGCGTCTTTGTCGAGGGTGAAGAGGGCGCGCGAGTCGTTGGGCGTCAGGCCCAATTTCCGCTGGATCTCCAACCGGTCCGGCGCGGACCGGATCAGGAAATCAAACATCAGGCGCCATGCCTCGGTGGCGTGCTGCAAGCGATCTTGGCTCGGTCTCATTCCACGCTCCTTCGAGTCTTGACACATACTTGGACCAATCATATGATTTGATCAATCAAAATGTTTTTGTGGTCAAAGCAATGAGAGGAGATCCGAGATGACCAATACCACGGTTCTCGTCGTCGGAGGCGGCCTGAACGGTCTGACGGCGGCCGCCCTATTGGCTCACAACGACATTGCGTGTGTCCTCGTCGAGCGTCATCCCGACACGTTAATCCAGTACAAGTTTGCCGGCATCTCCCCGCGCAGCATGGAGATTTTCCGAAGCCTCGGCCTCGAGGAGGAGATTCGTACAAATCGGACGGGGGACCAGCAGGCAGGCGCTATTGCGCGCGCCAGGAATCTCGCCGATCCGGAGATTCAATGGGGCGGACCGGCGTGGCCGGATGCAAGTGCCCTCAGCCCCACGCAACCGGCGACGTGTGATCAGCACGTCCTGGAACCGATTCTGCGCCGCTACGCCGAGCGGAACGGTGCAGACGTGCGTTTTAGCACGGAGCTGGTGACTTTCGATGAGGACGAGACCGTCGTCCGCGCGGAAATTCGCGATATCGCGACTTACGCAAAGGAGGTCATCTCGGCCGACTATCTGATCGTCGCGGACGGTGCGAACGGTTCCCTGCGAGAGAGGCTGGAGATCAGCCGCAGCGGGGCAGGCGGCCTTCAGCACTGGATGAATGTAGTCTTTGACATGGACATGCCTCCGACGATAGGCGGCAAGCGCTTCACGTCGTGCTTCGTGACGGACCTCAACGGGACCTTCACGCCCAGGGAGGGTGGACGATGGCTTCTGGCGCTCCAGTACTTTCCCGAAAAGGGCGAGAAACCACAGGATTTTGATGAATGCAAGTGCAGGGAACTGATCATACGAGGTGCGGGCCGGTCGGACATCACGACGAGGCTTGTCGATGCGCGCTCCTGGGAAGTGGCCGCCCTCACAGCGCGCCAATTCCGCCGAGGCCGCGCGTTTCTTGTGGGGGATGCCGCACATGTGATGCCCCCAACAGGCGCTTTCGGTGGCAATTCAGGTATCCACGACGCCCATAACCTTGCCTGGAAGCTTGCGATGGTAGCACGCGGGCATGCCGATCCCTCGTTGCTGGATAGCTATGACATGGAGCGCCGACCGGTCATCGAGGCTACGTTGGCGCAAGCGCTCGCCCGCCTACAGAAATGGTTCGACGATCCGTCGAAGCGGTTGCCTCCTCCTGTTGCGATCGTCGAGGATTACGACGTGGTATTTGGCCAACGCTACACTGCAGGCATCGTGGCTCGGGAATCCACACCGGACGATCACCCGTTCCAAAAATCCGCCGAGCTGTCGGGTCGCCCTGGCACGCGTTTACCGCATTTCGCGGTCGGGCGCGCCGGCCAGCGGATTTCGAGTCTCGATTTGTGCGATCGCGATCTTCTTCTCCTCTGCGCCGACGAAGCATGGTGTCAGGCCGCTGACGCCGTAAGCCAACGCCTCCGTATGCCGCTGACCTGCCACGCCTTGGGTGCCAATGAGGATCTGATTGACTTGGACCATCGGTGGCCTTCCGCGCTCGGGGTTGAAAGCGGCGGTGCTGTCTTGGTCAGGCCGGACGGCTTTGTCGCGTGGCGGTCATCGCACGGTGTGCCTGATCCCGTACAGGTGCTGATCGAAACACTTGACGGGTTTGGTTTCCGTACGCAGGCACACGAACACCATCGGTGAGCGGTGCGGATGCCTCCTGCGTTCTGGCACGCCGATGTCGTCGCCGGGAATGCGGGCGATGCCAGGGCGCAGGCGGCCAGCGCACGAAGGCCGGCCGCTACGACTTCCTTGCCGATCCCATCGCCGGGAATGGCCGCGATCCTATAGCTTCGCATTGGTCCAGTCCTCCTCTTGTGGCGCTAAACTCGCATGGACCATCGTGCTGGCCTTTGGCAGTGGGGCCGAATGCCCCCGTTACCGCAAATGGTCAATCAAACCGTTCAGCAGGAGCAGCAACGCCCCAGTGACGACAGCCGCGGCCGCGTCGTCCAGCATAATGCCGGCCCCACCCCTTACCTTGTCATGCATGATACGGATGGGCCAAGGCTTGACGACGTCGAAAAACCGGAAAGCAAGGAAGCCTGCTGCCCACCAGAGTGGGTCGATCGGAAGCATGGAAAGTGTTGCGGCGGCGCCGAAGGTCTCATCGATGACGACGATCTGCGGATCCTCCGTCCCGGTACGGGAGATAACATGCGATGACGCCCATACGCCAACGGCGAACAGGGCCGCATAGGTAAGCACGGTCAGCCAAGGCGATGCAGGTATCAGAGCTGCGGCAACAGCCACTCCAACCATTGCGCCGGCCGTGCCCGGCCATATTGGAGATAATCCCGCGCCGACAGAGGTCGCGAGCAGGTAGGCGAACTTGGGTGGAAATTCATGCATCGATTCTCGGCCGGCTTCCCACGGATCGCAAGCAATCATAGTCACATCGTTCGGGTGCTGCCGCCAGACTGCCGTTCGATTTGCACAACCGTCACAAGGGCATCGCCCAAACCGTGAAAATGCTGTCGGGCAGCTGTCGCTGCGACCGGAAGTTCTGTTTCGCCGTCAGCTTGGCGAGCACCTTAATTCGCCGGCCGCATTCGCCAAACGAGATCGTTTTTGCGGCAAATTGAGAACGTTGCTGAGCCCGGTCTCGGCCCGCTTTGACCAATTGGAACGGTAGCGACGGTGGAACAAACCCGCAAATTGCTGGTAAAGCTCCGTCAACCGACATCATCAGAGGAGCCGCCATGATCGCCGGTCTCATGAAAAGTCGCATCGACCCACTATGGGAGCAGGCCGCCTCTCCGCTGATCGGGATCGGCATGACGCCGAACCAGGTTACGGCCAGCGGGCTGGTGCTCGTCGCTTTGTCCTCGGCGGCCTACGTCTATCACCATTCAAGCCTTGCCTTTGGCCTTTGCCTGGCGTTTGCCTTCAGCTTCGATGCGCTGGACGGTGCGGTCGCCCGCCGGACAAATATGAGCACCAAGGCCGGTGGCTATTTCGACGCCGTCGTCGACCGTTATCAAGAATTGGCCGTCTTTGCGGCTATCGGCTGGGTCGCCGATCTGTGGGCGATCGCAATGTTCGCATTTGCGGGCGGGATCCTCACCAGTTACGCCAAGGCGCGGACGGCGCTGGAAATCCCTGTGAAAAACGACGGTTGGCCGGATTTCTTCGAGCGGATGGAACGTCTGGTGTTCATTTGCGTGCTGCTCGCCACGGACGGAGTCGCGACCGCCATGGGCGCGGCTTCGCCCTGGATTCTGGCGGGCGGGTTCGCGCTGTACGCAGTGCTGGCCAACGCCACAGCCCTGCAACGGATCAGTCGCGCATTTGCGATGCTTAAACGAGCCGACGGCAAGCAGCCGTGAGACGGCAAGAACGCTCGCATTCAGCCTCATGTGAGGCTATATACTGCTTCATATGAATGGGAAGCAGAGATGTTAGCATTTGGAAATATAGCCGACGTGCTGGGGCTGTCGCCCAAGGAAACGGCTGCACGGTCGCCATTCGGGCTGATGGCTCGAATTGAAGGCGGGTTGCCAATCGGCGCGCTGGAACGCGTCTCACAATTGCTGGCACCGGCCGATGCCCAATTCAAATACCGCCTCGTTCCAAAGGCAACCTATGAACGTCGCAAGAGGGGCGCTCTTCGACTGTCTTCGGAGGAGGGCATGCGGGTAGCACGGGTGGCTCGTGCATGGGACTTGGCCCTCGACGTCTGGAAGATCGAAGATCAGGCTCGTGACTTTCTATTTCGACCTCATCCCATGCTGGAAGACCGACGCCCGATCGAAATGGTCATCCAAAACGAGATCGGCGCCGAGCTGGTGATCGATATCCTTGCAGGCCTGAAATACGGCACTGCCGCTTGAAGGCGCAGATACTCGATCGGACGCTGCCGTGCTTCAGGATCGGCGATCCTGCCGGCACCTATCCGATCTTTGACGCGACGGGCTCGACAATCGCGCCTGGCCGCTGGAACACGCCTGGCAGCCCAGTGATTTACACCGCGACCACTATTCGACAGCGTTGCTGGAAAAGCTGGTGCACGGCAGCGGCAGACTGCCGCCCAACCAGCACTACGTCCAGATCATGGTTCCGCGCGGGCTAAGCTACGAGATATTTTCGCAGCCGTCGCTGCCGGGGTGGGATATGATCCCGGCAAAGGTGAGGAAGGAATTCGGCGAGACGTGGTATGCCGAGCGCCGCAGCGCGATCTTGATCGTGCCAAGCCTCGTGGCTCGCCTCGACAACAACGTGTTGATCAATCCGACCCATCCGGAGTTTGCCTTGATCACAGCCAGCCTGCATCAACCCGTATATTGGGACAGTCGCCTGTTCGGCTCCTGAGCAAGTCAGGAGGGGCAGGTTCCTGCCTGCGGCGTCGATTGTTCAAACTCGTCAACGCCAGCCCAAGCCTGGGGCGACATGGGTCAGGATCGCCTCGATGACATGGGCATTGTAGTCGACGCCGAGCTGGTTGGGGACGGTAAGCAGCAGCGTATCGGCCTCGGCGATGGCTTCGTCGCCCTTTAGCTGCTCGATCAGGACGTCCGGTTCGGCGGCATAGGAGCGGCCGAACACCGCGCGTCTGTCTGCCTCGATGTAACCGAACTGATCTCCGCTCTCATTGCCGCCGAAATAGGCGCGGTCGCGATCGTCGACCAGCGCAAAAATGCTCCGGCTCACCGACACCCGCGGCTCGCGCGCGTGACCGGCCGACTTCCAGGCCTCACGAAAAGCGCGGATCTGTTCGGCCTGCTGGATGTGAAACGGCTTTCCGCCTTCATCGAATTTGAGCGTGGAGCTCTGCAGGTTCATCCCCAGTTTCGCCGCCCATTCGGCGGTGGCGTTTGTGGCGGCGCCCCACCAGATGCGCTCGCGCAGGCCCTCCGAGTGCGGCTCGACGCGAAGCAGGCCAGGCGGGTTGGGAAACATCGGCCGCGGGTTGGGCTGCGCAAAGCCTTTGCCCAGCAACACTTCGAGCAGCACTCCGGTGTGTCTGCGTGCCATGTCGGCATCGCTCTCGCCCTCTTGCGGGGCGTAGCCGAAGTAGCGCCATCCCTCGATTACCTGCTCCGGCGAGCCGCGGCTGATGCCCAGCTGCAGACGCCCTCCGGCGATCAGATCGGCGGCGCCGGCGTCCTCGGCCATGTAGAGGGGGTTCTCGTAACGCATGTCGATCACCGCCGTGCCGATCTCGATTCGGCTGGTCTTTGCGCCGACCGCCGCCAGCAGCGGGAAGGGCGAGGCGAGCTGGCGCGCGAAGTGATGCACGCGGAAATACGCCCCGTCAGCACCCAGTTCCTCGGCCGCGACGGCCAGGTCGACGGACTGCAAAAGCGCGTCGGCTGCCGTTCGCGTCTGCGATTGCGGCGAGGGCGTCCAATGCCCGAACGAGAGGAAACCAATCTTTTTCATGAGAACCAGCCTAAAGGGGAGCCAGGTGCAGACTATGCTGCGGCGCGCAGCAAAGCATCGCAAAATCGGTGCCGATGACCGCCTGCCTTGACGCGCAAAGCTTGAATCGGCGGTTGTTGATCAACGATGCCGACCGTGCCGAGCTGCCGTCGGACGCGAGTCCAGGAAGGTGCCGCGAACGCGAGCAATATCGCGATGAGGATCAACAGCGGTCCCATCCATTTGAAGCGAGTCCCAAAGTTGGTCCACCATGCCTGCTGCTGGCCGGGGCGAGCTTGGAACGGGTCCGCGAGAAATCCGAAGCCGACGCCAGCCATCCACAACCCGGCGCAGAACATGATGAACTCGTCGATGTATTCCGCGACCACGCTTCGAAACTTTCGAATTTATGCCGCCGCTACATGCGCCGAATTCGAGCCGATATAGTTACGGATCGTTTCGATGATCCGGTCCTGGTCAGCCTCGCTCAGATAGGGATGCATCGGCAGGCACAGGATGCGCTTCGGCAACTCTTCCGAAACGGCAAGGCCGGTCGGCGTGCGCGGATAATCGCGATAGGCAATCTGGCTGTGCAGCGGTTTCACATAGTAGATAACCGACGGAATGCCCTTTTCACCGAGATGTGCCTTGAGCCCGTCGCGTTTCGGCGTCTCGATGGCGTATTGCGCCCAGGCCGAGCGGCCGCCGCCCAGATTGCGCGCCGCCTTGACGATATCGCCGAGACCTTCGGCATAGCGATTGGCGACCGCTTGCCGCGCCACCATCTCGTCCTCGAGGATGGCCAGCTTCTCTATCAGGATCGCCGCCTGAAGCGTATCGAGCCGTGAATTGATGCCGACGCGGACATTGTCGTATTGCGTTTCGCCCTTGCCGTGAAAGGCGAACGAGCGCAGCTGTTCGGCCAGCGCATCGTCATTGGTGAACATCGCACCGCCGTCGCCATAGCAGCCGAGCGGCTTTGCCGGATAGAAGCTGGTCGAGCCGACGGTGCCGAACGAGCCGCACATCTTGCCGTGAGCCGAGCCGCCGGTCGCCTGCGCCGCATCCTCGATGACCATCAGGCCTTCGCGATCGGCGATGGCCATGATCGCCTCGTAATCGGCGGCGAGGCCGAACAGGTCGACGGGAATGATTGCCTTCGGCCTCAGCCGGCCCTCCGCCTTGATCATGGCGATTGCCGCCTCGAGGCTGGCGATGTCGATATTGTAGCTGTCGGCATCGACATCGACGAACACCGGTTCGGCTTTGGTCAGCGCCACCACTTCGGCCGTGGCGGCGAAGGTGAAGCTCGGCACGAACACCGCGTCGCCCGGGCCGATGCCGGCGGCAAACAGCGGCAGCAGCAGCGCATCGGTGCCGTTGGCGCAAGCGACCACATGCTTGGTGCCGATATAGGCGGCGAGCTTGTTTTCGAATTCGGTGACCTGAGGTCCGAGAATATAGCGGCCTTCGTCGACAACCCGGTCGATTGCCGCTTTCAGCCTGTCGCGGATGCGTTCGCGCTGGGCGCCAAGATCGATGAACTGCATGTCGGCCTCAAACGGTTTAGCCAGATAACCGGCCGCTGGTAGCAGACTTGGCACGGCCGAGAAAGCCGCAGGGCAAAACCCTGAATTGCTCAAGTGTCGCAGCCTGTTACCCCTGATTTCCGATCTGCCCTTTAAACGCGGGGAAATCCGGGCTTCGGCCGGCCTGATACAGGCTTCGCATCCCGCCCGCCAGGCTGGACGAAACATAAAGTGATCGCCGGTGAGCAGTCCATGGGCTGCGCACCAGCCGGTCAAGCGAGTTCATGCCGCCATGGCGGATTGGCGCCGGCCCGCGATACCGTCACCGCCGCGGCCTTGGCGCCGAGCGTCAGCGCCTTTTGGATGGCGTCTTCCGGCAAACTGGCGATTGCCGTCTTCGACAGCAGGCCCTGTTCGTGCAAGGAGGCAAGAATGCCGGCATTGAATGTGTCGCCGGCGCCGACCGTATCGACCACTTCGACCTTGTCCGGCACGACGGTGACCCGGTGCTGGCTGCTGTAACCGACCGCGCCCTCGCTGCCATGGGTGACGACGATCAGCTTCGGACCGCGATCCAACCAGTTCCGGACGACGTCCTCATGCGAGCCGGCTTCGCCGAACCAGTTCAGATCCTCGTCCGACAGTTTCACGATGTCGGCCATCGCCATCATGTTGCGGATGCGCCTGAGGTGCTTGGCCTTGTCGGGAATGAAGTTTGGCCGGATGTTGGGGTCGAGCATCATCACGCGGCGCTCATGCTCGCGCCGCATGAACTCCTCATAGGCCGATCCGGCCGGCTCCGAGATCAGGCTGATGGCGCCGAACAGCATAGCCTCGATCTCGCTGCCGAGTTCCGGCAGGTCCTCGATGGTCAGCATGCGTCCGGCGGTGTTCTCGTCATAGAATGTATAGGTCGCTTGGCCGTTGGTGAGCCGCACGAAGGCGAGCGTGGTCGGCCGTGGCGAGGTGTGCGCATAGGTGGAACTGACCTTGCTGGCCCCCAGCGCCTCCCTGAACTGCCCGCCGAACAGATCCGACGACAGGCCGGAGAAGAAGCCGGCCGGCGCGCCGAGCCGGCCGAGCGCAATGGCCGAGTTGAAGACGGCACCGCCGACATAGGGCGCAAAGGCCGGCTCGCCCTCCGTCGTGGTGCGCGGCAGCATGTCGATCAGGGCTTCGCCGCAGCAGAGGATCATGAAGTCTTGCTTTCCGGCGGATAGATCACGCCCTTGCGAATGATGATGTTGGCATAAAGCCGCGGCTCGCTTGTCGCGACGATCGCGTGCGCGGCCTTGACCCGTGCATAGAAGTCGGCGCCGGCAAGCGCAACCACCTTGCGGCCCGGCGCACGCCTGGCGCAGATCGCTTCCATCTCATGGTGAACCGGATCGGCGAGCAGGGGATCGCCTTTGGCCGAGGCGCGAAACAGCGCCTGCGGCACGGCGTCGTCGACCGGCAATACGCTCAATACCGCATCGAGCACGGGGACGAGATGATGACCGTCGGCGCGGATCAGCCGCTGTGCCTGCTGCTCGGCCGGGTAGTTGCCGTCGACCAAGGCGATCTCGTCGCCATGGCCCATGGCGCGCAATATCGCCAGAAGCTCGGGGCCGAGCAGCGCCGGGATGCCGATCAGCATGCTCAGAAGCTCCGGGAAATCGTGGTCGAGCCGATGAGGAAGCGCTCCGACAGAGGCAGGCTGGCGCCACCCAGCGCCCGCGCATGGATGCCGACGGTTCCCTCGCGAACGGCCGGCAGCCTCAGGCCTTCGCCGTCGATCCGGCCGATGGCTTGGATAACGGCATCGACAAGCCGCCGGCGCACGGCAAGCGGCATCCATCCGTCGATCACCGCGGCTTCGAAGTCAATGACGGAGGAGGCCGAAACGATGGCATAGGCAAGCGCCTGCGAGGCGCTGGCGATCCAGTCGTCAAGCTCGGCGCCGAGCTCGCCCCAGTCCCCCGGTGATGTCCACAGATGCGAGGCCTCGATGCCGCGCGCGTTGAGCGCCTTTTCCAGCATGGCGATCGACGCCACGTCGATCAACTGCGTCGGCTTGCCGTCCGGCCCAGGCACCGGCATCGAGCCCAGCGCGCCGGCATTGCCGGTTGGGCCGCCAAACAACCGGCCGTTCAGCACGATGCCGCCGCCGGCAAAGGCGCCGATATAGAAATAGACGAAATCGCGTGCCGCACCCGCCGCGTGGCCGAACACGAGCTCGGCGCCGCAAGCCGAGGTGGCGTCGTTCTGCAGATAGACTGGAAATTCGCATTGCGCCTGGATATCGGCGCGGATGTCGCGATGGCGCCATTCGTCCATGATTTCGCGCGGTGCGCCGGCGGTGTCGGCCCAGTTCCACAATTCGAACGGCATGGCGATGCCAAGCCCGGCGATGCGTTTGTCCTGCGCCGGGGTGAGTTCGCTGCGCATCTTCTTCATGCCGCTCGTGACGAATTCCACCGTCTCGCGCGGCGCCGGATAGCGGTATGAATGCTGCAGCATCGAGCGCACATTGCCGAGGAAATCGATCAGCACCAGCTCGGCGCTGCGGCGGCCGATCTTCAGGCCGATGAAATAGGCGCCGTCGGGATTGAGCGCCATGGGTATCGAGGGCTGGCCGATCTTGCCGCGCAACGGCGCCTGGCGGACGAGCAGGTCGTCCTCCTCCAGCTCGCGCATGATAACGGACACTGTCTGCGCCGAAAGGCCCGTCATGCGCGCAATATCGGATTTGGCCAGGCTGCCGTGCTGACGCACCAGCGACAGCACCAGCCGCTCATTGTGGTCCCGCATGCCGCTTTGATTGGTGCCGCGGTGCAGGCGGCTTTCGGCCGCATCGGGCGAACCGTGCCTCGTAACGCCGGTCTCCACCCCTGTTCCTCCCGTCGTTTCCCCTCAATGCTTTTGGTCTAGAGTGGGTGAACAATCCTGCGATGTCAATAATAAATAAGAGTGATTTAATTATTGACAGTGCTGGCGGACTGGTGTCTCTTGAGATCGGCGTCGACACTGGGAGATTTCGTCGGACGCGCTGCAGATGCCGGTTGGCCGGCATCCTAAATGGTTCCATGGGAGGAAAATCGTGACCACGTCAAAACTGTTGAAATCCACCGTGTTTGCCGCGGCCGGACTGAGCCTGATGGCCTTTGCGTCGACGGCATCGGCCGCCGGGGTCGGCGCCTGCTTGATCACCAAGACCGACACCAATCCCTTCTTCGTCAAGATGAAGGAAGGTGCCGCCGCGAAAGCCAAGGAAATTGGTGTCGATCTGAAGGCCTACGCCGGCAAGGCGGAAGGCGACAATGAGGGCCAGGTTGCGGCGATCGAATCCTGCATCGCCGACGGCGCCAAGGGCATTTTGATCACCGCCACCGACACTGCGGCCATCGTGCCGGCGGTGAAGAAGGCGCGTGATGCAGGGGTGCTGGTGATCGCTCTGGACACCCAGCTCGAGCCTGCCGACGCCGCGGATGCGACGTTTGCGACCGACAATTTCAAGGCCGGCGAGCTTATCGGCTCCTGGGCAAAGGCCACCTTGGGCGACAAGGCCAAGGACGCGCACATCGCCTACATGGATCTTATCGCCAGCCAGCCCTCCGTCGACGTGCAGCGTGATCAGGGCTTCATGAAGGGCTTCGGCATCGACCTCGGCGATCCCAACAAGATCGGCGACGAAACCGACGCACGCAATGTCTGTCACGATCTGTCGAGTGGCAATGAGGATGGCGGGCACACTGCCATGGAGAATTGCCTGCAGAAGGATCCGGATATCAACGTCGTCTACACCATCAACGAACCTGCGGCCGCGGGCGCCTACCAGGCGCTGAAGGCCGTCGGCAAGGAGAAGGACGTCCTGATTGTCTCGGTCGATGGCGGCTGCCCGGGTGTCAAGAACGTTGCCGAGGGCGTGATCGGCGCCACTTCACAGCAATATCCACTGCTCATGGCCTCGCTCGGTATCGAGGCGATCAAGACCTTTGCCGACAGCGGCAAGAAGCCTGAGCCGTCGCCCGGTCTGAACTTCTACAACACCGGCGTGACGCTGATCACCGACAAGCCTGCCGCCGGCATCGAATCCATTGACACGAAGCAAGGCCTCAGCAAGTGCTGGGGTTGATTTGATCCCCTGATCGGCTCAACTTCAAAAGAACAATAGAGAATGTGGAGCGGTTTCGGCCGCTCCACATCACAGGCGGGGAGGCCGACTTGAGCGTCGAAACAACCAGGAGCAAGGGACCGCAGGAATTCGAGACGGTCCTGGCCACTAGCGACACCAGCGTCGCTTCATTCGAGACGCATTCCCGCTCGACGCTCGAGAGCATCCAGCACCGCTTGCACAAAAGCCCTGCCATGGTGCCCCTGATCATCCTGATCATCTCGGTGGCTCTGTTCGCAGTGGTCGTCGGCGGACGCTTCTTTTCTCCTTTCACCCTCACCCTGATCCTCCAGCAGGTGGCGATAACCGGCATGGTCGGCATCGCGCAGACACTGGTGGTGCTCACCGCCGGCATCGACCTGTCCGTCGGTGCCATCATGGTGCTGAGCTCGGTCGTCATGGGCCAGTTTGCCATGCACTACGGTGTCCCAGCGCCGGTGGCCGTTGCCGTCGGGCTGCTTGTCGGCGCGATTTGCGGCTTGATCAACGGCATTCTCATCGCCTGGGTGAAACTGCCGCCCTTCATCGTGACGCTCGGCACCTGGTCGATCTACGCTGCCATCAACTTCATCTATTCCGGTAACGAGACCATCCGCAGCCAGGATCTCGAGACGACGGCGCCGCTGCTGCAGTTTTTCGGCGGATCGTTCAGGATCGGGGGCGCCGTCTTCACGTATGGCGTGCTGTTGGTGCTGATCATGGCGGCAATTGCCTGGTACGTGCTCAATCACACCGCGTGGGGCCGGCATGTCTATGCGGTCGGCGACGACCCGGAGGCCGCGGAGCTGTCGGGTGTGCGCGTCAGCCGGATGCTGGTCGCGGTCTACACGCTGACTGGTATCATTTGCGCCATCGCCGGCTGGGCCCTGATCGGTCGCATCGGATCGGTCTCGCCGCAGGCCGGGCAGTTCGAGAACATCAATTCGATTACCGCCGTGGTGATCGGCGGCACTTCGCTGTTCGGCGGCCGCGGCTCCATCCTCGGGACCATCTTCGGTGCGCTGATCGTCGGCGTGTTCGCGCTCGGCCTCAGGCTTTGGGGGACAGATCCGCAATGGACGCAATTGTCCGTCGGCGCCCTTATCATCATCGCTGTTGGTATCGACCAGTGGATCAGGAAGATCTCGGCATGAACCAGACTCACGAACCGATCCTTACCGCGCGCAGCCTGGTCAAGCGCTACGGCCGCGTCACCGCTCTCGACAGCGCAGACTTCGACCTCTATCCGGGCGAAATCCTTGCTGTCATTGGCGACAACGGCGCCGGCAAGTCGTCGCTTATCAAAGCCATTTCCGGAGCGGTCACCCCGGACGAAGGTGAGATACGGCTTGAAGGCAAGCCTATTGCCTTCAAATCGCCGATGGAGGCGCGCGAGGCCGGCATCGAGACCGTCTACCAGAACCTGGCTCTGTCGCCGGCGCTGTCTATCGCCGACAACATGTTCCTCGGCCGCGAGATCCGCAAGCCCGGGTTCCTCGGCGAATGGCTGCGCATGCTCGACCGTCCGGCGATGGAAAAGCGTGCCCGCGACAAGCTCACCGAACTTGGCCTGATGACGATCCAGAACATCAGCCAGGCGGTGGAAACGCTCTCCGGCGGCCAGCGCCAAGGCGTGGCGGTGGCCCGCGCCGCCGCCTTCGGCTCGAAGATGGTCATCATGGATGAGCCGACGGCCGCGCTCGGCGTCAAGGAGAGCCGCCGCGTGCTCGAACTCATACTCGACGTCAAACGCCGAGGCCTGCCTATCGTGCTGATTTCACACAATATGCCGCATGTCTTCGAGGTGGCCGACCGCATCCACATTCATCGGCTCGGCCGTCGCCTGTGTGTCATCGATCCGAAGCAGTATACGATGTCCGACGCCGTCGCCTTCATGACCGGCGCCAAGGTGCCGCCGGAAGCGGCGCTGGCGGCCTGAGCAAGAACTTGAGGCCCATCGCCGAGGGACCCGAACGCGATGTTTCCAAATGCCAAATTGCCGCAGGGCAACCCGGCTTGCGATCACCCGAATCGATTGAACATCCGGTGGGATGCACTAGCATTGGCAGAGATGGTGAAAGCCGCATGATCCTGGCAACGTCACGAGAGGCAGCATGACGCGCGCGATGACAACCGAAGCTCCTCTGCCCACGCTCAAAAACCCGGATCCCAAGACGCTCGCCGAAGAAGTCTTGCAAGCCCTCAAATACAGGGTCGGCAAGGGCACCAACGTTGCAACCCAGTACGATTGGCTCACCGCCTCGATCAAGGTTGTACGCGACCGCATAGTCGATCACTGGATGCAGGCGACCCAAGAGGCCTACGCCCAGCAGGAAAAGCGCGTTTACTACCTGTCACTGGAATTCCTCATCGGCCGCCTGATGCGCGATGCCTTCTCCAATCTCGGCCTGATGGACAATATGCGCGAGGCGCTGTCGTCGCTTGGCGTCGACCTCGACATCATTGCAGCGCTCGAACCGGACGCTGCGCTTGGCAATGGCGGTCTTGGCCGGCTCGCCGCCTGCTTCATGGAAAGCATGGCGACCGTCAATATCCCCGCGCATGGCTACGGCATCCGCTACGCCAACGGCATGTTTCGGCAGGAGATCCATGACGGCTGGCAGGTGGAGCTGCCCGAGACGTGGCTCGATCACGGCAATCCCTGGGAGTTCGAGCGCCGCGAACGCTCCTTCGAGGTCGGCTTCGGCGGCTCGGTGGAATCGGTCACGTCGAAGGACGGCAGGCTCGAGCGCCATGTCTGGAAGCCGACCGAACATGTTCTGGCCGTTGCCTACGATACGCCGGTTGTTGGCTGGCGGGCCAACCGTGTCAACACGCTGCGGCTGTGGTCCGGCATGCCGATCGATCCGATCCTGCTCGACAAGTTCAACGCCGGCGATCACATCGGCGCGCTCGCCGAAAGCAACAAGGCCGATGCGTTGTCGCGCGTCCTTTACCCGGCCGATTCCCACAAGGCCGGCCAGGAGCTGCGGCTCAGGCAGGAGTATTTCTTCTCCACCGCCTCGCTGCAGGACATCGTCCAGCGCCATCTCAGCCAGTATGGCGACCTGCAATCGCTGCCCGACAAGGCGGCGATCCATCTCAACGACACCCATCCGGCCATCGCCGTCCCCGAGTTGATGCGCTTGTTGATGGATGTCCACGGCATGGATTTCGACCAGGCCTGGAGCATCACCAAGCGCACCTTCGGCTACACCAACCACACGCTGCTTCCCGAAGCGCTGGAAAGCTGGCCCGTCCCGCTATTCGAGCGGCTGTTGCCGCGCCACATGCAGATCGTCTACGCCATCAACGCCGAAGTGCTGCTCGAGGCGCGCGCCTCCGACCAATTCTCGGACGAACAAATCAGCCGCATCTCGCTGATCCAGGAAAATGGCGATCGCCGCGTGCGCATGGGCAATCTGGCCTTTGTCGGCTCGCACTCGATCAACGGCGTCTCTGCCCTGCACACGGAATTGATGAAGGAGACGGTGTTTGCCGACCTCCACAGGCTCTACCCGGATCGCATCAACAACAAGACCAACGGGATCACACCGCGGCGCTGGCTGATACAGTGCAATCCCGGCCTCACTGCACTCACCCGAGAGGCGATCGGCGACAGCTTCCTCGACGACATCGACGAGATAAAGCGGCTTGATCCTTTCGCTGAGGACGCAGCCTTCCGCGACAAGTTCGCCGCCGTCAAACGGGCGAACAAGACGAGGCTTGCCAATCTCGTTGCCGACCGGCTCGGCATCAAGGTCGACCCATCGGCGCTGTTCGACATCCAGGTCAAGCGCATCCACGAATACAAGCGCCAGCTCTTGAACATTCTCGAAGCGGTCGCGCTCTACGACCAGATCCGCTCGCATCCGGAGCGCGACTGGATGCCTCGCGTCAAATTCTTCGGCGGCAAGGCGGCGCCCAGCTACCACAACGCCAAGCTGATCATCAAACTTGCCAACGACGTCGCCAGGGTCATCAACCGCGACCCGGCGGTGCGCGGTTTGCTGAAAGTGGTGTTCGTGCCGAACTACAATGTCAGCCTTGCCGAGATCATGATGCCGGCCGCCGATCTTTCGGAGCAGATATCGACCGCCGGCATGGAAGCGTCCGGCACCGGCAACATGAAGTTCGCGCTGAACGGCGCGCTGACCATCGGCACGCTCGACGGCGCCAATGTCGAGATCAAGGGATGCGTGGGCGACGACAATATCTTCATCTTCGGCCTGACCACCGATGAGGTCGCCGAGCGACGCAACAATGGTTACGATCCGCGCGCTGTGATCGAGGGATCGCCTGAATTGGCGCAGGCGCTGGCCGCGGTTTCATCCGGAGTCTTTTCACCTGACGATCCGGACCGTTATCGCGACCTGATCAACGGTCTTTACCAGAGCGACTGGTTCATGGTCGCCGCGGATTTCGATGCCTACGCCGCCACCCAGCGCGACGTCGATGGCGTCTGGCGCAACAGCCCGGACTGGTACGCCAGAGCCATCCGCAATGTCGCGCGCGTCGGCTGGTTCTCGTCCGATCGAACGATCCGCCAATATGCGAAAGACATCTGGCACGTGCCCGCCTGATGTGATTGCATGAGACCAGGAACAATGTGGCCCTAGTGGAGTGATTTGACCCTCGCATCCCTTGGAGGGTAAGGCGGCATGCGAATGTCGAATTCAAAACTCCACTAGAAACATACACTTGGTGCCCGGGGAGGGTCACTGCCTGATGAGCAAGCCGCGCGCGACCGTTGCGACAAGCGGGCCGGACGGACTGGCGCCAACCGGCGATGTCGCGGCGATTGTCGCCGGCACGCACGGCGATCCGTTTGCCGTGCTTGGCGTGCATGAGGCGGGAAAGGGCTTTGTCGCCCGCTGCTTCGTCCCTCATGCCGAGTTCGTCACCGCCTATACGCTGACCGACAAGAAGGCCGGCGAGCTGTCGAGACGCGACGACCGCGGTTTCTTCGAAGGCAAACTGTCGCTGCGCAAACGCCAGCCGCTGCGCTATCACGCCAGGAATTCCGGCGGTGACTGGTGGCTGACCGATCCATATTCCTTCGGTCCCGTGCTCGGCCCGCTGGACGATTATTACATCGCCGAAGGGTCGCATCTCAGGCTGTTCGACAAGCTCGGCGCCCATCTCATCGACCATGAAGGTGCATCGGGTGTGCATTTTGCGGTGTGGGCGCCCAATGCAAGGCGCGTCTCGGTGGTCGGCGACTTCAACGAGTGGGACGGCCGCAGGCATACCATGCGCGTCCGCGGCGACACCGGCATCTGGGAGCTGTTCATTCCCGACATCGGCGCTGGCCGCCCATATAAGTATGAAATCATCGGGCCGGATGGCGTGAGATTGCCGCTCAAAGCCGATCCGTTCGCCTTCAAGTCCGAACTGCGCCCGGCCACCGCCTCGGTGACGGCACTGCCGCCGGCGCACGAATGGGGCGACGAGGCGCACCGGAACTACTGGCGCAATGCCGACCACAGGCGCGAAGCCGTATCGATCTACGAGGTCCATGCCGGGTCGTGGCGGCTTCACGACGACGGCAGCTTCCTGTCGTGGGATGAGCTCGCCGACAGGCTGATCCCTTACGTGGTCGAGACCGGTTTTACCCACATCGAATTCATGCCGATCTCCGAACACCCTTATGACCCGTCCTGGGGCTACCAGACGACGGGTCTCTATGCGCCGACTGCCCGCTTTGGCGATCCGGACGGTTTTGCCCGCTTCGTCGACGGCGCCCACCGTGCAGGCATCGGCGTCATCCTCGACTGGGTGCCGGCGCATTTCCCGGTTGACGAACACGGTCTGGCAAAGTTCGACGGTACCGCGCTCTACGAACATGCCGATCCGCGCAAGGGCTTCCATCCCGACTGGAACACCGCGATCTATAATTTTGGGCGCCGCGAAGTGATTTCGTTCCTGGTCAACAATGCGCTGTTCTGGGCCGAGAAATATCACGTCGACGGACTGCGCGTCGATGCGGTCGCCTCGATGCTTTATCTCGATTATTCTCGCAAGGCCGGTGAATGGATTCCCAACGAGAAGGGCGGGCGGGAGAACCTCGAAGCGGTCAGCTTCCTGCAGCGTATGAACAAGGAGGTCTACGGCCACCATCCAGGTGTGATGACCATCGCCGAGGAATCAACCTCGTGGCCGAAAGTCTCGCAGCCGGTGCATGAAGGCGGACTGGGCTTCGGTTTTAAATGGAACATGGGCTTCATGCATGACACTTTGGAGTATTTCTCCAAGGAGCCGATCTTCCGCAAGCATCACCACAACGACATCACCTTCGGTCTGGTCTACGCCTTCAGCGAGAATTTCGTGCTGCCGCTGTCCCATGACGAAGTGGTGCACGGCAAGGGCACGCTGCTCAACAAGATGGCCGGCGACGACTGGCAGAAATTCGCGACGCTGCGCGCCTATTACGCGTTCATGTGGGGTTATCCCGGCAAGAAGCTGTTGTTCATGGGCCAGGAGTTCGCACAGCGCCGCGAGTGGAGCGAGGGGCGCGCGCTCGACTGGAACCTGCTCGATTTCCGGCTCCACCGCGGCGTCTGGCAGACGGTGCGCGATCTCAACTATCTCTACCGCTCGCGCCCCGCGCTGCATGCCCGCGACTGCGAGCCGGAGGGCTTTTCCTGGCTGATCGTCGACGACAGCGCGAACTCAGTATTTGCTTGGCTGCGCAGCGCGCCGGGCGGCAACCCGGTCGCCGTCATTTCCAACTTCACGCCGGTGCCGCGCGACAATTACCGCGTGCCGTTGCCGCACGCCGGAAAATGGCGCGAGATCATCAACACCGATGCCACGGATTATGGCGGTTCCGGCAAGGGCAATAGCGGCGTCGTCGAGGCTCGGTCGGAAGGAGGAGGCATTTCGGCGACGATGCTTTTGCCGCCGCTGTCGACGATCATGCTCGAATTCGTCCCGGACTGAGCTATGTCTGGAGCATCTAACCTGGGAGGATAGGAATGGCTGAAACAAAACGAACACAGCCGCTGGCACGCGACGCCATGGCTTATGTGCTGGCCGGCGGCCGTGGCAGCCGGCTCAAGGAACTGACCGACCGCCGCGCCAAACCGGCGGTCTATTTCGGCGGCAAGACCCGCATCATCGATTTCGCGCTCTCCAATGCGCTCAATTCCGGTATCCGCCGCCTCGGCGTCGCCACCCAGTACAAGGCGCATTCGCTGATCCGCCATCTGCAGCGCGGCTGGAACTTCCTGCGGCCCGAGCGCAACGAGAGTTTCGACATTTTGCCGGCCAGCCAGCGTGTGTCGGAAACGCAATGGTATGAGGGCACCGCCGACGCCGTGTACCAGAACATCGACATCATCGAGGCCTACGGGCCGGAATACATGGTCATCCTGGCCGGCGACCACATCTACAAGATGGACTACGAAATGATGCTGCGCCAGCATGTCGAGGCCGGCGCCGATGTCACCGTCGGCTGCCTCGAAGTGCCGCGCATGGAAGCCACCGGCTTCGGCGTCATGCATGTCGATCCCAAGGACACCATCATCTCCTTCATCGAAAAGCCCGCCGATCCGCCAGGCATTCCCGACAAGCCGGATTTTGCGCTGGCCTCGATGGGCATCTATGTGTTCAAGACCAAGTTCCTGATGGAGCAATTGCGTCGCGATGCGGCGGAGCCCGGCTCGAGCCGCGACTTCGGCAAGGACATCATCCCCTACATCGTCGAGCACGGAAAGGCGATCGCCCATCGCTTCGCCAAATCCTGCGTGCGCTCGACCGCCGAGAACGAGGCCTATTGGCGCGACGTCGGAACGGTCGACGCCTATTGGGAGGCCAATATCGACCTGACCGACATCACGCCGGAACTCGACCTTTACGACCGCGACTGGCCGATCTGGACTTATGCCGAGTTGAAGCCGCCGGCAAAGTTCGTGCATGACGAGGATGGCCGCCGCGGGTCGGCCGTGTCGTCTCTCGTGTCGGGCGATTGCATCGTTTCGGGCGCTTCGCTGAAGCGAAGCCTGATCTTCACCGGCGCGCGCATCAATTCCTATTCGACGCTGGAGGAGGTCGTCATGCTGCCGGACGTCCATGTCGGCCGCAACGCCAGGCTGAAGCGCGTGGTCATCGATCACGGCGTCAGGATCCCGGAGGGTCTGGTGGTCGGCGAGGATCCCGTCCTCGACGCCAAGCGTTTCCGCGTTTCGGAAAAAGGCATCTGCCTGGTGACGCAGGACATGATCAACAGGCTGGGATCGTAGTGCATGCAGGTTCTGTCGGTGGCGCCCGAGATCTTTCCGCTGGTCAAGACCGGCGGGCTCGCCGACGTAACCGGCGCCTTGCCCGTGGCATTGGCCGGCAAGGGCGTCACCATGCGCACGCTCGTCCCCGGCTATCCCCAGGTGATGGGAGCCTTCAGGAAAAAAAAGCCGGTTCAGCAATATCCGTTGCTGCAGGGCGGCAAGGCCTCAGTGCATGCCGTCCAGATCGCCGGGCTCGACCTGTTCGTGCTTGACGCGCCGCATCTTTTCGACCGTCCCGGCGGCCCATACGGCAACGCGACCGGCGCCGACTGGCCGGACAATTGGCGGCGGTTCGCGGCCTTGAGCCAGGTAGGCGGTGATATTGCCGGCGGCGCAATCTCGGGCTACCTGCCCGATATCGTCCATGCCCATGACTGGCAGTCGGCAATGACGCTCGCCTACATGCGCTACGGCAAGGCGGTCGGCACGCCGTCGATGATCACCGTGCACAACCTCGCCTTCCAGGGTCAGTTCGGCGCCGGCATCTTTGGCGAGCTTGGCCTGCCGGCGGCGGCGATGGCGCTCGACGGCGTCGAATATTACGGCGGCGTCGGCTTCCTCAAGGCCGGCCTGCAGGCGGCGTGGGCGATCACCACGGTCAGCCCGACCTATGCGCAGGAAATCCGCTTGCCCGAATTCGGCATGGGCCTCGACGGCCTGATCAACATGCGCTCCGTCGATCTCCATGGCATCGTCAACGGCATCGATACCGAGATATGGAACCCGGAAACCGACAAGCATCTGGTTTCCAACTACACCGCAAAGACGCTCAAGGCACGGATGCCCAACAAGGCCGCGGTCGAGGACCGCTTCAGCCTCGATCGCGATGACAGCCCGATCGTCTGCGTCATCAGCCGTTTGACCTGGCAAAAGGGCATGGACATATTGGCGGCGGCCGTCGACGGCATCGTTGCAAGAGGTGCGCGGCTGGCGATCCTCGGCTCCGGCGATGCCGGGCTCGAAGGCGCATTGCTTGCCGCCGCAGCCCGCCATCGCGGCCGCATCGGCGTCGTCGTCGGCTATGACGAGGGACTCTCCCACACCATGCAGGGCGGCAGCGACGCCATCATTATCCCATCGCGCTTCGAACCTTGCGGGCTGACACAGCTTTACGGCCTGCGCTATGGCTGCGTGCCGGTGGTCGCGCGCACCGGGGGCCTTGCCGACACGATCATCGATGCCAACGAAGCCGCCATCTCTGCCGGCGTTGCGACCGGTTTCCAGTTTGCGCCCGCCAATGCCGGCGCCTTGCTGCACGCCGTCCGCCGCCTTGTCGAGGCGCATGCCAATCCCGCAGTGTGGACGTCGATGCAGCGGCAAGGCATGAAGGCCGACGTTTCGTGGGACAAAAGCGCCGACAAATATGTCCAACACTATCGCTTGCTGCTTTCGAAAAGGGCTGCCTGACTGATGATCCGCACCGTCGCCACCAAACCCTATCCCGACCAGAAGCCCGGCACCTCCGGGCTGCGTAAAAAGGTCCCGGTGTTCCAGCAGGAGCACTATGCCGAGAACTTCGTCCAGTCGATCTTCGATGCGCTGGACGGGTTCGAGGGCAAAACCCTGGTGATCGGCGGCGACGGCCGCTTCTATAACCGCGAGGTCATCCAGAAGGCCATCGCCATGGCCGCGGCAAACGGCTTCGGCAAGGTGATGGTCGGGCAGGGCGGCATCCTGTCGACGCCGGCCGCTTCGCATGTCATCCGCAAATACAAGACCTTTGGCGGCATCATCCTGTCGGCCAGCCACAATCCGGGTGGCCCGCATGAGGATTTCGGCATCAAGTACAATGCCGGCAATGGCGGCCCGGCGCCGGAAAAGCTGACCGACGCGATCTTCGAAAAAACCAAGGCGATTTCAAGCTTCAAGATCGCCGATATCGGGCAGGTCGACATCGACACGATCGGCACGGTCAAGACGGGGGACATGACCGTCGAAATCATCGATCCTGTCGCCGACTATGCCGAACTGATGGAAAGCCTGTTCGATTTCGACGCATTGCGGGCGCTGTTCAAGTCGGGCTTCCGCATGCGCTTCGACGCCATGCATGCGGTGACCGGCCCCTACGCCAAGGAGATCCTCGAAAACCGGCTCGGCGCGCCCAACGGCACCGCCCGCAATTTCATTCCGCTGCCGGATTTCGGCGGCCATCATCCCGATCCCAATCTGGTGCATGCGAAACACCTCTACGACGAGATGATGGGGCCGGATGCGCCAGACTTTGGCGCCGCCTCGGATGGCGACGGCGACCGCAACCTGATCATAGGCAAGGGAATTTTCATCACCCCGTCTGATTCGGTGGCGATGCTCGCCGCCAACGCCCATCTGGCGCCGGGCTACAAGGCCGGGCTGAAAGGCATCGCCCGCTCGATGCCGACCAGCGGTGCTGCCGACCGGGTCGCCGAAAAGCTCGGCATCGGCATCTACGAGACGCCGACCGGCTGGAAATTTTTCGGCAATTTGCTCGATGCCGGCATGGCAACGATCTGCGGCGAGGAGAGTGCGGGGACCGGCTCCAACCATGTCCGCGAAAAGGACGGCCTGTGGGCTGTGCTTTTATGGCTCAACATCCTTGCCGTGCGCGGCGAAAGCGCCAAGCAGATCGTCACCCAGCATTGGGCGGCCTATGGCCGTAACTACTATTCGCGCCACGACTACGAGGAGGTCGAGATCGATCGTGCCAACGCGCTTGTCTACGAGCTGCGCGCCAAGCTCGGCTCGCTGCCTGGCACCAGCGTGCGCGGCATGACGATCGCCAGCGCCGATGATTTCGCCTATCACGATCCGGTCGACGGCTCGGTCAGCAAGAACCAGGGCATCAGGGTGTTGTTCGAAGGCGGCTCACGCGTCGTCTTCCGCCTGTCCGGCACCGGCACCTCGGGCGCGACGCTACGGCTTTATGTCGAGCGCTATGAGCCGGACAAGAACCGCCACGATCTCGACACCCAGGAGGCGCTTGCCGATCTGATCGCGGCGGCCGACGACATTGCCGGGATTCGCAGCCACACCGGCCGCGCCAAGCCGAGCGTCATCACCTGATGTCGTCGGGACTATCCGCCGGCTATCGTCCGCGATTTGGCGGGCTTGCCGGGGAGGGCGGCATCCGCTTCGCCGCATGGTCCTCGTTGGCTCGGCGCATCTGGGTCTCGATTTTCGACGAACACGGCAACCGCGAAATCGACCGGCTGGAACTCCAGTCGGAAGGCGAGGGCGTCCACGCACTTTTTGTTGCCGGTCTCGCCGCCGGCACCCGATACGGGTTCCGTGCCGATGGCGACTACGCGCCGGAACACGGTTTCTGGTTCGATCCCGACAAGCTGCTGGCCGATCCCTATGCCGTCGAGATCGACAGGCCCTATGCCTATGACGGCCGGCTCGCCGCGCGCCGGGGCGAGGGGGCCGACACGGCGCCGCTGATGCCGAAAGCCATCGCCGGCGCCTTGCCGGAACCCTTGCCTGCCTTGCCGCCTCTGTTTCGGTCCGGCGGCCTCATCTACGAGGTGCCGGTACGCGCGTTCACAAAGCTGCATTCGGACATTCCCGAGAAGCAACGCGGCACCATTGCAGCGCTCGCTCACCCCCTCGTTGTCGAGCATCTGCAGAAACTCGGCGTGGCAGCCATTGAGTTGATGCCGGTGACTGCATCGATCGACGAACGGCATTTACCGCCGCTCGGTCTGCGCAACGCCTGGGGTTATAATCCCGTGACCTTCATGGCGCTCGATCCGCGACTGGCGCCCGGCGGTCTGGCCGAGTTGCGCGGAACGGTCGCCGCGCTGCGCGAGGCCGGCATCGGCACCATTCTCGACCTGGTGTTCAACCACACCGGCGAAAGCGACCGGCTCGGCCCGACATTGTCGCTGCGCGGCCTCGACAGCCGCGCCTATTATCGGCACGAGCCGGACGGCGCTCTGGTCAATGACACCGGAACCGGCAATACGGTTGCGTGCGATCATCCGGTCGTCCGGGAAATGGTCCTCGACGCGCTTCGTCACTTTGTCCAGCGCGCCGGTGTCGACGGTTTCCGCTTCGACCTGGCGCCGATCCTCGGCCGCGTCGACGGCGTTTTCGACGCCGATGCGCCGCTGCTGAACGCCATTCGCAAAGATCCTGTTCTTGGCGACCGGGTGCTGATCGCCGAGCCTTGGGATATCGGACCGGATGGCTATCAGCTCGGCAATTTTCCGCCGCCCTTCCTCGAATGGAACGACAAATGCCGTGACGATATCCGCCGTTTCTGGCGCGGTGAGGGCGGCATGATCGGTGCCTTGGCGACGCGGCTTGCCGGTTCGTCCGATGTCTTTGCCAAACCAGGCCAGACAACGAGCCGCAGCATCAACTTCATCGCCGCGCATGACGGCATGACGCTGGCCGATATCGTCGCCTATGAGCACAAGCACAACGAGGCCAATGGCGAACAGAACCGCGATGGCCACGACGACAACCTGTCCTGGAACAATGGCCTCGAGGGCGAGACCGGCGACCAGTCAATCGTTACGGCCCGTTTCGATGACCAGTGCGCGCTGCTGGCGACGCTCTTTGCCTCGCGCGGCACGATCATGCTGACGGCCGGCGACGAGTTCGGCCGCACGCAGCGCGGCAACAACAACGCCTACGCGCAGGACAATGACATTACCTGGCTCGACTGGGCCGGGCGCGACCTGGCGCTCGAGCACCATACGGCTCTGCTCGCCAAGATGCGTCGCGCCGTGCCGACGCTCTTGGACACAGCATTCCTGACCGGAGAACAGCCTGCGGGCTCGGAAATACCAGACGTAGCCTGGCTGACGGAAACCGGCATGCCGTTCGACGAGGCAGCCTGGCACGATGCCAGGCGGCGCCGGCTGGTCATGGTTCTCGGTAGCGGTGAGAACAGTCGCCTTGCGGTGGTCATCAATGGCGACCGCCGGGCCTGCATGTTCACGCTGCCGGAACGGGCCGGTTTTCATTGGCGCCCTGCCATCGAAACGGATACTGGCGACATCTCACGGCCGGTGCCTGGGCGAACGGTCATGTTCATGATCGAACGCAGGGCCGCGCGGGCGGGCGCAGGGGAGAGCCAGGATGGCTGACAATGCCGAATGGTGGCGCGGCTGCGTCATCTACCAGATCTACCCGCGCTCCTTCCAGGACACGACAGGCGACGGCAGCGGCGATCTCAGCGGCGTCACCTCGAGGCTGGCCCATGTCGCATCGCTGGGTGTCGACGCCGTCTGGCTGTCGCCTTTCTTCAAGTCGCCAATGGCCGATATGGGTTACGACGTTTCGGGTTACTGCGCCGTCGATCCGATGTTCGGCACATCAGAGGATTTCGACGCACTGATTGCCGAGGCACACCGGCTCGGCCTGAAGGTGATCATCGATCAGGTCTTGTCGCATTCGTCGGATCGGCACGAATGGTTCGTCGAAAGCCGCACGAGCCGCGACAACCCCAAGGCCGACTGGTACGTCTGGGCCGATGCGAAGCCCGACGGCACCGCCCCCAACAACTGGCTGTCGCTTTTCGGCGGCCCGGCCTGGGAATGGGACGCAACGCGCAGGCAATATTACCTGCACAATTTCCTCGCCTCGCAGCCGGACCTGAATTTCCACAACCCGCAGGTGCAGGACGCCTTGCTGGAAACGGTGCGGTTCTGGCTCGAGCGCGGCGTCGACGGTTTCCGGCTGGATACGGTCAACTATTACGTCCACGACCGCTGGCTGCGCAGCAACCCGCCTTTGGCGGAAAGCGTGGCCGGCACCAATGCGGCAACCAGCCCCTATCTCTATCAGGAGCATCTGTTCGACAAGAGCCAGCCGGAAAACCTTGCTTTCCTCAGGCGCTTCCGGGCCTTGCTTGACGAATATGAAGGCCGCGCCGCTGTGGGCGAGATTGGCGACGAAACGCGTTCCTTGCAAACACTCGCCGCCTATACCGGCGGTGGCGACAAGCTCCAAATGTCCTACACGTTCGACCTGCTCGGCCCGCAATTCTCGGCGTCGCATGTGCGTGGCTGTGTCGAGGCCTTCGAGAGTAAGGTGTTCGACGGCTGGGTTTGCTGGGCGTTCTCCAACCACGATGTCGTGCGCCATGTCAGTCGATGGACAAGGCCGGGCGGCGATCCGGACAGGGTGGCGAAATTCTCGATCGTGCTGCTTTCCTGCCTGCGCGGATCGATCTGCCTCTACCAGGGCGAAGAACTCGGGCTGGAGGAGGCCGAACTGGCGTTCGAGGATTTGCGCGATCCTTTCGGCATCCGCTTCTGGCCGGGGATCAAGGGGCGGGATGGGTGCCGAACGCCGATGGTCTGGGAGGCTGGCGCCGACAATGCCGGCTTTTCGACGGGCAAGTCGTGGCTTCCGTTCCCGGCAAGCCATCGCGACCGGGCGGTCGACGTCCAGGACGGCGAGCAAACGTCCGTCCTGGCGAGCTACCGGGCGATGCTGGCCTTGCGCAAGCAGCATCCGGCGCTGGTTCGAGGCTCGATCCGGTTCCTCGATGCCGAAGGCGACGTCCTTGCTTTCATTCGCGAAGGCGGTGACGAAAAGCTGCTGTGTGTCTTCAATTTCGCCGACGAGCCGGCCGGCTGGCAATTGCCACCGGATCTGGAAGCGATAGAGCTGATAGACTTTGGCGGTGCTGCCGGCGTCTTGCAGGAAAGAACTCTGTCGCTGCCGCCGCTGGGCTGCTTCCTCGGCCGGATCGGCTGAGCTCTATTTCATCATCTCATTGAACAAGCACGGAGCGCCCGCAAGTCGCGCCGACAACCCGCACATCGGCCTCGCCGACATGCACGCCGACAGCTGCAAGCACGTTATAGACCAGTTCGTCGACCGGCGCAGTCACGCCGTTCAGAACCGTTACCACTGCCGGCTTAACCGTTCCGAGCAGGGCCGTCACGTCCAGCCCGAGGCCCAGTGCATTGACCGAGAGCGAGAGGCCGCTGACCAGCGATGTCGTGAGTGATTGCGTCAGGTTTTTTGTGGCGACAGTTTTTATCGTCTTGCTGGCGATATCGGTGCTGTCGAACGTCAATGTGGTCGGATCGTTGTTGGTGATGGCAAGTGATGACGAACCCTTCACATCGAGCAGATTGAGGGTGAGCAGCAGAAGCTTTACGCTTACCTGTGCAATCGTGGCATCGGAGAACGATTGCGGATTGCTGAAATCGGCGAAGGCCGATGGGTTGTTGTCGGCGTCGCTGGTGGCAAGGTGCAGCGAGGCCACGCCTGGCTGCGCGGCGATCGAGACCTTGATGCTATCCGGCCGGCCCGTCGGGCAGCTGATGTCGGTCAGCTTGGCTTCCGCATAGGCGACGTCGACATGCAGAGGCAGGTTGACCGACAGCAGACTGATGCCGCCGCCCAGATTGGAATTGCCGATGCCCACTGTGGTGACCAGCTTGATTCGTGTCTGCGCGGTGCGCACCACGGTGCCTTTTTCCCCGACGGCCAGCCAGGGTGAATATTGCATTGGCTCACCGATGGCGATGGCGAGCGTGGTGGAGGTAAGTCCCGGAATAGTGGCGCCGAGATCGACCTGGACTTGGTTTGAGCCATTGGCCAGCGAGGCGGCGGCACCCAGCATGCCCATCGCGCTTGCGTCGACGGAAAAGCCGGGAGACTTTTGTCCGAGGCCGAGCCTACCGATCGAGCCAAGATCGATAAGATGACTGAGGGGTATCTTGACTGTGTTGGTGGCCCTCGACGCGATCGTCTGCAGCACAAGTTTGCTGGCGCTGCCCGACCCGGACGCATTGGCCATGGCGGTCGCGATCTGGCCTACCGTCGCTTTTGACGCCAGCACGTCGGAATAGCTGACACCTGTCAGTTGCAACTGTACGGCAAGGGCATCGACGAACGAAAGCACGTTTACATCGGCCGAGATCAGCGCGTTGTAGTCCATGACGCTGAGCGAAATGTTGGCGCCCAGCAACTTGCTGAGAAGCGCGTTGAGGATGCCGCCATTGACGCTGAGGAGCCTGGACCCGACCGAGAACATCGCTTGCGGGGTCACACTGGCAATGGCTTCGGTGCCGACAACCGGAGTAGGGATGAGCGAACTGGCGAAATACCGGGCGGGGATTTTTTGCAGAGTGACGCGAACGGCGTTGTAAGGCGCTTTACCGGCTTCGAAGCGCTTGTCGACGCCAATGGAGGTCGCCGCTGAGTATCGGCCGCCGGTCACCGACACGACGGTTTTGCCAACCGTGGGAACGATTGTCTGACCTGGCTTTTGAACAATGATGCCGGGCATTCGGTTGTCACTGAGCGTGGTTACCGCCGCGGCTTCCATATCTTTGATGTTCGACGCCGCGGTGATCGCCGCCAGGTCGGTCATCGCCTGGGCCTCCCTGCGCTCCGTGTAGATCGAACCTTCGTCGACAGCGAAGGCCGCCAGCCCCAGCGCGAATGGCGCTGTCAGCGCCGTCATGACGGCAAAGTTCGCCTTCTTGTCGCCAACCATCGAGCGAGCGATCCGCCCGATGCTCCTCAGCAAGAACTGCGACATTTCAAATGCCTCCAATCCTGATGGTAGATCTGCGCGAGATCGTGGTTTGCGGCATCGCAAGGCTTGGTAACAGGTTCCAGATCGGCAGGTTGCTGGCATCGTACTGGATTGACACGACAAACTGATTTCCGTCGGCCGTGCTGTCCGTCGCCTGGTAGGTCAGCTTGCCGGAATCGACGAACGGGTATCCAGTGGCATTGTTTTTGACGAAACTCGCCACCAGCGCCTGGCGCTCGGTTTGATTCAATCCGGCAATTGCGGTGCGGGCGGCATCGGCGGCGATTTGCTGCAAGGAGTTGCTTGCACCAAAATAGATACCATATGCAACCATTCCGAGCACGAGCAGGATAAAGATCGGCGAAAGCAGGGCAAATTCGACCGCGGAAGTTCCGGACTCATCTCCAATTTTGCGTAGATTCGCCCGTATTTGGCGCAATATTTTACGCTTTAATGCGACAGTGTTACTGTCTATCTTGTTCATTGCCCTTGCCCGTTGGAACTCAAGGTCGATGTGCCGATCCCATTGAAATTTGTAACCCTTGGTTGCCTAAGAACCAATTAATACATTCCGGTAAACTGAAATGATCGGCCAGATTATTTCCCAGATCGGCGTTCTGGCCAGGAAACCCAGTCAAACTCATGGCTTTGACCATTGATTGGCCGCTCGCAAGGCGACTGTCCCGGCCCCTTACTTTGCGTGACCCCGAGAGTCTGTTGAAATAAAAAATCTCCACGTTACTGTTTGGCCACCAGCTGCCGGAAAGGGAACCGGCTGCGCGCTCGAAAGGAACCAACCAATCGGTTTCGGGGGCGTCAACACTTAGAGACGTGGCCGAAGGGCGACGTCATTAGGGAGAACTCCATGCTGAAACATGTGCTGAAGGCGACGGTACTCGCCACGACCATGGTCTTGGCCGCCGGTACGTTCTACACGCCGGCTTTCGCCGAGACCGTCTACAACCGCGGAGCCGCCGCCGAAGCGGAGACGCTCGACCCGCACAAGACCTCGACGGTCTACGAAGCCGATATCATACGCGACCTGTTCCAGGGCCTCGTCATGCATGACCAGAAGACGAATCTCATTCCGGGCGCCGCCGAAAGCTGGACGGTGTCCGACGACGGCACTGTCTACACCTTCAAGCTGCGCAAGGACGGCCTCTGGTCGGATGGCAGCCCGGTGACGGCGGACGACTTCGTTTATTCGTTCCGTCGGCTGGAAGATCCGGCCACCGCTGCCGAATACGCTTCCATGCTCTATCCAGTGAAGGGTGCCGAGGAAGTCAACACCAAGAAGGGCAAGCCGGAGGATATGGGGGTCAAGGCGATTGACGCAAATACCCTGGAAGTCACGCTCAAGGCGCCAACGCCTTACTTCCTGGAGATGCTGACCCATCAGGCGACCTATCCGGTTAACAAGGCGTCGATCGAAAAGCTTGGCGCCGACTGGATCAAGGCAGGCAAGCTGGTCTCCAACGGGGCCTTTACAGCGGCAGAGTGGGTTCCCAACGACCATCTGAAGCTGGTCAAGAATCCGAAATTCTGGGATGCCGCGAGCGTCAAGTTCGACGTGGTCAACTACATCCCGACCGAGGATCGTTCGTCGGCGATGAAGCGCTTCGAGGCTGGCGAACTCGACAGCTACGGTGACCTGCCGACGGAACAGCTCGGCGACCTCAAGGCCAAATTCGGCGACCAGGTCCGTGTCGGGCCATATCTCGGCACCTACTATTATGCGATCAAGACCGATAAGGCGCCGTGGGACAATGTCGAACTGCGCAACGCCATCTCGATGGCGATCGATCGCGACTTCCTTGCCGAAAAAGTCTGGCAGAATTCGATGCTGCCCGGCTATTCGATGGTGCCTCCGGGGATCGAGGGCTACACGCCGGCACTGGCCAAATACGCCGACATGCCGCAGATCGACCGGGAGGATGAAGCCAAGAAAATACTGGAGAAGCTCGGCTATACGCCCGAGCATCCGTTGAAGATGGAAATCCGCTACAACACCTCGGAAAACCACAAAAACACCGCTGTCGCCATCCAGGAACAGCTGAAGCCGCTTGGCGTCGAGATCACGTTGCTCAACACCGATACCAAGACCCACTACTCTTTCCTCGAGCAGAAGGGCGACTATGACGTCGCGCGTGCCGCCTGGATTGCGGATTACAAGGATCCGGAAACTTTCCTTGGCATCTCCCGCAAGGCTAGTGGCAATAATTACTCGAACTACAACAGCCCGAAATACGAAGAGGCCATGGACAAGGCCGCCGCCGCCGGCGGCAAGCCCGAAGAGCGCATGAAGGAGCTCGCCAAGGCCGAACGCATCCTCGTCGATGAGGTCGGCAACATTCCGATCCTCTACTATAGCTACCACGACATCGTTTCCTCGAAGCTGCATGGCTTCGACGACAATGTGATGGACATCCATCCGTCCCGCTTCATCAGCAAGGACTGATCCCTTAGCCAGGCCGCCGCGCAACTCAATGCGCGGCGGCGCTGGTTTGCCATCGCATCGGCCCGGGAACCGGATTCGATTTTCGACAATGTCGGTGCGAAGATTTGAAGGCTAGAGCGCAATCGTCCAGCCGGACGCGCTGCTCTGGATCAAGCGGGGCATCGATGCTGCGTTACGTTTTCCGGCGGCTTCTGACCGCCATTCCGACGCTGTTCGTCATCGTGACCATGGCGTTCTTCCTGATACGCGTCGCACCGGGCGGACCGTTCAACCAGGAGCGGGGCCTGAGTCCCGAGATCAGAGCCAATCTCGAAGCCCAGTTCGGCCTCAACGACCCGCTCTGGCTGCAGTACCTCCATTATCTAGGCAATCTTCTGCGCGGCAATTTCGGTCCCAGCTACAACATGCCGGATTTCACCGTCGGCGAGCTGTTCAGGGAAGGCCTGCCGATCTCGATCCAACTCGGCGCTTCGGCGCTCGTTCTGGCGCTGCTCCTGGGCACCGTGCTCGGCACTGTTGCCGCGCTCAACCAGAACAAGCTTGCCGACTATTCGGTGATCGCGCTGGCGACCGCCGGCAGCACCATACCGACCTTTGTCATCGCCCCGGTAATCCAGCTTGTATTCGGATTGACCTGGAAGCTGCTGCCGATCGGTGGCTGGGGCGATGGAGCCCTCATCAACAAGGTCGGCCCGGTGCTGACGCTCGCTCTGCCGCAGATCGCCATCGTTGCCCGCCTGATGCGCGGCTCGATGATCGAATCGCTGCACTCGCATCACATCCGCACCGCGCGCGCCCTCGGCCTGTCCGACTGGTCAGTCGTCGTCAAGCATGCACTGCGCGGCGCCATCCTGCCGATCGTCTCCTTCACCGGTCCGGCAGCTGCAGCCCTTCTCACCGGCTCGATCATCGTCGAGACCATCTTCTCTATCCCGGGCATCGGCCGCCATTTTGTCGTTGCCGCGCTCAACCGCGACTACACACTGGTGATGGGGACGGTGGTGGTCATCGCGCTCTTCACCATTGTCTTCAACCTGATCGTCGACGTCCTCTATGGGGTCGTCGATCCGAGGGTGCGCTATGACTGATATCGCAGTTGCCGCACCGGTCGTCGGCCGGTCCCTGTGGGGTGACGCCTGGGCGCGCCTCAAGGCCAATCGCGCGGCCATGTTCAGCCTCTATTATCTTGCCTTCATCGCCGTCATCAGCGTGTTTGGGCCCTATTTCGTGCCGCACCAATACACCACCATCTATGCCGACTATGTCCGTACGCCGCCGAGCTTCTCCGCCTATCCGAAGGCCGACATGATCGAAGGCGCTCTCGATGAGGCGATCAGGCGTATGCGCGTCGACATCAAGGAGTGGCGGCAGGAGGGCAGCCGTGTGTTCGTTACCGTCAAATCGTCCAAGCCGATCGACGACCGCAACATCCGCTACCTTGATCGTTCCGATACCTTTGATGACACAAAGATCGAGAGCAAATCGCCGGACGGTCTCGAAATGGTGATGAGTGCCTCGATCAAGCAGCAATATTTCCTGTTCGGCACCGACAATACCGGCCGCGATCTCCTGTCCCGAACGCTGATGGCCGGGCGCATATCGCTGGCCATCGGTCTGCTTGCCGGCATTGTGGCCGTGGTCATCGGCGTGCTCTACGGCGCCACCGCCGGCCTTGCCGGCGGCAGGGTCGACGAGGTGATGATGCGTGTCGTCGACGTGCTTTATTCTTTGCCGTTCATCTTCTTCGTCATCATGCTGGTGGTGTTCTTCGGCAGGAACTTCGTGCTGATGTTCCTGGCGGTCGGCGCGGTGCTGTGGCTCGACATGGCGCGCATCGTGCGCGGACAAGCGCTGTCGATCCGCCGGCAGGAATATGTCCAGGCGGCGGAGGCGATGGGCGTCGGCCAGCGCGGCATTCTGCTGCGCCATGTGATCCCCAATTTGCTCGGGCCGGTGGTGATCTACATGACGCTGCTGGTGCCGCAGGTCATTATCCTGGAGAGTTTTTTGTCGTTCCTCGGGCTCGGCGTCCAGGAGCCGATGACCAGCTGGGGCGTGCTGATCTCGGTTGGCGCCCAGAACATCGGCTCGGCCAACTGGCTGCTTCTGTTCCCGGCCTTCTTTCTCGTCTCCACGCTGTTCGCGCTGAATTTCGTCGGCGATGGGCTGCGCGACGCGCTCGACCCGAAGGATCGTTGAGATGGCCGCTTCCGAAACCATCCTCAGCGTCAAGGACCTTCGGGTCCGCTTCCGCACCCTCGACGGTGTGGTGGAGGCGGTGAAGGGCATCAATATCCACGTCAAATCAGGCGAGACCGTCGCCGTCGTCGGCGAATCCGGTTCCGGCAAGAGCCAGACGATGATGGCGGCGATGAGCCTGCTCGCCTCGAACGGCGAAGCCACCGGCACAGTCGATTATCGCGGCCGCAATCTTTTGACCTTGAGCAAACCCGAGCTCAACAAGATCCGCGGCCGCAAGATCAGCATGATCTTCCAGGAGCCGATGACGTCGCTAGACCCGCTCTATTCGATCGGCAACCAGCTGATCGAGCCGATCCGCAAGCATCGCGGACTTGGCGCCGCCGCGGCGCGCGAGGAGGCGCTCAAGCTGCTGCGGCTGGTCCATATTCCCGATCCGGAGCGGCGGATGAAATCCTATCCGCACGAGTTGTCGGGCGGTCAGCGCCAGCGCGTCATGATCGCCATGGCGCTGGCCAACGACCCCGACATACTGATCGCCGACGAGCCGACGACCGCGCTCGACGTCACCATCCAGGCGCAGATCCTCATGCTGCTCGCCGAATTGCAGCGCAAGCTCGGCATGGCGATCGTCTTCATCACCCACGATCTCGGCATCGTCCGGCGCTTTGCCGATCGGGTCTATGTGATGCGCTATGGCGAGGTGGTCGAGGAGGGCGAGGCGGAAGCGATCTTCGCCAACCCGCAGCACGGCTACACCAAGATGCTACTTGCCGCCGAACCGACCGGCACCAAGGCGCCGCCGCCTCCGAATGCCCCTGTCCTGCTTGAAGGCAGGAACGTCGAGGTGACCTTCAAGATCGGGGGCGGATTTCTTGGCGGCGAGCCGCTGCTGCTGCGCGCCGTCGATCGCATTTCGATACGGCTGAAGCGCAACCAGACGATCGGCATCGTCGGCGAATCCGGATCGGGAAAATCGACGCTCGGCCGCGCCTTGCTGCGGCTCCTGCCCAGCGACGGCATCATCCGGCTTGGCGACCGCGACATCTCCCACGCTGACCGCCAGGCGATGCGGCCGCTGCGGCGCGAATTACAGCTGGTCTTCCAGGATCCATTCGGCTCGCTGTCGCCACGCATGACCGTCGGCCAGATAATCACCGAGGGGCTTCTGGTCCACGAGCCCAATCTGTCGGGCAGGCAGCGCGATCTCCGCGCGGTCGATGCCTTGCTCGAAGTCGGGCTCGATCCGAACACGCGCAACCGCTATCCGCACGAATTCTCCGGCGGCCAGCGGCAGCGCATCGCCATTGCGCGCGCCATGATCCTCAAGCCGAAAGTGGTGGTGCTGGACGAGCCGACCTCGGCGCTGGACCGCTCGGTGCAGAAGCAGATCGTCGAATTGCTGCGCAAGCTGCAGGCCGACCACGAACTGTCCTATCTGTTCATCAGCCACGATCTCGCCGTTGTGCGCGCCATGGCCGACTACATCATCGTCATGAAACAGGGCAAGATCGTCGAGGAGGGGCCGGCCGAGGCGATCTTCAGCAATCCGCAGGCAACCTACACACAGACACTGATGGCCGCGGCCATCGATGTCACGCGATTTCGCCTGAGCGCATAGCCTTGCTGGCGATCCGCCACATGTCGACGTCGCACAGCACAGGCCACATGGCGCGGGTGTAGCGAAGCACATTCGGGGTGACATCGTCGCCGAGCCCGGCTTCCACGCGGCAGGTGCGGAACGCCTTCTCGATGCGCTTTGTCGGTTCGCCCAGGCTGTCATGGACGACCGGCCCGCAGTCGCAATCGATACGCTTCCAGCGGCGCATATGGGCGATCAGCCGTGACGGCAGTCGCGCCGGCGGACGCCATTTCTTGCTTTTTTTCGCGTGCTGATCTTTGCAATAGAGCACGCCGCGGCCTAGGTCCGGCCAAGCTTGTGCGGCCTCGCCATCCCAATTGAGTTGCAGGATTGAACGATGTCGGCAGCCAGTGTAGAGCCCCACAATGATAAAGCGGCAGAGATGAGCGTACTGACCGTGCTTCCGGCGCAGCCGCAATGCCGCGCGCAGCAGTCCCGCTGCTTCCTCGCGCGTCAGCCAGCGCTCGCGCGCTGCTGGTTTGTCTGGCAAGGTGACGGACGGCTTCGGATCGAGACCGTATTCCTTGGCCCAAAAGTTGATCGCCGAGCGGAGGTCCTCAAGATCGCGACGCGGGCCTGATGTAAAGTCCTTGTCTCGCCACGCCGGGAGTAACGCACGGCGGGTCTCCATCGCCGCAGCGTTGAGCTTGGCGATTCGCTCACGCTCTACCCGATTGCGCTCGCGCGAACGGTGCTCGACATAGGCGCGGCAGCGATCTCCATTGATGTTGGCGACCGGCTCGGTGCCGAAGAATTCGTTCAGAAAACGCATCCTGGCGAGAAATTCCTTGCGACCGGCAATCTTGGCCTGGCGTCCTTCGGTATAGGCGGCGAGGATGTCACCGACAGTCAGGCGGCGGGCATCTGCCCTGGAGATCGGGGGCTGATATTTGCCGGCGGCGGCAGGCCCGAGTTGAGGGCGCAGCATACCTGAAGCGCTAGACACCGCTCCCGTGCGGGCATGATGATGGGTCGTCACAATGGTCCCCTTTTTTGCTCCGAAGTTGTTCGTCCTGCGGACGGGGATCACTAGAAGAGGCAACAAGACCGGCTTTGCAACAAGCAAAATGGGCGATAGTGCCGTGAGATGCAAAGACTTGCGAAAGGCGGCGCAGAATCGCGCCGGCTTGGCTTTCCCGCCGGACGACGAGTCTTGGTGCATTCCCGGAGGGTAGCTGACAGCCGCATCAAAATGGTGGCTCGGGCTATCCCATGTTCCGGTTGCAACTGAGGTGTAAATCTCACGCCGGCCTTCACGGGACGATTTGGCGTTTCGAAGCGGGGGAGGTTTCCGGTGCCTTGGAAATCTCGCTTTTTCGGTGACGAACATGCGTTGGCAATAGCCGCGATCCGATGCCACTGCGGGCACCGCGTAGCCTCTCCTCGGCCAAACCTCTTTTTGTCGAATGTACAGGCGCAACTTGGAAGAGCCCCTACGAGCCCTGAGCCATTGCCTCCCGGGTTGGACAATGTTTTTTCTGGTCGGAGTGGCAGGATTTGAACCTGCGACCCCATCGTCCCGAACGATGTGCGCTACCAGGCTGCGCTACACTCCGTGACCAGACCGCGGGCTTATAGCCGCCGCGTTTGGTTACTGCAAGCGCCAATGGCAGCGCTTCTGTCGCATTTCTTTCTCTTTAGCCGCCACGTCATACAGGTTTCAGTTTCCTGTCGCACAAACACGGCTTAAAGGGCTTCTGGGTAACCGTCCACTTGCCTCGAAGCACCTGATTCCGCCGCCTGGAGTAAGCAGCCTTGTCGATGAAGATCGTTAGCGATGTCAGACCAAACACTTTTGAGTTTGAAACCTCGGCGCTGATCAAACCCTCCGGGTTTCGCGAATATGATGCGCGCTGGTGGTTCGGCCATCCCGGCTCGAACGAAACGCCGGAACTCAATCTGATCGGCGTCCAGGCGCTCGGCATGGGGCTCGGCACGCTAATCCGTCGCCTGGGTGCCGGACCTGACATCGTCACCGGTCACGATTTCCGCTCCTATTCGCTTGCCATAAAGCTCGCGCTGGTTTCCGGGCTGATGGCGGTCGGCGCACGGGTCAAGGATGTCGGGCTGGCCCTGTCGCCGATGGCTTATTTCGCCCAGTTCGCGCTCGACACGCCCTCCGTCGCCATGGTCACTGCCTCGCACAACGAGAATGGCTGGACCGGCGTCAAGATGGGCGCGGCGCGCCCGCTGACTTTTGGTCCGGAGGAGATGAGTGCGTTGAAGGCGATTGTGCTGTCCGGCGATTTCGATCTTGTCGGTGGCGGCTCCTATGACTTCGTTGCGGACTTCCGCGAAACCTACCTTGACGATCTGACAGCGGGAAAGCGTATCTCGAGGAAGCTCAAGGTGGTGGCCGCCTGCGGCAACGGCACCGCCGGGGCTTTCGCTCCCGAGGCACTGGAAAGGATCGGCTGCGAGGTGATCCCGCTCGACGTCGAGCTCGATCATACGTTCCCCAATTACAACCCCAACCCCGAAGACATGCAGATGCTGCACGCCATTCGCGACAAGGTGCTGGAAACGGGCGCCGATGTCGGGCTAGGCTTCGACGGCGACGGCGATCGCTGCGGCGTTGTCGACAATGAAGGCAACGAGATCTTCGCCGACAAGGTCGGCGTCATGCTGGCGCGCGACATTTCGCACCTCTATCCCGGCTCGACTTTCGTCGTCGACGTCAAGTCGACCGGATTGTTCATGACGGACAAGGTGCTGCGGGAAAATGGCGCGGTCACCGACTATTGGAAAACCGGTCACTCCTATATCAAGCGGCGCGTCGCCGAACTCGGCGCCGCCGCCGGTTTCGAAAAATCGGGCCATTTCTTCTTCAATCCGCCGATCGGCCGCGGCTATGACGATGGCCTGGTCACGGCCATCGCCATATGCCAGATGCTGGATCGCAGCCCGCAAAGCAGCATGGCCGACCTCTATCGCGATCTGCCGCTGACCTTCGGCACGCCGACCATGTCGCCACACTGCGCCGACGAGCTCAAATACGGCGTCGTCGAGCGGGTCGTAGGCGATTTTCGCAAGATGAAGGACGAGGGCACGGTCTTCGCCGGCCAGAAGATCGCCGAACTGATCACCGTCAACGGCGTCAGGATCGTGGCGGAGGATGGTACATGGGGGTTGGTGCGGGCATCATCGAACAAGCCGGAGCTTGTGGTGGTGGTGGAGAGCCCGGTATCGTCCGAGCGGCGCCGGCAGATGTTCGAAGCCGTCGATGCGGTGCTGCGCCGCAGCCCCGAAGTCGGCGCCTACAATCAGACCTTTTGAGCACGAGGCTTGTTTTCATGACCGAACGGATCGTCAGTTTTGTGATGAGCGGCGGCGTCGGCTCGCGGCTGTGGCCGTTGTCGCGCGAGGACAATCCCAAGCAGTTCCATGATTTCTCGGGCGATGGCTCAATGCTGGCCAAGACGCTGCGGCGGCTGACCGCGCGGCCGGAAGGCGAAACGCCGGTTTTCCTGATTGCCTCGGAAAGGCATGCCGACCGCGTTCATGCCGACATTGCCGGTCACGAGCTTTCCGGCGGCGGCCCGCTGTTCGAGCCGACCGGACGCAACACCGCCGCGGCCGTCGCCTTGGCAAGCCTGCGCACGCTGTCGGAATTCGGCGACAGCCTGGTGCTGGTGGTGCCGTCCGATCATGAGATCGCGACGCCACAGCAATTCTGGCGGAGCATCGAGGCCGGCACGGCGGCCGCGCGCCAAGGCAGGCTGGTGGTGTTCGGCATCAAGCCCGCCCAACCCGAGACCGGTTACGGCTACATCGAGGTGGCCGGCGAGCGCGATGGCATCTGCGATGTCTCGCGTTTCGTCGAAAAACCCGATCTCGCCACGGCGCAGAGCTATCTCGAGGCCGACAATTTCTACTGGAACACCGGCATTTTCCTGTTTCGCGCCAGTGCCATGCGCGACGCGTTCATGGCCTTCCAGCCCGACATCTGGAGCGCCACAGAGGCTGCCTACCAGGCTGCGACATCGGATCTTTCCGGCCTCTACATGCCTCTGGAGCTCTATGCCGCCATCCCATCGACATCGATCGACTATGCGATCATGGAGCGCGCCAGCGGCATCGCCATGGTGCCGGCCGGCTTTCGCTGGAACGATCTCGGCTCCTGGCAATCGCTGCTCGACGTCGGCCCCTCCGACACGCAGGGCAATGTCATCGTCGGCGATGTCGTCGCCATCGATTGCGAGAACTCCTATATCCGCAGCGACGGCCGCCTGCTGTCGGCCATAGGCCTGAAGGACGTCGCCATCGTGTCGACCGCCGACGCCACTTTCGTCGCCCCGGTCAGCCACAGCCAGAACGTCAAGAAGATCGTGGAGCAGCTCGAAAAAAGCGGCCGCCTGGAGACCAGGTTCACGCCCGCCGACGACCGCGTCATCGAAAGCGGCGCCTGGCAGCGCCGCGTGCACCATTGGCTGTTCGAGGAGACGGTGCCGTTGTGGTCGACGGTCGGCGTCGATGAGCGCCACGGCGGGTTCCACGAGGCGCTCGGCTTCGATGCCGCCCCGCTGATGAAACCCAAGCGCATGCGCACGCAGGCCAGGCAGATCTACGCCTTCGCCGTCGCCAAGGCGCGCGGCTGGAACGGCCCTGCCGATCGGCTGATCAGCCACGGCCTCGAATTCATGGCCAGGCACGGACGTACCGACAATGGCGGCTGGGTACGCACGCTCAACGTCGACGGCACCGTCGCCGACGCCGCCGAGGATGCCTATGACCATTCCTGCGTGCTCCTGGCGCTGGCGCATGCCCATATGTGCGGCAATCCCGATGCGTTGCGGCTTGGCCAGGAGACCTTTGCGTTCATCGACGCGCATCTCGAGGACGAACGCCTGACCGGCTTCCGCGAGACCTCGAGCGGCGAGGGCGAGCGCCGCTCCAACCCGCACATGCATCTGCTCGAGGCATTCCTGGCCTGGCATCAGGCGACCGGCGAGCGCGCCTATCTTCGTCGCGCCGCGCGCATCGTCGATCTATTTCGCAGCCATTTCTTCGACCCGGAAAGCTGGACGCTGGGTGAGTATTTCGACCATGAATGGCGGCCGGCCCCTGGCGGGAAGGGCACGTGGACCGAACCCGGCCATCATTTCGAATGGGCCTCGCTGCTGGTCGACTTCGCCGGCCGCAGCGGCCAGAGCGGCTTGACCGGCCTTGCCCGGAAGCTTTACGCGTCGGCGATTGCCAATGGCCTGAACCGCGCCACGGGCCTCGCCTACGGCGCCGTCTCGCGGCAAGGACTGCCGCTCGACCGCGTCTCGCGCAGCTGGCCGCAGGCCGAAGCGATCAAGGCGGCGATCGCGCTGGACGGTTCGGGCGGTCCCGACCTGAAGCCGGAAATCGAGGCGCGTGTCGGCCGGCTGTTCCGCTGGCACATCAATCCGGCACCGCTCGGCCTGTGGATCGACCGCATCGACGAGCGTGGCCGCTCCTTGGCGAGCGAGGTGCCGGCCAGCATCTTCTATCATCTCGTATGCGCGCTGACGCAGTATCTGGACGGCACGGCGCCCAAGGATCAGTACGGGCTGGCGACATCACCCGTCTCGACGTAGACCGACTTCAGCTGCGAATAAAGCGCCAGTGCCGCGAGCGAATTCTCGCGGCCGATGCCGGACTGCTTGAAGCCGCCGAACGGGATTTCGACCGGCGTCAGATTGTAGGCGTTGATCCAGCAGATGCCGGCCTGCAGTTCGGCAATGACACGATGGGCGCGCGCCAGGTCGCGCGTGAACACGCCGGCGGCGAGGCCGAATTCGGTATCGTTGGCGCGATCGATCACCTCGTCCTCGCTGTCGAATTTCAGCACGCTCATGACCGGCCCGAAAATCTCCTCGCGGGCGATGCGCATCGTGTCGACGACACCGGTGAACACCGTCGGCTCGACGAAGAAGCCGCCCTGAAAACCCTGCAGCGAAGGCACGTTGCCGCCGCAGGCGAGCATCGCGCCATCCTGCTTGCCGGCCTCGATGTAAGACACCACCTTGTCGTGCTGCGCCTTCGAGACCAGCGGCCCCATCTGCGTGTCCGGATCGAGCGGATCGCCAATGCGGATTTTCTTCGTCCGTTCGGTCAGCCTCTCGACGAAACGGTCATGGATGCCGCTCTGCACGAAGACCCGCGTGCCGTTGGAGCAGATCTGGCCGGTCGAATAGAAATTGCCGAGCATCGCGCCGCCGATGGCATTTTCGAGGTCGGCGTCTTCGAAGACGATCAGCGGCGACTTGCCGCCGAGCTCCATCGTTGCGTGCTTCATCTTTGAGCCGGCGAGCGACAGCACTTTGCGGCCGGTTGGCACCGAGCCGGTCACCGAGACCTTGGCGACGACATCGTGGCCGACAAGGCCGGCGCCGACATCGCCAAAACCCTGCACGACGTTGAACAGCCCGTCGGGCAGCCCGGCCTCGGTGTAGATTTCGGCGAGCGCCAGCGCTGATAGCGGCGTGTTTTCCGATGGTTTGAAAACCATCGCATTGCCCATGGCGAGGGCGGGTGCGGATTTCCAGCCGGCGATCTGGATCGGATAGTTCCAGGCGCCGATGCCGACGCAAACGCCGAGCGCCTCGCGCCTGGTATAGGCAAAGGGTCCGCCGAGATCCACGGCCTCGCCATTAAAGGCGGCGACGGCGCCGCCGAAATATTCCAGGCAGTCGGCCGCCGACGGGGCGTCCGCAACCAGCGTCTCCTGGATCGGCTTACCGGTATCCAGCGTCTCGATGCGCGCCAGATCGGCATTGCGCGCGCGCAAGATGTCGGCGGCGCGGCGCAGGATGCGGCCGCGTTCGACCGGCTTCAGCCGCGCCCAGGCCGGTTGTGCTGCACGCGCCGCCTCGATCGCGAGCTCCAGCACGTTCGGCGTCGCCGAGCGCAGCATGGCGATGGTCTCGCCGGTTGCCGGATAGATAACCGGCAGCGCTGCGCCGCGCTCGTCGTCGATATAGCGGCCGTTGACATAATGCGATGCCGTTGGCTGGGCGCGCATGACTGTTCTCCAAATCGTCTTGTCGCGGCATGCGGAATATGCGTCCGCCGGATCATGGCCTATCTGTCCGACACCTGCCAGCGCGGATTGATCCATGGTTCCTGGTTGGACGGTGGCAGCGGCGTACGCCCGAGAATGTGGTCGGCGGCCTTCTCGCCGGTCATGATCGACGGCGCGTTGAGATTGCCGTTGGTGACGCGTGGAAAGATCGAGGAATCGGCGACCCGAAGCCCTTCGACGCCAATGACGCGGCATTCCGGATCGACGACGCTCATCGCATCATCGGCACGGCCCAACTTGCAGGTGCCGCAAGGGTGGTAGGCGCTTTCGGCGTGGTCGCAAATGAAGGCGTCGAGCTCTTCATCCGATTGTACATGCGAGCCCGGCGACAGTTCCTTGCCTCGGTACGGATCGAAGGCCGCTTGCCCGAAGATCTCGCGGGTCAGCCGGATGCAGTGGCGGAACTCCGTCCAGTCGTCCGGATGCGACATGTAGTTGAAGCGGATCACCGGCTTCGATTTGGGATCGGGCGAGCGCAGCGTGACCGAACCGCGCGACTTCGACCGCATCGGCCCGACATGCGCCTGGAAACCATGCGCCTTGGCCGCCGCCTTGCCGTCATAGCGGACCGCGGCCGGGATGAAGTGATACTGGATATCCGGATAGTCGACGCCGGCGCGCGAGCGTACGAAGGCGGCCGCCTCGAAATGATTGGTGGCGCCGAGGCCGGACTTGAAGAACAGCCATTGTGCCCCGATCAGCGCCTTCGAGAACGGGTTCAAGACGGAGTTCAGCGTGATCGGCTTTGTCGATTCCTGCTGGATGTAAAGTTCCATATGGTCCTGCAGATTGCGGCCGACTCCGGGCCGGTCGGCGATCACCGGGATGCCGTTCTCCCTAAGGTGCTGGCCGGGGCCGATGCCGGACAGCATCAGGATCTTGGGCGAGTTGATCGAGGACGCGGCAACGATCACCTCGCGCCGCGCTCTGACCACCTGAATCCGTTTGCGCACTTCGATCTCGACGCCGGTGGCGCGTTGATTCTCGATGATTACCCGCCGGGCGAAACCCTTGACCAGGCTGACATTTTTCCGCCTCAGCGCCGGCCTCAGATAGGCGCTCGCGGCCGACCAGCGGCGACCGCCGCGAATGGTCTGCTCCATCGGCCCAAAGCCTTCCTGCTTCGCGCCGTTGTAGTCGTCGGTCAGCTCGAAACCGGCCTGGCGGCCCGCCTCGACGAAGGCGCCGTAGAGTGGGTTCGTCCTCGAGCCGCGCTGCACAGTCAGCGGGCCGCCGTGGCCGCGCCAGCCATTCTCGCCGCCATTGCTGTCCTCCATGCGCTTGAAGTAGGGGAGCACATCGGCAAAGCCCCAGCCGGTCGCGCCCTGTTCGGCCCAATGGTCGAAGTCGCGGGCATGGCCGCGCACATAGACCATGCCGTTGATCGACGACGAGCCGCCGATGACCTTGCCGCGCGGCGTCGCCAGTACGCGGCCGCCGAGATGCGGCTCCGGCTCGCTGGCAAAGCCCCAGTCATAGAGGCTCATATTGAGCGGGATCGACAGCGCCGACGGCATCTGGATCAGCGGCCCGATATCGCTGCCGCCATATTCGATGACGATCACCGAATGCTTGCCGTCCTCCGACAGCCGGTAGGCCATGGCCGAACCGGCCGAGCCGGAGCCGATGATGACGAAATCCGCTTCAAGCATGGTTCATGCGCGCCCGTGGTTCATATGCGCAATGAAATCGGCCAGCGAGACGTTGCCGCCGGTTGCCATTACGACAACGGTCTTGCCGGTAACGTCGACCTTGCCGCCGAGCAACGCCGCCAGCGAAGCAGCGCCGGATGGCTCGAGCACCAGCTTCAGCCGCTCGAAGGCGAGGCGCATGGCGCGCCGCACCGAAGCATCGTCGACGGTGACGCCGCGAACGCCGGCGGCCTTCACCGCTGCGAACGGCGCGTCGCCGGGCCGCCGCGACATCAGCCCGTCGCAGATCGATTTCGGCCCGATCGGCATGGTTTCGATGGCGCCATGCGCCAGCGACGAGCCCATGCCGTCAAAACCTTCCGGCTCGACGCCGATGATCTTCGTGGCTGGCGACAGGTAGTGAAAGGCCAGTGAAACACCGCCGATCAGGCCGCCGCCGCCGACCGAGCAGAACAAGAGATCGGCCTCCGCTTGCCTGGCGGCGATCTGGTCGAGTGCTTCCAGCCCGGCACCGGCCTGGCCGGCGACGATCTCCGGATCGTCGAACGGGTGCAGCAGCGCCAGGCCTTCGCTCGCAGCGATCTCGCGCGCCTTGGCGGCGGCGACTTCCTCACGCGCGCGCTCGCCATGGTCAGTCAGCACCACGCGCGCGCCGTTACCCAATGTGGCGTCGCGCTTGGCGGCCGGCGCGTCGATCGGCATGACGATGGTGACGGGAATGCCAAGCGCTTGGCCAGCCGCCGCTAGCCCCTGCGCAAAATTGCCGGAGGAGTAGGCGACGACGCCCTTTTTGGCTTCGTCAGGCGAGAGCTTCTTCAGCCGCCAGTAGGCGCCGCGCACCTTGAACGATCCTGCCCATTGCAGCGATTCGGCCTTGACGAAGACGCGGGCGGCGCCGGTCTCGCGCGCGAGTGCCGCCGATTCCAGCAGCGGCGTGACCTGCGTCGCCTTGGAGGTGACGGCATAGGCCTGCCTGAGATGGTCGAGCGAGGGGACGAGACTATCTGCCATCATTTGCCTCGCGGAAAGCGCTTCTGCTCTTCGAGCAGGTCGAGGTTCATGTGGTTGCGCATGTAGCGCTCCGATGCCTTCTGCAGCGGCTGGAATTCCCAGGGATAATGGGTGCCGTTGCGCAGCGCCGGGTAGACCACCCAGCGGCGTGCCTGGCTGGCACGCACCGCCGCGTCGAAGGCCGCCATGTCCCAGCGCGCCCGCACCTTGTCGGTGAAAGCGGCCACCAATGCCGCATTGGCCGGATCGGCGGCGAGATTGGTCAATTCCTGCGAATCCGATTCAAGATCAAACAGTTGCGGCGGATCGATCTCGCAATGGATGAATTTGTAGCGGCCCTCGCGCATCGCCACCATCGGCGCGTTGGAGCCTTCGGCGGCATATTCCATCAGCACCGGCGCGGAGCGTTTCTTTCCGTTTAGCAGCGGCAGCAGCGACTGGCCGTCAGTCCACGGCGCAATCGCGCTGATGTCGATGCCGGCGAGGTCGCAAAGCGTCGGCGTCACGTCGAGATTGGAGACCGGCGTGTCGATCAGGCCGGCGGCGATGCCCTCGCCGGCGATCATCAGCGGCACCCGCGCCGAACCTTCGAAAAAGCACATCTTGAACCACAGGCCGCGCTCGCCAAGCATGTCGCCATGGTCCGAGCAGAACAGAATGATCGTGTCGTCGAGCATGCGCGTGCGCTCGAGCACCGATATCAATTCGCCGAGCTTGTCGTCGAGATAAGAGATGTTGGCGAAATAGCCGCGCCGTGCGCGGCGTATCTGCTCAGCGGTGATGTCGAACCTGTCATAGTCGCTGGCGCGGTAGAGCCGCCGCGAATGCGGATCCTGCCTTTCGTAAGGAATAAAGCCGACCTCAGGCTCGAGCGCCGGGCAATCCTCGTAGAGGTCCCAGTAGCGCTGCCGCGCGACATACGGGTCGTGCGGATGGGTGAAGGAAACCGTCAAGCACCAGGGCCGATGTGCGGCATCGTCGGAGACGCGGGCAAAATCATAGAGCTTCTGCACCGCATGGAAGGCGACCTCGTCGTCATATTCCAGCTGGTTGGTGATCTCGGCAGTACCTGCGCCGCTCACCGAGCCGAGATTGTGATACCACCAGTCGATGCGCTCGCCGGGTTTGCGATAGTCGGGTGTCCAGCCGAAATCGGCCGGATAGATGTCGGTGGTCAGCCGCTCCTCGAAACCGTGCAACTGGTCCGGCCCGACGAAATGCATCTTGCCGGAGAGGCAGGTGTGATAACCTGCGGCGCGCAGATGATGGGCAAAGGTCGGGATCGAAGACGCGAATTCGGCGGCGTTGTCATAGACTCCGGTGCGTGACGGCAACTGGCCGCTCATGAATGCGGCGCGGCCCGGTGCGCAGAGCGGCGAGGCCGTGTAATTGTTGCAAAAACGCGCCGAACGCGCGGCGAGCGCCTTCAGATGCGGCGCGTGCAGGAAGTCCGCCGGCCCATCCGGAAACAGCGTTCCGTTGAGCTGATCGACCATGACGATCAGGATGTTGGGTCGCTTGGATGTCACTGCTTCTGCCGTCCGCTGAGCTTCGTTTCGAGATAGTCCTCGACCAGTGCAATCGCGGTCGCGGCATCGGGAACACCGTCCTTCAGCGCGCGCCTGATATAGAGCCCGTCGATCAGCGCCGCGGTCGCTTCGGCGACCCGGTCGGCCTCGCTTCTCGGCAGGATGCCGGCCAGCCCGCTGAGCAGATTGGAATGCAGCCGGCGCGCATAGACCTTGAGCAGCCGGCGGAGTGCTGCCGATTTCTGCGCCTCGACATAGAAGGCGAGCCAGGCGGCGATCGTTTCGGGCTGGAACTGGATGTCGGAGAAATTGACCGCGACCACCGCCGAGACGCGCTGGCGCGCCGTGCCGGCCGCGCGAAGTGCGCGGCGCGTATCGGCGGTGAGTTCGCTGAGGATGTGCCGCATCGTCGCCAACAGCAATTCGTCCTTGACGCCGAAATAATGGTGGGCAAGCGCCGAGGACACGCCGGCGCGGCCGGCGATTTCCGACATCGTCACATCAAGCGAACCGCGCTCGCCGATCGCCGAGATCGTTGCGTCGATGAGCGCCCTGCGGCGCAACGGTTCCATTCCGAGTTTCGGCATTCCTGCTCCGGCCTGTTGCGACAAGATTATTTTTTATTGACGCATCAATCAACAAAAATCCGGCCTGATTTGCTGGCAAAAGCCAGGCACTATGACCAGATGATCAAGATCAAGCGATTGTGCGGTTCTGGCCCCTTCACGAGGCCGGCGAAACGGTTCATGCTTGAACAATGCTGATGCGCGCGCAGTATCGCGTAGCCCGGGTCCACAGGATGGAGATCGCCATGACAGCATGCATCGTCGGTTGGGCGCATTCGCGCTTCGGCAAGCTCGAAGGCGAGACGCTGGAGGGCCTGATCACCAAGGTGGCAGTCGAGGCGCTCGATCATGCCGGCATCGGTCCAGATGACGTCGACGAGATCGTGCTCGGCCACTTCAACGCCGGGTTTTCCGCCCAGGATTTCACCGCGAGCCTAGTCCTCCAGGCCGACGACCGGCTGCGCTTCAAGCCGGCGACCCGCGTCGAGAACGCCTGCGCCACCGGCTCGGCGGCGGTCAGGCAAGGCATCCGCGCCATCGACGCCAATGCCGCCCGTATCGTGCTGGTGGTCGGCGCCGAGCAGATGACGACGACGCCCGGTCCCGAGATCGGCAAGAACCTGCTCAAGGCCTCGTATCTGCCCGAGGACGGTGACACGCCGGCAGGCTTCGCTGGCGTCTTCGGCAAGATCGCCCAAGCCTATTTCCAGCGCTACGGCGACCAGTCGGATGCGCTGGCGATGATCGCCGCCAAGAACCACAAGAACGGCGTCGACAATCCCTACGCGCAGATGCGCAAGGATTTCGGCTACGAGTTCTGCAGGCAGGAAAGCGAAAAAAACCCCTTCGTCGCCGGTCCGCTGAAGCGCACAGACTGCTCGCTGGTGTCGGACGGTGCCGCCGCGCTTGTCCTTGCCGACACGGCCACGGCGCTGAAGATGCGCCGCGCCGTCGCCTTCCGCGCCAATGAGCATGTTCAGGATTTCCTGCCGATGTCGAAGCGCGACATTCTCGCCTTCGAAGGCTGCGAGCAGGCCTGGAACCAGGCGCTGAAGCAGGCGGGCGTGACGCTCGGCGACCTGTCCTTCGTCGAGACGCATGACTGTTTCACCATCGCCGAACTGATCGAGTATGAGGCGATGGGCTTGGCCAAGCCGGGCGAGGGCGCCAAGCTGGCCCTGGATGGTGAGACGGCGAAAGATGGAAGGCTGCCGGTCAATCCGTCTGGCGGGCTGAAGGCCAAGGGCCACCCGATCGGTGCCACCGGTGTATCGATGCATGTGCTGAGCGCCATGCAGCTCGTCGGCGAGGCGGGCGGCATCCAGGTGCCGGGAGCAAAACTCGGCGGCATCTTCAACATGGGTGGTGCCGCGGTCGCCAACTACGTTTCCATTCTCGACCGGATCAGATAAACCCGCCCGCATTTGCGGGAGGTGACATGACAAATCCGGTTCTGGTCGAAGTCTTGCGCGGCGCTATCGTCGAGAGCGCCCATCGCGGCGCTGTTGCCGTCTTCGACGCCGACGGCAAGCCCGTCTGGGAGATCGGCGACACGGCACAGCCGGTGTTCCCGCGCTCGGCGGTCAAGGCGATCCAAGCGCTGCCGCTGGTCGAGAGCGGCGCTGCCGATGCCTACGGCTTCGGTGACCGGGAGCTGGCGCTGGCCTGCGCCTCGCATTCCGGCGAGCCGCCACATGTCGAGCTCGCGCGCGCCATGCTGGCGAAGGCCGGCCTGGACGAGACGGCACTCGAATGCGGCGCGCATTGGCCGTCGAGCCATGGAGCGACGCTGGCACTTGCCCGCGCCGGCCGTGCGCCGAACACCTTGCACAACAATTGTTCCGGCAAGCACTCAGGCTTCCTATGCACCTGCGTTCACAGCGGCATCGCCCATCGTGGTTACGTCAAGGCTGGCCATGCTTCGCAGGAGATGGTGCGCGAAGCGATGCAGGCGGTGACCGGTGCTGCCCATGACGCCGATCACCGCGGCACCGACGGCTGCTCGATTCCGACCTATGCCGTGCCGTTGCGCAGCTTTGCCCTTGGCTTTGCCCGCATGGCGACAGGTGCCGGCTTCGAGCCGGTGCGCGCCCGGGCGGCGAAGCGGCTGCTTTCTGCCTGCATGGCCGAGCCGTTTTTCGTCGCCGGCACGGGCAGGTCCGATGTCGCGATGATGGAGGCCGCGCCGGGCCGGATTTTCGTCAAGGGAGGCGCCGAAGGTGTTTTTTGCGCCGCCGTTCCGGAGCTTGGCCTTGGCATCGCGCTGAAATGCCACGATGGCGCCGGCCGCGCCGCTGAAGTGATGGTCGCGGCCGTGCTGGCTAAGCTGCTGCACGCCGACCACGCGCTCGCTGTGAAATTGATCGAACAGGCAAATCCGCCCATCGAAAGCCGGATCGGCGCCAAAGTCGGCGCGCTCCGGCCGACGGCCACCCTCAACTGACGTGGTTGCGCTCGACGGTCAAATGCGCGTAGCCGGCATTGCCTGATGCGGCGAGGTCGCCGGTCACCGGCTCGGCCCAGCGCTGGCCGACGATCGCGCCGTTCTGGACTCCGTCGATGACATTGTCGGAGATGATTGCCGTCCCGGCACCTTCGACCACGGTCACGACGATACCGGTCCCCGCCTTGCGGATGACGTTTCCCGTGGCGACCACATTGCGCATGAACGGTCCCCAGCCGATCTGCATGCCGTAGAGCGGTGCATTCTCGACGACATTGCCGGAAACGGTGGTGTCTGCCTCGACGCTGATGCCGACGCCGAAGCCGGGCGCATCGGCAGGGTAGGGGCCGCTGGTCGACAGGTTGCGGACTACGTTGCCGGAGCAGACGCCCATGCGCCCGCCTTCGTTGAAATTGACGATCGAAATACCGTTCGCAGCACCATCGACGATGTTGTTGCCGATGATCGCCCCTTCGAAGGAGAATTCGGAATACACGGCCGTTTCGCCCGCGCGCGAGCAGGTATTGCCGGTGACCTGCAAATTGCTGGCACTGTTGGCGCGGATCGCCGAAAACGCGCAGTCCGAAACAATATTGCCGGAGATGATGACGTTGCCGGCGCGGAAGGCATTGGTGCCATTGCCGTTCTGGCCGGTTCCGCCGCTGCGCGCCTGGATGCGTTCGATGCGGTTGCCGCTGACGATGGTGCCGTCTTCCGCTGCCTGCCAGCGGTGCACGAGGATGCCGCCATTGGCGCAGTCGGAGACGCTATTGCCTGATATTTCCAGGCCATCGGCCTCGACCGAATAGATGCCGGCATCGGCCGCACCGGATATCTCCGAGCGCTGGATGCGGCCCGAGGCGTGTTCGAGCGCCAGACCGTTCTTGCCGCTGCCGGTCATCTGGCAGTTGTCGACGACCAGATGGGCGATGCGGCGCAGATCGAGCAGGCCTTGCGTGTATTCGCCCATCCAGCGGTTGCTGCCATCGAACACCAGCCCGCTGAGTTCGATACGCTCGGCCCGTTCGGCCATGATGAGATGGCCATTGCCGCCATAGACGATCCGCGATGCGCCCGGCACGCCGGACAGGCGCACCCGGCCGGGCAGTGACAGGTTGGAAACGATATAGATCCCCGGCGGCAGGAACACCGGCATGTCGCGGTCGTGCGCGTCGCGCAGCAGCTTGGTGAAAGCCTTGCTCTGATCGTCTAGCGCGCCGGGCCGGACGCCGAGCTCGGTCGCGTTGATCGCGCCACGCATCGCGGCTTTCTCGATGCCGGGAAGGTTTTTCGCCGCTGCCTTGCCGAGCGAAAGCCCCATGACGGCAAAGCCGGCGGTCTGCGCAAGCAGCGTTCGTCTGTTCAACATCGGCACAGATTCCTTGCGTTCAACGGTCGCGCCGCAGGATTCGTGCCAGACTAGCCCGGTCGAACTCGTGGTGAAAATCTGACGCTTGGCCCCTATTCGATCCTCGTTGGCTCAGCGATCACCGCATTTACCCCGTTGAAGGCAAGTTGCAGGAATATCTGGTCGATCTCCGCGGGAGACAGCTTCGTATCCCTCTCAAGCCACCAGTGCATCACTTCAAAGAACGCGCCAACGATGAAGCGTGTGGCGATCTCAAGTCTGACTCCGCCTTCATCACCTCGGATATTCGCCAACTCATGGCGAACCTGCCTGCTTATCCAGCCGCGGATCTCTTCTGGCATTTCGCGCTTTTTCCCGCCCATCAGCGCACGGTGCATCTCCCGCGTGGCAAGAGCATGCTCGAACACCGGACCGCTGAAGGAAAAGCCCTTGGCATTTCTCTGCGAATGGCGTTCGGCACCACGTGCCTGCAAGCCCTTCATATGCTCGTCGATCGTTGCTTTCCTCAAGTAGTCCTTGTCGGGATAGTGCGTGTAGAAAGTCGAGCGGCCGACATCGGCTTCCCTGCAGATGTCCTCGACCGTGATCGCCGTATATCCCTTCTCGGCGGTCAATCTGAAAAGCGCCTGCTGCAGTCGGCTGCGGGTCCTGGCGACCCGACGGTCGATCGGTCCGGCTGGCATCGGCAACATCCTTTTCCGGCCAAAGGACACCAAATCGTCCAGTATTGGGCGCGTCGGTGCGATGTGGCCAGTAAAACTGATACTGGACACACTGTCCAGTATCCTATGCTCTTGCGGAAGGCCCAGCGCGATGCCCGGCTGGCCGGAGATAAAGCAATGCACCAACGTCTTTTCGGAACAATAGTCGGAGGGCATGCGTTAGTCGCGCTCGTCAAAGTGGCCGTGGTGCTCGCGGCATTTTTCTCGTTGGGACAGGCAAATGCGGTCTTTTCCTTGGGAGTTCCCGTCCTCCTGCTTCATGCTGGTGCACTCGTCGTAGTCGCGAGCTTATTGATATGGCAAAGCGCTCACGGGCGGCTGTCCGCCAAGGACCGCAGACCGGCCGCCGGCGAGGAGAAGGCGCTGCATGTCGGCATCACGCTTCATTCCGCCGCCCTGTACGATATGCTGGCGTGGCTTCTGACCTTCGGTCGCGAACGTGCTATTCGCGAAAGGATATTAAGCTTTGCGGAGCTGAAACCGGGAGAAGTGGTCCTGGATGTCGGGTGCGGCACCGGCACCACCGCGCTCCTTGCCAGACAAAAAGTGGCGCCGGAGGGGCGCGTGCACGGCGTCGACGCCTCCGCCGAAATGGTTGCGCGCGCGACGGCAAAGGCCCGGCGAGCCGGGCTACAAGTCGGGTTCTCGACCGCCACCGCTCAGGAACTGCCTTTCAAGGATGGGGAATTTGATGTCGTCCTCAGCACGCTGATGTTCCACCATCTTCCAAAGAAGGGCCGCGAGGAATTCGGCAGAGAGGCCTTCCGCGTCCTGAGGCCGGGCGGTCGTGTGCTTATCGTCGATTTTGCGAAACCGCCGCGCCGGAAGAGCACCTTTCGGCTCCACCGGCATGGTTACGTCGATTTGGACAAAGTTGCAGCGGATCTCGGCCGGCACGGCTTCAATATCGTTGAGCAAGGCGACGTCGGAACCAAGGGGCTCCGCTACCTAGTTGCGCAACCGGACCCCAAGCGGCTGTTAAACGTCGGGTATTGAACCCAGATTTCCGTCACCATCCTCTTCTTCAGCAATGGCTTGTGGAGTCGTCGCGCCGGGCCTAAGTTCGTCGGATGAGCAGGGCCTTCACCCGCGAGGAAGACAGCGAAAACGCCATTGCCGGCATCGGCGAGCGGCCGATCAGCCATCACCGCAATCTGGTCACGGAACGCGGCATGGCGCTGATCGATGCCGAGGTGGCCGCTCTGCGTGACGAACTGGGCAGAGCCGAGAAGAGGGCCGACCGCGAGCGCATCGCGCTGGTGTCGCGTGATCTCCGCTATTGGACGGCGCGGCGTGAAAGCGCCGAGCTTTCGGTGCCCGAAGCGGGCAGCGACCTGGTTCGTTTCGGCATGGGTGTCACCCTGGAAAGCGACGACGGCAAGAAGGTGCACTGGAAGATCGTCGGCGAGGACGAAGCCAATCCGGGCAAAGGGACAATTTCCCATATGTCGCCGATGGCGATGGCGCTGTTCGGCAAGAAGGTCGGCGAAGTTGCCGTGGTCAACGGCAAGGAATGGGAGATCGTCAAGCTCTCCGACAGTTAGTCTTCGAGCTTGACGACATGATCGCGGAAGAACGCCGCGGCACCAGCCTCGTCGATTTCGCCGGCGGCGACGCCCATGACGAATTCGTAAAGCATGCCGTCATTGGCCGACAGGGCATAACCATTCACAATCAGAAATGCGCCGGCCGCGACAATGGCCGTGCGTTTGTTGCCGTCCACAAAGGCATGATTTCTGGCAATGCCGAAGACATAGGTGGCTGCGAGTTCCTCAACCGACGGGTCTCCGCAGTTGGCCTTGTTTTCGGCGCGAGCGAGCGCCGATTCGAGGGCATTTTCATCCCTCAAGCCTTGTGCTCCGCCGTGTCGGCGCAACTGCTCCGCGTGCATGGCTTCGACTGCACGCCGCGTCAGAAGCTCCCAGCTCATTCGGCGAGCTTCTGAAGCGCGACCTTGTATTTGTCCATGACCTCGCGGGCAGCTTTCATTTGCCGCTCGAAGCTGTCGTCCACCGGCTTCAGCGCAAGACCGTCACCTGTTTCAACGATTTGAAGCTGGTCGCCGGCCTTCAGGTTCAGACGATCGAGAAGCTCCCTCGGCAGGATCACGCCTTCGGAATTGCCGATCTTGCGAATGGTCGTGTTCATGGTGAGGCATCCTGTTGCAACGCTGATTATAACTCAGCGTGTTTCTCGTTACAACGGATATTATAACAAAGCGTCAGCCGGCCTGCAGCAGCCTATCCATCAGTCGGTCCGCCGCTTCCGGAATGACCGTGCCGGGCGGGAAGATTTCAGTGGCGCCTGCCTGCCGGACTGCGTCGTAATCCTGCGGCGGGATGACGCCGCCGGCGACGATCAGCATGTCGTCGCGGCCCAACTTCTTCAGTGCAAGCCTGAGTTCGGGAATCAGCGTCAAATGGCCTGCTGCCAGCGACGAGGCGCCGACGATGTGCGCGTCATGCTCGACCGCCAGCCTGGCGATCTCGTCCGGAGTCTGGAACATCGGCCCGACGGTGACGTCGAAGCCTAGGTCGGCAAAGGCGGTGGCGATCACTTTCTGGCCGCGATCATGGCCGTCTTGCCCCATCTTGGCGACCAGAATGCGCGGCTTGCCGCCGGACTTCTCCTCGAACGCGACGATCTTGTCCTGCAGCCGGTCGACCACCGGATTGTCGCCGAGCGCGTTGCGATAGACGCCGGAGATCGTCTGCACCGAGGCGACATGGCGGCCGAAAACCTTTTCCAGCGCCAGCGAAATCTCGCCGACCGTGGCGTTGGCGCGTGCGGCCCGGATGGCGAATTCCAGCAGGTTTGCGTTACTCCCGGCAGCACGGGTAAGCGCATCGAGCGCGCTCTCGACGGCGGCGACGTCACGCGTGCCTTTCAGCCGCTGCAGCTTCGACAATTGCCGCGCCCTGACTTCGGCATTGTCGATCTTCAGCACGTCGACTTCGATGTCCGTGCCGGGACGGTGAGCATTGACACCGACCACGATCTGTTCGCCGGAATCGATGCGCGCCTGGGTGCGCGCGGCAGCCTCTTCGATGCGCAGCTTCGGTAGGCCCTTTTCGATCGCCGCGGCCATGCCGCCGAGGCTCTCGACCTCCTCGATATGCGCAAGCGCACGCGCCGCCAGATCATGCGTCAGCCGTTCGACATAGGCGGAGCCGCCCCACGGGTCGATGATGCGCGTCGTGCCGGATTCCTTCTGCAGGATGAGCTGTGTGTTGCGGGCGATGCGGGCCGAATGGTCGGTCGGCAGCGCCATTGCCTCGTCGAAGGAATTGGTGTGCAGCGACTGCGTATGGCCTTGAGTGGCGGCCATCGCCTCGATCATGGTGCGGATGATGTTGTTGTAGGGATCCTGCGCCGTCAGCGACCAGCCCGAAGTCTGGCAATGGGTGCGCAGCGACAGCGAGCGCTCGTCCTTCGGCGAAAAGTTCTTCAGCATCAGGCTGGCCCACAAAAGGCGCGCTGCTCTCAGCTTGGCGACTTCCATGAAGAAATTCATGCCGATCGCCCAGAAGAAGGAAAGGCGCGGCGCGAAACGGTCGATGTCGAGGCCGGCCGCGACGCCGGCGCGGGCATATTCGATGCCGTCTGCAATCGTGTAGGCGAGCTCGAGATCCGCCGTCGCTCCCGCCTCCTGCATGTGATAGCCGGAGATCGAGATCGAATTGAACTTCGGCATGTGCTTCGACGTGTAGGAAAAAATGTCCGACACGATCCGCATCGAAGGTTTTGGCGGATAGATGTAGGTGTTGCGCACCATGAACTCTTTCAGGATGTCGTTCTGAATGGTCCCGGTGAGGTCCTTCTGCGCGACGCCCTGTTCCTCCGCCGCGACGATATAGAGCGCCATGATCGGCAGCACCGCGCCGTTCATCGTCATCGATACCGTCATCTCGTTAAGCGGGATGCCGTCGAACAGCTGGCGCATGTCGAGAATGGAATCGATGGCGACGCCGGCCATGCCGACATCGCCGGCGACGCGCGGATGGTCGCTGTCGTAGCCGCGGTGCGTGGCGAGATCGAAGGCGACCGACAGGCCCTTCTGGCCGGCGGCAAGGTTGCGACGGTAGAAGGCGTTGGACTCTTCGGCCGTCGAGAAGCCGGCATATTGCCGGATCGTCCAGGGTTGCTGGACATACATCGTCGGATAGGGGCCGCGCACGAAAGGCGTGAGGCCTGGATAGGTATCGAGATGTGGCAAGCCCTTGAGATCGCCCTGGTTGTAGAGATGCTTGACGGCGATGCCTTCCGGCGTCATCCGCTGGCCTTTGATCTCGACCGGCGCCCGCCGGGGCGGCGACCAGGCGATCTGGCTGAAATCCGGGATCATGGCACGGCTCCGATCGACTGATCGATGCGGATCGGAAATAGCGGCTCGCATACTGCAACGCCTTCGGTGAAGGCAGGCCGCCGCTCCGCCGCCAGCGTCTCGACCGGACGCTCGGTCTTCGACGGGTGCAGCGTCGTGCCGACGATCGCGCGTTCGCCCGCCTGGTAGGCTGCGTTGCGGCGGGCGGAAGCTGCTTGGACGCGCCTCTGGATGTGGCCTTGCTCAAGGCTGGTCAGCACGCCGCCTTCCGCCTCGATCTGCTGGAACTCTTGCCAGGCCGCGGCGCAGAGCTCCGCAGTCAGCGCTTCGACGGCGCCCGAACCGCAAACCGGATCGGCGACGTGGTCGATATGGCTTTCATTGGCCATGATCAGCTGCGCGTTGCGGGCAACGCGGCGGGCAAAGCCCGCGGGCAGGCCGTGCGCGATCGTGTGCGGCAGGATGGCGATCGAATCCGCGCCGCCGGCGGCAGCGGCAAAAGCGGCAATGGTGGTGCGCAGGATGTTGGTTTCCGGATCGGCCGCCGTCATCATCCGGAAGGATGTTTCGGCATGGATGCTGGCGGTGGAGGGCGGTATCGAGCAGGCCTCCTGGACACGCGCCCACAGCCTGCGCAACGCCCTGACCTTGGCCGTCGAAACGAACTGGTCCTGGTCGACGCTCAGCGCAAAACCGATATGCGGCGCCGCGTAGACGAGCGGCTGGCGCGCCTTCTCGAACAGCCTCAGATAGGAGACGGCCGAGGCGAGCATGGTGCCAAGCTCCTGCGCCTCGCTGGCGCCGGCATTGTGGAATACCCGCCCGTCGGCCTCCAGCAGCACGCCGGGCACACCCATCGAAAAGAAATGCGCCAGCGACTGCGGCATCGAAGCCTGCAAAGCCTCGATCGACATGCGCAGCCTGCCGGTCCCGGCAAAGATCGCCGCCGGATCGATGCCGAAGGAGAGGTTGAGCTTTGCCGGGTCGGAACGGCGCTTGGTCAAAAACGCCACCAGCCAATCGGCCACGGCGCGGCTCCAGGGATGGGCGTCAATGCGGATCTGGATGCGGTTGAGCGGCACGCCGTCGAGAACGGTCTCCAGCGCCTCCGCCGTCCTCGGCAAGCCATAGCCGAAGGCGTTCGGCGCACCCTCGAAGACAAGCGACAGTCCGGTGGCACCCTGCGCGACGTCTTCCAGCGCCTGCGCACTGGCGCGGCCTATGTCCGGATCGTCGATGCGCTGGCTGACGATCCACGGTGATCCCGGGTTGGCGCGCACGACAGGCTCGGCGGTTACCGAACGCTCGTAGAGCGGCTCGATGCGGATGGCGTCGTCCGTATGCGAGACGAGCTTTTCCTCGAAGGACCCGCCGGCCAGCGCCTTCTCCGCCAGCGCCAGCCATCGTTGCCGGTCGACGTTCGGAAGTTCGGCATCCTGGGTCAAGGCACCGGCGCCCATCGGTTCTCCTCGTTCTAGCGGCCGCAGCGGCCGACTATGTCAGTCTACGGTCCCCGGCCCGATATCACAATGCAGCACACATGCCGTGCAACACGCCTTCCGTGATGGTGACCGTCAACCGATTGCCAAACATGGGCAGGTTCCGCAAGCTCCAAAAGCCATTTTCGACAACGCCCATTGTCGCTGCGCAATGGCCTCACTATACCTGCGGCGGGGCTCCCTTTTCTTCAAGGGATCAGGGCATTCAACCCTATAGGTTTGCGGAGACCGGACACATGGCCGACGATACCAGTATCTTCATAGGGGCCAGCCGCAAGCCGGACGACAGCTATCAGCGGCCCGAACAGCTTTTGCTGCAGTATGGCAATCGTCACGGCCTGGTCACCGGCGCGACCGGCACCGGCAAGACGGTGACCCTGCAGATATTGGCCGAGGGTTTCTCCAATGCCGGCGTGCCGGCTTTCTGCGCCGACATCAAGGGCGACCTGTCGGGTATCGCCATGATGGGCACAGCGCAGGATTTCCTGGTCAAGCGGGCCGAGCAGGTCAAGCTCGATCCCTATGAATTCCAGGAATTCCCGGTCATCTTCTGGGATCTGTTCGGCGAGCAGGGCCACCCGATCCGCGCCACCATCTCGGAGATGGGGCCGCTGCTTCTGTCGCGGCTGATGAACCTTTCCGAGGCACAGGAAGGCATCATGAACATCGCCTTCCGCATCGCCGACGAGGAAGGCCTTCTGCTGCTCGATTTGAAGGACCTGCAGTCACTGCTGGCCAATATCGCCGACCGCGCCGAAGAGATCGGCGCCCGCTACGGCAATGTGACGAAGCCTTCGGTCGGCGCGATCCAGCGCACGCTGCTGGTCCTGGAGCAGCAGGGCGCTGCCAATTTCTTCGGCGAGCCGGCATTGCGGATATCCGACATCATGCGCACCACGCGCGATGGACGCGGCGCCATCAGCGTGCTCGCCGCCGACAAGCTGATGATGAATCCCAGGCTCTATGCGACGTTCCTTCTGTGGCTGATGTCGGAACTGTTCGAGGAACTGCCGGAAGTCGGCGACCCGGACAAGCCGAAGCTGGTCTTTTTCTTCGACGAGGCACACCTTCTGTTCGACGACGCCCCGAAGGTGCTGGTCGACCGCGTCGAACAGGTGGTCCGGCTGATCCGTTCGAAGGGCGTCGGCGTTTATTTCGTCACGCAAAATCCGCTGGATATACCTGAAACGGTGCTGGCCCAGCTCGGCAACCGGGTGCAGCACGCACTCCGTGCCTATACGCCGCGCGAACAGAAGGCCGTCAGGACGGCGGCCGAGACGTTCAGGCCCAATCCCGATTTCGACTGCGCGACCGTGATCACGCAGCTCGGCACCGGCGAGGCGCTGGTCTCGACGCTGGAAGCCAAGGGCGTGCCCTCCATGGTGCAGCGAACGCTGATCCGCCCGCCGTCCTCGCGGCTTGGCCCGATCACGCCCGAAGAGCGCCGCAAGCTGATCAATGAGAGCCCGGTTGCGGGACAGTACGACCAGACCGTCGATCGCGAATCGGCTTTCGAGATCCTGCAGAAAAAGGCTAAGGACGCCCAGGAGGCACAGGCGCAGCAACAGGACGCAGGCCGTTCGCGCTGGACTATTCCCGGCTTCGGCAATGACGATCCCCAGCCGACCGGCGGCCGCCGCGCGCCGCGCCCCTCCAACCGCCAGACGGTGGCGGAGGCGGCGATCAAATCAGTCGTGCGCTCGGTCGGGTCGTCGGTCGGACGGGCGATCGTCCGCGGGATTTTGGGGAGCTTGTCCAGGGGCAGGTGAGGGGGCATCGGACCCGAAGGCGGGCGTCGGTGTTGGTAATTCTGTCTTACACATCAAGCGCCAGTAGCCAGATCTGGAGGACAGCGGACGGCGGCTATGCGCCAATAGCTGCCGTCGGGCCGTCTGCAAAAGTGTAACGCGTATCGGCGGTAGCTAGCTCAGCGTCGCCACCAGGCGCTCGGCGGCCTTCAAATCTGCTGTACTCAGGCCTTCCTCGAATTGCTCGTATACCGGCTGTAACAGCGCGCAAGCGCTGCCGGCTTCTCCTTGCCCGGCCATCAGCGTCGCCATGTCGACTGCGGTTCGCAGCTCCCATGCTCGCGCACCCTGACTGCGGCTCAACTCCAGCGCCTGCAACAGGCATGTCTCGGCTTCGGCGCGATTGCGTTCCGACACCTGGAGAATAAGGCTTCCCTTCATCCGCAGCAACTCCGGAAGGTACATTAGGTCGCCGTTCTTTTCGACTTGACCAAGTGAATCGTCGATCAGCACCATTGCTTCATCGACCTGACCGATCGCAGACAACCCCCTGACCAGCGAGAGGTTGAGTGCAGTTGTGAGCAATTCGTAAGGCGCCGCGTGGAGCTTCTGGAGAGAAGTTCGCAGTCCCTCGACACCACCTTGCGCGTCGCCTTGACCGATCGCGACGTCGCTTTTGAATCCTCGACCAACCAGCAGGTACGGAGCCATGGAATGGGATTCGGCGCGGGAAATGAGCATGTCTATGTATGCCTCAGCACTCTCCAGTTCGCCTGCCCACAGGAATACCGATATTCCCCAGATCAAGGCGATCGCCAGCGTCAGCGAATGATCCATGGCGGCGGCCTCTTCGACGGCCTGTCGAGCACGGTCCATGGCTTGGTCCGGATGGCCTTGCAGCCAAAGGTTCCTCGCCAGGATAGCCTTGGCCAGGATTTTGCCCTCGAAACCGAGATAGACCGTTGTGGTTCGCTGAGAGCGTGGCCCACGATCCAGCGCTGCCTCAAGCTCCGCGCGGGCTTCGGCCAGGTCACCACGAAGGTGAAGCGATATCCCCAGAATGGTATGCGCCAACGCAATCGCGACCGGATCCTCCAGGGTCGCGGCTATGGCTGAACAGCGTTTTGCAAACTGGAGGGCGGTCACGAAATTGCCTGTCCGCAGGTGGAACATGTTGAGCGGACCCAGCAGGCGCACTTGATCCAATGTATCACCGCGTTCTTCGGCGATCGCCAGGCTTTTCTCCAGGGCGGCGCGCGCCGCATCACGCCCTCCCCGCATGAACATCAGGGACACACCCAAGGCTGCCTGGAGATGCATCTCGTCAACTCCACCAAGAGCGGCATCGTCGAGAGCGAATATCGCGCGTTCTGACCAGCGATGACACTCCGGCAACAAGGACATCGCCAGGAAAACAGGCGCGGCAGCAGTGGCAAGTCCGATGCCGATATCGGCGTTTCCGCCCTCGCCGAAGCACCATTCCAGAGCGGCCCGCACATTGTTGATGGCGGCGAAGTGAGGAGCCCGCTCCTCGCCGGTCGCCAGACCTGGCCACTCGATACCTGTTTGCTCAAGCCATCTTCGATAGTAGGCGGCGTGGCGCACCGCCAGATCGGCGGCCTCGGCGTCATCTATGCTGATATCGAGGACGTAGGCGCGCGTGGTATCCAGGAGCCGATAGCGCATCATCGCTCCGAGCGGGCGCGTCGCTATGATCGACTTGGCAACAAGACTATCCATTGCATTAAGAACGGTCGATCTGTCGAGGGCAGCGCTTGTGACGACTTCCAAGACCGCATCGAGCGTGAAATGACCAAGGAATACAGCGAGCCTGCGAAGCACTGCGCGCTCCAGGTCGGTAAGTAGCCCAAAGCTCCAATCCAGCGTGGCCTGCAGGGTCTTTTGACGCGGTGGCGCGGTCCGCGATCCCAGCCATAGCAAAGTCAGACGTTGATCGAGAAGCGCGGCGGTTTGTTGCAATCCATAAGACTCGACCCGCCGGGCCGCCAACTCGATTGCGAGCGCCACACCGTCAAGCTTTCGACAGATGCTTGCGACGATCAGGGCTTCCGCATCGCTGACATCCAAGCGCGCGCCACTTGCCACCGCGCGCTCCACGAACAGTTGAATGGCCGGAAACGTCTGGACAACCGCCGCCGTAAGCCTTGGGTCGTCCGGCGGACAGGCAAGGGCATCCAATCGGTAGATATGCTCGCCTTCGACTCGAAGCGCTTCGCGACTTGTTGCCAGAATGTGGACCTGCGACGCCGCGTCGATGATGCTTGCGGCCAGAGGCGCCACCGCATCGACGAGATGCTCGCAGGTATCGAGGATCAAAAGCATCCGCTTGTTGCGCAGGTAGGCGATCAGATTGGGCGTCGCGTCACTCGATTGAACCGACAGCCCAAGCATGGAGGCAACGGCTGTCGTCACCAGGTCGGGATCGCCGAGCATTCCCAGGTCGACGAACAGCACAGCGCCCGCGAAGGCGTCAATGAGGTGATGTCCGACCGCGATCGCGACGGTGGTTTTGCCGACGCCGCCCGCGCCAACGATTGTGACGAAGCGCGACGCATTCAGTCGAGCCGACAGCTGGAGAACGTCGTCGTCCCGGCCAACCATTCGGCCCAAGCGGCTCGGAAGATTCGCGTGCGGAAAACTGGCGGCAGCTGCAGGCTCTTCATCGCGCGGACCGCCGGTCTGCGAGACGGGCGCGATGAAGCAATAACCCCGCCCTGGTAGTGTCGCGATGTATCGTGCGCCGTCCTTTCCGTCACCCAGCGCCTTGCGGAGCCTGGTCATGTGAAACCGCAGGCTGCCTTCCTCGACTACGACATCGGGCCAAACCCGTGACATCAGATCCTTTTTGCCGACGATTTCATTCGGCGTGGAGATCAGGACAATGAGAATGTCCAGTGCACGCGAACCCAGCGCCAAGGGAGCGCCGTTTTTTGTGACGAGCCTTTCGCTCGCAACCAGATGGAAAGGACCGAACGACAGCCCGTCCTTGGCCTGACCTGCCACTATCGTCATGGCGCTTCTCTCGGAGCCGCCCGCCACCAAGCTTATAGTCTAAGTCAAGTACAACACCTGCACCATAGGCGAACGGTGGCAGGACCCCGCTGCCCGGAGCCACCAGCGCTGACAGCGACTAACAGGGGGCTCACAACACATAACGGGCGATTCTCGTCCTGCGGGCGTAAGTTTTCGGCAGCACCGAGCACCCCCCAGGAGAGACCCATGAATACGACCAAGACTCCCGAACTAATCGATCAGGACCGCCGCCTCCTTTTGAGCACGGCCGCAATGGGCATTGCCGCCGTAGGTACTGCCAGCCTGCTCCCATCGGTCGCCGCAGCCGCGGGCGATGCGATCCGGCCCTTCAAGGTCAGCTTTCCTCAGGAGGAAATCGACGAGCTTAGCCGACGCGTTGCCGCGACCCGCTGGCCGGACCAGGAGAATGTGGCCGACGACACCCAGGGCGTGCAGCTCGCCACAATGCAGAAGCTCGCGAAGTACTGGGCGACGGATTACGACTGGCGCAAGATGGAGACCCGGCTCCATGCCCTGCCGCAGTTCATCACCGAGATCGACGGGCTGGACATCCACTTCATCCATGTCCGCTCCAGGCATGAGAATGCCTTGCCGATCATTGTCACGCATGGCTGGCCTGGCTCGATCATAGAGCAGTTGAAGGTCATCGAGCCACTCACCAATCCAACTGCATACGGCGGGACCGAGGCGGATGCGTTCCACGTGGTGATCCCGTCCTTGCCGGGCTATGGGTTCTCCGGCAAGCCGACGGCACCTGGCTGGATCCCTGCCCGCATCGCCAAGGCGTGGGCTACGCTGATGCAGCGTCTCGACTACACGAAATACGTCGCACAGGGCGGCGACTGGGGCAACGCCGTGTCGGAGACGATGGCGCTGCAAGAGCCTCCGGGCTTGCTCGGCATCCACACCAACATGGCTGCCACCGTGCCCGCCGACATCTCGAAGGCGCTTGCCGCCGGCGGCCCGGCGCCCGCCGGCCTCTCGCCCGACGAGAAGCGGGCCTACGACCAGCTCGACGACTTCTACAAGAACGGGCTGGGCTACGCGATCGAGATGAACAATCGCCCGCAGACGCTCTACGGCGTCGTCGACTCGCCGGTCGGTCTCGCAGCCTGGATGCTCGACCACGACATCCGCAGCTACGAGCTGATCGCACGCGTCTTCGACGGGCAGGCGGAAGGGCTGACGAAGGACGATATCCTGGACAATGTCACGATGTACTGGCTGACCAACACCGCGATCTCCTCGGCGCGTCTTTACTGGGACAACGCGCACCACCCGACGGGAGGCTTCTTCGACCCCAGGGGCATCAAGATCCCGGTCGCTGTGAGCGCCTTCCCGGACGAGATCTACCAGGCGCCGCAGAGCTGGGCTGAAAAGGCGTATCCGAAGCTTATCCATTACAACCGGCCCCTCAAGGGCGGCCATTTCGCAGCCTGGGAGCAGCCCGCAGCCTTCACCGCCGAACTCCGGACGGCATTTCGTCCGCTGCGCCAGCAAATCTGAACCCCCACAGGGTTCTGCTTGCAGTCACGCCTGCTCGACTGCCCAAGGCAACCCGATTGAACCCGGGACAAAGGAGAACGTCATGTCAGCAATCGCGCAATCTTCCGTATCGCACGAACCCATCACGAAGATGGCAGCCCCCGTCGAGGACCATGAAATCGTCGATTCAAGCTTTACGGCTATCATCAACGCGCCGATCGAGAAGATCGACATTCCCAACTGGTGCTTCGCGCTGTCGGAACATGAATATCAGGGGTGTTCGCCCGCCCACATAGCGGCGGGTTTCACGACGACGCCGGATGGCAAGCGCATGTCGATCAATGTCGAGATCATCGGCGGCAGCCTGATGGTGCAACATTATGTCGAGACGCTCGGCCGCAAGGATCACCTCATCCTGGAATCGGTTTCAGACCTCTTCACGCCTACGGGCCGCACCACGATCCATGTGCATTGGGAGCTGAGCGTCAAGGCTATCGACAGTCGCCGATGTGAGTTTACCAACCACGTCCGGTCCTGGGCCACGAAGGAATTCATGGCTTTCTTCGAGCGCCAGGGCATCCCGTTCGAGGTGCTTCGGTCACAGCGCCAGCCCATGTCGATCGCTCACAACAAGGGCGAGACGCCGCTTTTTGCGGCCAGCATCGAACGAGCCGCGCTCAGGAACTGAGCGGCAGCATCTGGCCTGTGATCTAGCCGCTCCATGGAGGAGGCACAATGACGAGGCACGCACATGACCGGGAGGTCACCGCACTTCTGGTGATCGATCCGTACAACGACTTCATTTCCGACGGGGGCAAGATATGGCCCCGCATCCGGGCTGTCGCAGAGGCGAACGGCTGCGTGCCTCACATGCTGCAAGTCCTGAATGCCGCGCGTCAAGCTAAGCTTCGCGTCTTCTATGCAATGCATCATCGATACCGTCCGGGCGACTATGAGACATGGACTTACGTCGCGCCCGTCCAGAAGAGAGCATGGAAGAGCAAGAGCTTTGAATACGGCACCTGGGGCGGCGAGATTCGGTCCGAGTTCGAGCCCAAGCCAGGCGAGACTGTCGCCACCGAACATTGGTGTTCCAGTGGGTTCGCCAATACGGATCTGGATCTGCAGCTGAAAAGGCACGGAATCCAGAAACTCATTGTCATCGGACTGATCGCACACACCTGCGTCGAAGCGACCGTTCGCTTCGCCGCCGAGCTCGGCTACGACGTAACCGTGGTGAGGGACGCGACGGCAGACTACTCCGATGAGGAGATGCACGCGGCTCTCGACGTCAACATGCCGAACTACGCCAGCGCGATTGTCACGACAGACGAAATCATCGACTCGATTTCTGCCGTCCAGACCTCGGCCGCCGAGGCGTAGTGATGATCGATCTCACACGCGAGGGAATGGCCAACCGTGCGCATCTCACTCTTCACACCGGCGGACCGTTTCCGTGCGCTCGACGCGTCAAAATACGTCGAAGAGAACTTGGCTCTCGCCGACATCCAGCAGAGAGATCGAGAACAGGCTCGGTCATTAGTGGCAACGATCGGGCAGGACCAGGTCCCACCCAACTGGAAAGAAAACGACCATGTCAGACATCGCAACGGCCCGTCAGGGCGAAAAGACCTCCGACACCGCAAGCGCACGTCCCGTCGACCTGAAGTTCGAGGTTGTCGTTATTCCGGTCGCAGACGTCGACCGCTCCAAGCAGTTCTACGAGGGCCTCGGCTGGCGGCTCGATGCCGACTTCGCGGTCGGCGACACGTTCCGGGTTGTGCAGTTCACGCCTCCGGGCTCACCTGGCTCGATCCACTTCGGCAAGGGTGTCACCTCGGCCGCGCCGGGGTCGACACAGGGTCTCTATCTCATCGTGTCCGACATCGTGGCGGCGCGCGCCGAGCTCATCGCTCATGGTGCAGATGTGAGCGAAGTGTTCCACCGTGCCGGTCCGGGACAGCCTGCTGTCAATGGTCGGGACCCGGAGGGACGCAGCTACGTCTCCTTTGCAACGTTCACCGATCCCGACGGGAACGGCTGGCTGCTCCAGGAGATCACCACCCGGTTTCCGGGCCGGATCGACTCGAAGGCGACGAGCTTCGCCTCCGAGGGCGACCTGGCCGCCGCAATGCGGCGCGCGTCGGTCGCCCACGGAGAGCACGAGAAGCGGACCGGCGGCCAGCGCGACGAGAACTGGCCGGACTGGTACGCCGAATACATGGTGGCCGAGCAGTCTGGCGAGGAACTGCCGCAGTAGGACGAGCTTCCAGACGGCGGCACACTGCCGCCGTATTCGTCCGCGGCCTGCGGAGATCGTGGCGACCTGACGGCCTTTATCGGAGGAAATCATGAGTACCGCAGCCATCCCCACTCAGCGCGAACCTGAACTTCTTGGCCAGACCGTCGTCGTCATCGGCGGTAGCGCCGGCATCGGTCTGGAGACCGCCCGGCGTGCCCGCGCCGAAGGCGCCCGCGTCATCCTCACCGGACGCAATCGCGACCGCCTCGATCAAGCAGCGCGCGAGATTAGCGCTGAGGGCACCGCCGCCTTCGACGCCAACGATGCGACCCAGCTGAAGTCGTTCTTTCAAGATCTGCCGGACTTGATCGACCATGTGATGGTTACTGCCGGCGCTCCCCATTATCGCTCACCCCTCGAAATTCCTCCCGAGGAGGCACGACACGATCTCACGGACCACCTATTGCTCGCGCTCAATGTGGCACGCAGCGCCGCCGGCAAGGTCGGGTCGGCCGGCTCACTGATATTCATGGGCGGCACGGGCGCACGCCGCCCAAAACCAGGCCTCGCGATCGTCTCGACGGTTACCGTCGCGTTCCCCGCGCTCATCGCCAATCTCGCGCTCGAGCTCGCGCCGATACGCGTCAACCTGATCGCCGCAGGCTTCGTCGACACGCCACTGTCGGCGTCGCTGCTCGGCGACAACCTCGACAAGCGGCGCGACGAACTGCGCGCGACGCTGCCAATCCGACGTGTCGTCGGACCGGCCGATGTCGCCGCGCTCGCCGTTCACATCATGAGCAACACGGCGCTGACGGGCGCGACATACGACGTCGACGGCGGCCAGCAGCTCGTCTCGTGACTATGCAGGAACAAAGCACATTGCCTCATCACAAAGAGACATCACCATGAACACGATCAGTGTTTGCGACAAAATCGATGAGCGCCGCCGTCGCCTGATCGGTGCAGCCGCAATGGGCGTGACGCTTGCCGAACTCGGCATGACCGCGACAGCGAAGGCGGCACCCAGCGGAGTCGACCAGACGACGGCGTCTGCGATGCACACGGCAAAGAACTCGTTCGGCGCACCCAGGCAGATCGATGCCGGTGTCCTTAATGTCGGCTATGCAGAGGCCGGCCCTGCCGACGGTCCGCCCGTTATCCTTCTCCATGGCTGGCCTTACGACATCCACACATATGTCGACGTTGCGCCCATTCTGGCGGCGAAAGGCCGCCGCGTGATCGTGCCCTACCTGCGCGGATACGGCACGACGCGGTTCTTGTCGGACGAGACGATGCGCAATGGTCAGCAGTCGGCCATCGCTGCCGACATCGTCGCGCTGATGGATGCGCTGGGTATCGAGAAGGCGACGATTGCCGGCTGCGACTGGGGCGCTCGGACGGCGAACATCATCGCCGCCCTGTGGCCGGAACGCTGCAAGGCGATGGTCTCGGTGAGCGGCTATCTCATCGGCAACCAGCAAGCCGGCAAACTGCCGCTGCCGCCGAAGGCCGAGCTGCAATGGTGGTACCAATATTACTTCGCTACCGATCGCGGCCGTGTCGGCTACGAGAAATATACGCGCGATTTCGCCAGGCTGATTTGGCAGCTCGCCTCGCCGCAATGGAATTTCGATGAGCCCACGTTCGAGCGGAGTGCTGCGGCCTTCGACAATCCGGATCACGTCGCGATCGTCATCCACAATTATCGCTGGCGGCTCGGCCTGGCAGAAGGCGAGGCGCAATATGATTCACTGGAGCAGCGGCTTGCTCAGGCACCCGTCATCTCCGTGCCCACGATGACGCTCGAGGGCGACGCCAATGGCGCGCCGCATCCGGACGCCAGCGCTTACGCCAAGATGTTTTCAGGCAGATATAGCCACCGGGTAGTCATGGGCGGCATTGGACACAACCTACCCCAGGAAGCGCCAGAGGCCTTTGCCGACGCCGTTATCGAGGTCGACGCGTGATCGAGTTCGCGGCGCCGCTCCTCCGGCAGGTACTACAGCCACCAAAAGAATGCCTATGAACCTGATCGCAAGGGTTGTTTATACGGCCAGGATCACAACCACAGGTGGCCGCGAGGATGGCGCCTCGCGCAGCTCTGATGGCCTTCTGGACATCAGGCTTTCCACACCCGGATCGGCGCGCATCGGCACCAACCCGGAGCAACTGGTTGCAGCCGGCTGGTCGGCCAGCTTCGCAAGCGCGGTTGCGTCTGTGGCTCACGAACAAAAAATTACGCTGCCGGCCGGAGTGAGAATCGATGCCGAGGTTGATCTGAACCTCGGGGACGACGGCTACTCTCTCAGCACTCGGCTCAACGTCAGCCTGCCTGGCGTGGAGTACAATACCGCACGAGCCCTGATCGACGAGGCGCACGACATTTGTCCGTACTCGAAAGCGACGCGCGGCAACGTTCAAATTGCGATCAACCTGCTCTGAGTGGATTGCATCGATCGTTGAAGCAATTGGCATGGCCAGGGTTACATTTTGGATCATCCTTCTCGCCAAGGTCTACAAAAACCTGCCACGGCATCGCACCTGTCAGAGCGCATCCAGCACAAATACGGTCAGGATGACAGGAGGGGTATCCCTCCGGTCACCGTGATAATCCCTTCTGAGCGCGAAATGTCCGCTCTGGGTCATGAGCTGTCACTGGTGGCGTCTGCACACACGTGCGGCAAAGTCCGCCTCAACGTAAGCATCAAATCCAAAGGCGGGCGCCGATACGAGCAAGCCGACGCTCGGCAAAACCAGCAGGAGCCGTGAGCAATCCCGCCCCTGTGCTTTCGATCAGCTCAGAAGATCGAGTTTGTGATCGATTTTATCGGGCCGAGCAGGATCGATCCTTCCGGCACGCCGGCGTCGATCGGAATGGCTTTGCGGTTTGCTGTCGCCACCATCGGCTGACCGATGTCGGCCGTCACCACGACCGGGGTCTTGTTCGGCACACGGTCGTAGAGGTCGATGATGTCCTGGTTCATCAGGCGAACACAGCCCGACGACACCGATTTGCCGATCGACCGCCATTCCGGCGAACCGTGCAAGCGGTAGAGCGTGTCCTGGTTGCCCTGGAAGAGATAGAGCGCCCGCGCGCCAAGCGGGTTCTTGAGCCCACCGGGCATGCCGCCATTCTCGGCGCTGTAGGGTCTCAACTCCGGCTGCCGCGCTATCATGTCGTCCGGCGGCGTCCATTTCGGCCATTTCTGCTTCCATTGGACCACCGCATCGCCCGACCATTCGAAGCCGGCGCGGCCGAGGCCGACCCCATAGCGGATCGCCTGGCCGCCCGGGCGCACCAGATAGAGGAAGTGATTGGTGGTGTCGACGACGATAGTGCCCGGCTGCTGCCCGGTCGGATCGTCAACGATCTGGCGCAGGAACTGCGGGTCGATCTTGTCGACCGGTATGGCCGGCAGCTCGAAGCCGCCATCCGACATCGGCCCATACATCGTCACATAGTCGCCGAGCGCCGGCTCGACATAGGTCGGCGGCGGCGGCTCGACCGGTTGTTGCGACAGCGTGGTGCAACTGGAGACCGCGACCGAGGCGGCGCCAAGGGCTGCTGCGTTGAGAAAACCGCGACGGCTCAGGCGAAAAGAGGACGATGGGGATATGAACATGATGCCTTTTTTAAGTCTCAAATCGCAACAAAGCATAAATGCGTCCTGTTGCGCGCGGTTGCCCGAGCAATGCCCGGCGCGATAGGCGGTTCCAATTCTGGCCGCAGGGTGGACAAACAAAGGCAAAGCTGTGACTGGATCGTCACTGTTGCGCCGACGCAACATTTCCGGTGTCACCCCCCGGCGACCAGACCTTCAAGGGACGGCAGGATCAGGACCGGTGGAAAATCCCGGTATTCCTCTGGCTGATTGGCGCGGTTGATCCACACCGTCCTGAAGCCGAATTTGGTGGCGCCGGCGACGTCCCAGCGGTTGGATGACTGGAAAGAGACAGCGCCCGGATAGAGGCGCCAGCCCGTGGTGACCATGTCGTAGACCGACGGATCGGTCTTGAAGCGCCTGACGCTGTCGACAGAAAAGACGTCGTCCAGGACCTGGTCGAGCGCGGCGGACTTGACGGCCGCTTGCAGCATCTCAGGCGAACCGTTGGACAGGATCGCCAGCCTTGCCCCCGATGCCTTGAGCGCCTTGAGCACGGCCGGCACCTCCGGATAGCAGTCCAGCCGCCAATAGGCCTCAAGCAGCTTCGCCCTCAGCCCGGCATCCGCGGATGGAACCTTGCGCAGGGCGAAGTCGAGGGCCTGCTCGGTGAGCTGCCAGAAATCGGCATAGGCCCCCATCAGCGTCCTGACCCAGGAATATTCCAGCTGCTTGGCGCGCCAGATATCGGACAGCAACTGGCCGTCCGGCCCGATCTGGTCGGCGTGACGGCGCACGGCCGCATGCACGTCGAACAGCGTGCCATAGGCGTCGAAAACGTAAGCCGCGAACTGCATTCGACAGTTTTGAGGCCGCGTAAGGCAAGGCGCAAGCGCTGATTGCAGTCCGCCAGCCCGCTGGCCTCAACAAATCTCAGCCAAGCCGGTTGACGGCGGCCGCCAAAGCATCTTCCAATGCGCCGCAACAAGCATCGAACGGAACCTGGCAATGACACTGGCGACTGCGGCGCAATCCGCGACATGGACCTTCGTCGACGGCGACTGGTACGAGGGCAATGTTGCCATTCTAGGGCCGCGCAGCCACGCCATGTGGCTCGGCACCAGCGTGTTCGACGGCGCCCGCTGGTTCGAGGGCGTCGCCCCCGATCTCGATCGCCATGCAGCAAGGGTAAACGCCTCGGCGATCGCGCTCGGCCTGAAGCCGACGATGAGCACCGACAAGATCGTCGGGCTGACCTGGGACGGGCTGAAGAAGTTCGACGGCAAGACGGCAGTCTACATCAGGCCGATGTATTGGGCCGAGCATGGCGGCTATATGGGCGTGCCGGCCGACCCGGCCTCGACGCGTTTTTGCCTTTGCCTCTATGAATCGCCGATGATCTCGCCGGCGGGTTTTTCGGTTACGGTGTCGCCGTTCCGGCGCCCGACCATCGAAACCATGCCGACCAACGCCAAGGCTGGCTGCCTTTATCCCAACAACGGCCGTGCCATCCTCGAAGCCAAGATGCGCGGCTTCGACAATGCGCTCGTGCTCGATATGCTGGGCAATGTCGCCGAGACCGGGACCTCGAATATTTTCCTGGTCAAGGACGGCCATGTCTTGACGCCGGCGCCGAACGGCACCTTCCTGTCCGGCATTACCCGCGCGCGCACCATGGCCCTGCTAGGCGAATACGGCTTCACGACGACGGAAAAGACGCTGTCGATCCGCGATTTCCTGGAGGCAGACGAAATCTTCTCGACCGGAAACCACTCGAAAGTCGTGCCGGTCACCCGTATCGAGGATCGCAATCTGCAACCCGGACCGGTCGCCAAGAAGGCGCGCGAACTCTATTGGGAATGGGCGCATTCGACTTCGCCCGGCTGACCCGCTAAAAAGCGGCCGGCGCTTCGTTTCCGGAGTTGTTCCAGACCAATCCAGTCCTATGTTAGTCCGGTATCGACACCGGATTTTTCCACGAGGGAGTACGACCGATGGCTTTTGAATTGCCCGCCTTGCCCTATGATTACGAGGCCTTGCAGCCTTACATGTCCAAGGAAACGCTGGAATATCACCACGACAAGCACCACAAGGCCTATGTCGACAACGGCAACAAGCTGGCCGCCGAGGCGGGCATGGGCGATTTGTCGGTCGAAGAGGCCGTCAAACAGTCCTTCGGCAAGAATGCGGGCCTCTTCAACAATGCCGCCCAGCACTACAATCACATCCATTTCTGGAAATGGATGAAGAAGGGCGGCGGCGGCAACAAGCTGCCCGGCGCATTGCAAAAGGCGGTCGACAGCGACCTTGGCGGCTACGACAAGTTCAAGGCCGACTTCATCGCCGCCGGCACCACCCAGTTCGGTTCGGGCTGGGCCTGGGTCTCGGTCAAGGACGGCAAGCTGGCGATCTCGAAGACGCCGAACGGCGAGAACCCGCTCGTCCATGGCGCGACGCCGATCCTCGGCGTCGATGTCTGGGAACACTCCTACTACATCGATTATCGCAATGCCCGGCCGAAATATCTCGAAGCCTTCGTCGACAGTCTCATCAACTGGGACTATGTGCTCGAGCTCTACGAAAAGGCCTGATCCGTTCCAGAAAAGCCCCGGCAGAACCGGGGCTTTTCTTTTTCAGCATCAGAACGACAGCTGCAAAATTTCACGCAAGCGTGAGGCGAAGCGTCGGAATTTTTAAGCCATCCTTGCCGTTTGTAATCGGGGTGGGACCGCATCCTGAATTTGCCTTCAACATGGAGCCAAGTGAATGAGAAAGCTTATCCTCGCCACCTCGATGCTCGCCTTCGCTGGTTCGGCGGCATTTGCCGACCCGGTAGCCGACCGGCAGGCCCTGATGAAGGAACGTGGCAAGATCGCCGCCGGATTGTCGAAAGTGGTCAAGGGCGAGACGCCCTACGACGCCGCTTCGGTGCTGACGGCGTTGCAGGCACTGCAGGTCAATGCCGAGAAATTCCATGCCGGCGTCGACACGCTTTTCCCGGCGGGCAGCGACACCGGCGACACCACGGCGTCCCCAAAAATCTGGCAGGACATGGCCGGCTTCAAGACGGCTGAAGGCAAGTACCTCGCCGACGTCAAGGCGGCGGTCGCCGCAGCACCTGCGGATGCCGACGCGTTGAAGGCGCAGTTCAACACCATCGGCGGCGGCTGCGGCAACTGTCATCAAAACTACAGGGTGAAAAAAGGCTGATAGCGGGCAATGCGCTTGCTGAAGAAACTTGTCGGCGCCGCCCTCGTTCTGGGCGGCGCGGCCGCGATTGCCAGCTGGTTCCTGTCGGCTCCGGTCAGGCTCGATGCCGCAACGCTGGCTGAGCTTGGTCCTGGCGACGCGGCCAGGGGCAAGCGCATCTTCTACGCCGGCGGCTGCACATCCTGTCATGCCAAGCCTGGCTCGCAAGGCGACGCCCGTCTTCAGCTGGCGGGCGGCCTTGAACTCAAGACGCCATTCGGCACCTTCGTGCCGCCGAACATATCGCAGGATACCAGGGACGGCATCGGCGCCTGGTCGGTCGAGGATCTTGCCAACGCCATGCTGAAGGGCGTGTCGCCGTCGGGCGAGCATCTCTATCCGGCATTTCCCTATACTTCCTACGCGCGCATGAAGCCGGCCGACATTGCCGATCTCTATGCATTCCTGAAGACGTTACCCGCGGTCGCCGGCAAGGCGCCCGCCAATTCGCTGGCATTTCCCTTCAACGTCCGACGCGGCCTTGGTCTGTGGAAATTGCTTTATTTGAAGGACCAGCCGGTCGTTTCCTTCGCCGACGGCACACCGGATCCGGTGTTGACAGGCCGCTATCTGGTCGAAGGCCCCGGCCATTGCGGCGAATGCCACACGCCGCGGGATCTTGCCGGCGGCACCAGCAAGAGCCAATGGCTGGCAGGGGCGGCCGCCGCCGAAGGCAGCGGCATTGTGCCGAACATCACGTCGGGCGAGGGCGGCATCGCGGACTGGTCCGAGGCCGACATCGCCAACTATCTCGAAACCGGCTTCACGCCGGATTTCGATACGGTCGGCGGCGCAATGGTCGACGTGCAGCGGAACATGGCCGTGCTGACCCCGGAGGACCGCTCGGCGATCGCCGCCTACCTGAAAGCCGTGCCGCCGCACCCCAACGGCTATCCGGCGCGCAAGAAGCCGTCGAGCTGACGGCCGTTGCGTCAGCGGTCGCCGAGAAAGTCGAAGCCGGTTTCGAAGAAGTGATTGTAGTCGCAGGTCATTTCCTCGCCAGGCGCAATGTCGCGCAAGGCATAGGTCTCCTCCGGCTGCGAGACGTCGCAATTCGGGTCGTCGGCATGGTTCATGTAGCGCGCATCGTCGGCCTCGAAGACGATGTAGTTCGGGTCGCGCCGGTCCGGATAGGCGTAGCGGTCGAGATAGGTTTTCACCGGCCCGGTTTCCCGCTCGTAGGCCGTCACCTCGATGCGCCGGTCGTATTTCGGGTCGAGTTTCCAGACCAGCGTGCCACGGGCAATGTGGTTCTTGGCAAAGACGCCGATGCCCTGGATGGGCGATTTGTCGAGATAGACATCGACGAGCAACATGGCAGATCCCTGGGTGATTGATTGTTGGCGCGGCTGTGAAAAGGCCGCGCACTGGGTAGCGCGCGGCCTTTGCAATTGCGAGCGGAAAATCAGCTGTGCCTGCCCATTATCCGAAGCCTCGTACGGCTCGTCGCCTGTCGAGACCTAGCGCGGTTGCAGCGCCAGCCGGATGCCTAAGGCGCAATAGATACCGCCGACAGCCTTGCCTTGCCATCTCAGCACCGTCGGGTTTCGGCGCAGGAATGCACCGAGGCCGCCCGCAGCCACGGCGAAAACCACCGTGCTGACGAGGCCCAACAGAACAAAGATGACGCCCAATATCGCCAGTTGAAGCATCACCGATCCGTTTTCAGGCCGCACGAACTGCGGAAGAAATGCGAGGAAGAAAAGCGCGGTCTTGGGATTGAGAACCTCGGTCAAAACAGCCTGCCGAAATGCTTTGGCAGCGGGGATCGCAAGTGCGCCGGCGGCCGGATGGGCAGGCGTTTTCTCGATGATCGCGCGAATGCCGAGATAAATGAGGTAGGCTGCGCCGATGTACTTCACGATGCTGAAAAGCGCCGCCGACGTGGCAATGATCGCCGAAATGCCGACGATCGCCATGAAGGTGTGAACCACGTCGCCGGCCGCGATCCCGGCGCCGGTCGCAATGCCCACCCTGGTTCCGGAACTGGTTGCCCGCGCCACCGTCAGAAGAGTGGCGGGACCCGGGATGAAGACAAAGCCAAGCACAACCGCGACATAAGCTATCAACGTGGCGAGATCGATCATTGGTGGGCTCCGCAACTCTCACCGCCAATGAAGCCACGTCGCGGAACGGAAGACAATGACCGCTCATCCGCCGATGTTCACGCCGCAAGCTCGGCCTTGCCCGTCACCTTGAGCGCGAAGGCATAGGTGAAGGCGATTTCCTCCAGTCTTGAAAACCGGCCGGAGGCGCCGGCATGGCCTGAATCCAGGTTGATCTTGAACAGCACCGGATTCCCACCTGTCTTGCGGTCGCGCAGCCGCGCCACCCATTTGGCCGGCTCCCAATAAGTGACGCGCGGGTCGGTCAGGCCGGCCAGCGCCAGGATCGGCGGATAGTCGAGTGCGGCGACATTGTCGTAGGGCGAGTAGGCGGCGATGGTCCGGTAATCCTCCGCTGACGCGATCGGATTGCCCCATTCCGGCCATTCCGGCGGCGTCAGCGGCAAGCTGGCGTCGAGCATGGTGGTGAGCACGTCGACGAAGGGAACCTCGGCGACGATGCCGCCGAAGCATTGCGGCGCCATGTTGGCGACCGCGCCCATCAGCATGCCGCCGGCCGAACCGCCTTGCGCAACGATGCGGTCATGCTGCGTATAGCGTTCGGCGACGAGGTGGTGGGCGGCAGCGACAAAATCGGTGAACGTGTTCATCTTGTTCGCCCGCTTGCCGTCGTCGTACCAGCCATAGCCCTTGTCCTTGCCGCCGCGAACATGGGCTATCGCGTAGACAAAGCCGCGGTCGACCAGCGAAAACAGATTGGTGTTGAACGCCGCGGGTACGGCTATGCCGTAAGATCCGTAGCCGTAAAGCAGGCAAGGCGCCGATCCGTCGAGCGGCGTGTCGCGGTGGTGGAGGAGCGAGATCGGCACCAGTTCGCCGTCGGCGGCAGGCGCCATCAGCCGGCGCGTGACGTAGTGCTCCGGGTCGTGGCCGGACGGCACTTCCTGGGTCTTGAGCAGCACCCGCTCGCGGGTGCGCATGTTGTAATCGAAGACCTGCGCCGGGGTCGTCATCGACGAATAGGAAAAGCGCATGATCTCGGTGTCGTATTCGTAGGAGCCGGACAGGCCGAGCGAGAAGGCTTCCTCGTCGAAGGAGATCAGGTGCTCCTCGCCGCTCTTGCGATCGCGTACGACGATGCGCGGCAGGCCTTCCTTGCGCTCGAGCCGGACCATGTGGTCCTTGAAGCCGATCACCGAAAGGATCAGCCGGCCCGCTTCGTGCGGCACCAGTTCCTGCCAATTGGCGCGCACCGGATCATGGGCCGGCGCCGTCATGATCTTGAAGTCCTTGGCGCCGTCGGCATTGGTGAGGATGAAGAAGATGTCGCCGCCTTCCTCGAGTTCGTACTGCAGGCCCGTCTGGCGCGCCGCAACCAGCTTCGGCTCTGCGAACGGATCGTTGGCGCTCATGATACGGTATTCCGAGGTCTCATGGTCGTTGATGCCGATCATGATCCACTCGTTGGAGCGCGTGCCGCCGACATCCATGAAAAAGCCGGGATCGGTCTCCTCGTAGATCAGCCGGTCGTTTTCTGGACCGTCGCCAAGCGCATGGAACAGCACTTTGGAAGGACGGTGGTTGGGGTCGAGGCGGGTGTAGAAAAAACCGTCATTGCCGGCATCCCACACACCGCCGCCGCCGGTGTCCGGGACCCTGTCCGCCAGATCGTTGCCGCCGGCCAGATCGCGGACGCGCAGCGTGTAGAATTCGGAACCCTTGTCGTCGAAGGCCCAGAGCAGCCTGCTGTGGTCGTCCGAATGATCGACGCCGCCCAGGCGGAAATAGGGCTTGCCCTCGGCCTCGGCATCGCCGTCGAGCAATATCTGCTTGTCGCCGCCGTCACGCACCGTGCGGAAATAACGCGGCTGCTGGCCGCCAAGCTTGAAGGAGGAGCCGTAGGCGTAAGGTCCGTCCTTCATCGGCACGGAAGAATCGTCTTCCTTGATGCGTCCCTTCATTTCCGCGAAAAGCTGCTTCTGCAGTTGGACCGTATCGGCCATCAGCGCGGCCTGGTAAGCATTCTCGGCTTCGAGGTGGGCGCGGATTTGGCCGTCGAGCAGGGATGGATCCCTGAACATCTCTTGCCAATTGGCGGCCCTCAGCCAGCCATAATCGTCCGTCCGCATTATGCCGTGATGCGTGTCGAAGATCGGCCGCTTCTCCGGCTGCGGCGGCGTGGCGGTCGGAAACACTGGGGTTCTGGTCATTGCGTCTCGCTGTGGAAGCTACTTGAATGGCGAATGAACACGCCGAGCAGCGCGGGTTCAAGGGCTATGATCTATTGTCGTGGTGGCTCGAGAGGACGGGCTGGAGGAGCGGATAACGAATATTTCTTGTCGGACTGCCGCGGTTCTCGCCGTCGCTGCGATGACCCTGCCAGTGCCGGTCAATCTCATGCAACTGCCTTCGCGGCTTGGCAAGTGGCCGATATGGCTGGGTCTACGGAAATACATTACCCCATTTCAATGACACAGCGCACCGCTCCGGCGACGGCTCGCGAGCAACAGTAACGCTTCGCAACCTATGATTTTACTGAATCCGCCGATCATCCAGGCTGTAATGCCGCCGGCAGGGTCAAGCATCGAACTCTATTTTACCGATGCCGTCCGTGTAATGGCGGCCTGACGCCGCATCAGTCGATGCTGGTCTGACCAGAAAGAACGGCGAAGTTACACTCTGCACGAAAGAGTGAAGCTGAATGAGGAATATTTGACTTGTGTCGCTGAATAGAGCCCAAGAAGCGAATTGACTTACTTGTCGCTCAGGCTCATTAAGATGCCGCGACGCGAATCGCGGAGGCTTTTTCCTGCACAAGTTCGCGCGATGCCCTACCTGCCAAAAATAGGGCGTAGACAGAAACAATTCTCGTTGGGACCTGAACGCCATGGATATTACCGAAACACCTTCCAGAAACAGCGACGCGCTGATCGAGCTCACCGCCGATGTGGTGGCCGCCTATGTCAGCAACAATCCCGTGCCGGTCGGCGAACTGCCGAACCTCATCGCCGATGTCCATGCCGCTCTCGGGCGCGTCGGCGGGGCCGCCGAGCAGCCGCCTGCGGACAAGCAGAAGCCGGCGGTAAATCCGAAGCGTTCGGTGCATGACGACTACATCGTCTGTCTCGAGGACGGCAAGAAGTTCAAGTCGCTCAAGCGTCACTTGATGACCCACTATGATCTGACGCCCGACCAGTATCGTGAAAAGTGGAACCTGGACCCGAGCTATCCGATGGTTGCGCCCAACTATGCGGCCGCCCGTTCGCAACTCGCCAAGAAGATGGGTCTCGGCCGCAAGCGCAAGGGACGCTGACAAGCGCTCTTCCGGTTTGACACTCAAACGGCGCCTGCGGGCGCCGTTTTCGCATTGTGGGGAGACCAAGCTCGGGCCGCCAGTTTTTCATACTGCCGGCAATTGCCGTCCGGTCAGGCGGTCTGCTTCAGCGCTGCCTCGGCGTCACGCTTGATGCGCTTGACCATCGAGCGAAGACCATTGGCGCGCTGCGGCGACAGGTGCTCGTCAAGTCCGAGCGCCTTCAATGTGGCCTCTGCGTCGGTCCTCTGGATTTCGCTGGCCGGCCGTCCCGAAAACAGCGCCAGCATGATGGCGACCAGGCCGCGCACGATATGCGCGTCGGAATCGCCCTTGAAGGTGATAACGGGGTCGACACCCCCGCCTTGCTCAGTGGTCAGCCAGACCTGGCTGACGCAGCCGGGCACCTTGTTGGCTTGTATGCGTTGCTCGTCGGGAAACGGCGGCAGCGCTTCACCCAGTTCAATCACATAGCGATAGCGGTCTTCCCACTCGTCGAGCAGGGAAAAGTCGTCGCGGATGGTCTGGATCGTCGTCGTCATTCCCCCGGATATAGTCATCCGGCGCTGCCACGTCACGGAAAAAGAGGAGAAACGCCGCAGGTGCCGAGAGCGAGAGCCTTGCGGTTTAGTGATGAATTCGGCCGAAACAGTCTCAGTTCTTCGCCGGCAAGTGCACTTTCGCCGGCAAATCGACTTTCGCCGGCAAGACGATTTCCCCGGGCACGCTGCCGGTGGTCGTCACTGTATCGGGTTCAGCGGCCTTGTCGTCCAGCATGGCGGCCGCGATCTTGGCGGTCTCCCTGGCCCGGGCGGTGATGGTGTGCATTGCCGATTTGCCGGTCTCGCAAACGTCCGGCTTGCGCTCGCAGATGCCGGCGATATCGCCGACGGCTTCGCGCGCCGCAAACAGCGCCTGGAGCGGCCCGACGCTTTCGCGGCCCGCATCATCGGCGCCGACACCCAGCGGCAGCGCCAGAAGCACCAGCGAAAACCAGAAAGCAGCTCTTATCAGAAAGCCCATCTGTCTGTCCTTTATGACGTCATGCATCCGAACCGCACGACCCTTGTACCGCGATACTGACACAGACGCGCCAAGGACGGCTTGTCCCGAAAGCAACAGTTTTCCTTAAATTTTAGGTAGATTCGAAACGAAGCGTTTTGAAGTTCATTTGCCTCGAACGGCTCAGATTTTATTCAGCAAATGATAACCATCCAACCTATTGTTTTTCATAATCATTTTCTTAATCGGCGACAGTTTGATGCCATCGGTCGTAGGTGCAGGCGCGGGCGGTGTGGCTAACGCTCCGTTTACTATGGCGGCAATTGCCCCGGTTTTTCCCCGCCGGTATCCCGATATTTGCAGCCTGCCGGGGGACGATCGGCCCAGCCTTATCCATTCCTTAAACGCTGGATGCGAGTTTCGGATCGACAAAAGCCGCCTGCAAAGCAGGGCCGTTCACGACCGGGTGCGTTGAGTTGAGTGCGATCAAGGCCAGATACGCCGAGTTGCCGGGCGCGATAGCCGCCGGTTGCGAACGGATGGTTCATCCGTCCGTGCTCGGCCAGAGCGATCGTCGCCGCCACAGCCGGTTCATTGGCGCCATGCTGGCGGCTCCTTTCTTCAGCGCGGGTGCAGCGGTGACGCTGGTCACGTCGGGCATGGGCGCGGCCGTGACCGTGGCTGCCATCTTTGCGGCGTTCGGCCTTTGCTGGTTCGCCGCCCTGCTGGTGGCTGCATCGGGCAAGATGACCCTGGCCGGCCAACTCGCCTTGGTCGTCGGCAGCGTTGCCCTCGGTGCCCTTATCGCTGCCGCCGGCGGTGTGGCCTCGCCGGTTGCCTTGCTTGCGGTAGCGCTGCCGTTTGAAGCCTGGTGGATCGGCCAGTCGCGCCGTGCCGTGATCTGGGGCGCCATATCGGCCTTTGTCGCAGTCTTGCTGCAGCCTTTAGCCGGTTCCGTCTTGCCGCTCGACCAGACCGAAATCGCCGCATGGCACTGGCTGGTACCACTGGCCTGGGCACTCACGCTCATTCCGCGTATCGCTCCGCTTCGTGCCACCGCCAGCACTCAGCTCGATCCGGCCGGCAGCCACCGGCTCGAAGACCTGATCGACGCCGTCGTGCTGCGAATCGCTGCGCATGGCGAGGTTCTGGACGTCTCGGCTAAGGCACGCACTATGCTGAGGCTGCCGCCTGAGCTGCTTTTCGGCACCGGACTTTTCGATCGCATCCATCTGTCCGACCGCGTCCCGTATCTCAGTGCGCTGGCCGATATGCGCGATGGCGCCCTGTCGCGCCGGCTCGACCTTCGCGTACGGCTGCCGCAGAGCAGCGGCGTGACGGCCGACAATTACCGGCCGTTCTCGCTCGAGATGATGCGCGCGCCGGGGCAGGAGACTGTCTTCACGCTTCTTCTGCGCGAGAACGACGAACTGGCCGGCCTGCGCCAGGAGCTTGCCGCTGCCAATGAGGCGGCTGCCTCCGCCGAGGTGGCGAAAGGACGCTTCCTTGCCGTCGTCAGCCATGAGTTGCGCACCCCGCTCAATGCCATCATCGGCTTTTCCGACATGTTGCTGCACGAGATGTTCGGCAGCTTCAAGGATCCGCGCCAGAAGGAATATGTCGGGCTGGTCAGGGATTCGGGCCAGCACCTGCTTGCCGTCGTCACCTCGATACTCGACGTATCGCGGATCGAATCGGGCGCCTACGCGACCGAACCGGAACCGTTCCGCTTCCGCGAAGCGGTCGAGATGTGCCAATCGATGATGCGCCTGCAAGCCGAGGCAAAGGCCATCGATCTGCAGGCCCAGATCGCGCCGGACGCAGGCGAAATAAATGCCGACCGTCGCGCCGTGCAGCAGATCCTGATCAATCTCGTCTCTAACGCGATCAAGTTCACGCCCGAAGGCGGCAATGTCGTCATCGGCGCCAAGCGCATCGGCTCGCGGCTGCATTTCTGGGTCCGGGATACTGGCATCGGCATCGCCGAGGAAGACTTCGTCAATCTCGGCAAGCCGTTCATGCAGATCCAGAACGACTATACCCGCCGTTTCGAAGGCACAGGCCTCGGGCTCTCGCTGGTGAAGGGGCTGGTGGCGCTGCACGAGGGCACAATGTCGATCGAAAGCATGCCGGGCGAGGGCACCACGGTGACGATCAGCCTTCCTGTGAACGGGCCGACAGGCCGTTCGACGGAGAAGACCGGCGTGGTGCCGATGTCCGCAGCCAGAGCCAGAGCGGACGGTGGCAAAGGGGAGAGCAATGGGTCGCTCCGCAAAACAGCCTAAGGCGGTGAAGCGCCGCGGCAATGCCTTCGAGCACGGAGCGATGGCTCTGGGCAGCCTGATCTCGCGCAATCCTGTTGTGGTCGGCGGCTCCACCGCGTTCCTGGTGACGCTGTTCTACGTCTCGGCGAACGCGCTTTGGTACCAGCCCTTTCCGCATGCCGGCGCGTTTTTCGCCACCAGGAGCATCGAGCGCTTTCCCCGGGCGGACAGCGACGAGCCCGAAACCACCATCAATATCGTGCGTCCGGCCGCTGCGCCGATCAAGAGCGACCCGGTCGTCGAGCAGGTCCAGGGCATATTGAAGGATCTCGATTTCTATTCCGGCACCGTCGACGGGATTCCCGGACCGAATACGCGCAAGGCCATCCAGGCCTATCAGCAGAAGGTCGGATTGAATGCCTCCGGCGAGATCGACAGCGTCCTGCTGGATCAACTGGGCGCCACGCCCAAGACCGCGGCCGTGGTGCCGCATCCGGTGCCGCGGCCGGTCGAAACGGCCGCTGTTCCAGCCGCCATTCCGGTGTCCGCACCGGCAAATGCGACGGCGCCGGATCCCCGCATCGTCAAGATCCAGGCCGGACTGAAAGCGTTCGGCAATGACGACATGCAATTGGATGGCGTCGTCGGCGCGCGCACCAAGGCCGCGATCAAGGAATTCCAGGCGCTGTTCGGCCTGCCGGAGACCGGCGAGCCAGACGAGATCGTCTACGTCAAAATGCGCGAGATCGGCTTGACCAACTGAGGGTCGAAACCCAGTCTCCCGGTCTATTTAAGCCATTGCTCCGGGTCACGCATTCCGTGGACTATCGCCACGGCTAACACGCCGTAGGGCATAGGCTCATAAATCACGATGTAGCGTCCCTCGACCAGAATGCGGGCGGTGGCGCTCAATTCCGGTCGAGCTGCGCCCATTTTGGCGTGCTCGCAAGCCAATTCCAGCCTGTCGAAAATGCGTCCGATCAGCTTGTCAGCCGCCTTCTCGTTATCGATGGCAATGTGGTGCCAAATATAAATATCTCGCAAATCCTGAGAAGCTCGGGGGGTGAGCCGGTATTCAGCCACGGGCTGCGCGTTCGGCTTTCAGAGCGCGTAAGAAAGCCGTGCGATCCACGTGCTGGCCCTCGCCGCTTGCCATCCCTTCGTCATACGCCCTTTTGAGACGTTCCAGTTCAAGAGTGCGGAATTCCTCGCGCTGCTCCCATAGACGTAGTGCTTCCCTGACTATTTCACTGTTGGAAGCATAGTCTCCGCTGTTCACGGCGTCTTGTAGACGGGCGGCCTGCTTGGGCGTAAGCGACACAGTAAGAGTGCGCATGGGTTGGGCTTTCATACCGGACGCTATAGCATTTTTCATAGGGGCTAACAAGATTTGTTAGGTCTTGGGGTAGATCGTCGCATTCCGGGACTCGCTATGATAGCCAACCGTTGCTCGCGAATAAGTGACAATCTCGACGCCACAAAACCGAAATCGTGCAGGGTCGCGCCATGCGGGTAACCACCGATCTGTGGGTGTCGGCGCTGTTGCGCCGGGTTTTCAGCGCCGGCGGCTTTGCCGCCGTGGTCAAGCGCGGCGCGACGGAAGCCGGCGCGGTTTTCGTGCTGGCGCGGGGCAGGCTGGGGGAGATAGCGCTGTTCGGGCCGGCGCCGCAGACGAGTTACGATTCAGCCAGGCCGGACGACCGTTTTTTCAGCCTGCTTGGCGAAGGCGACGATGCCGCCATCTTCGACGCGCGGCTGGAGCGCGAGAAGAGATTCGATCCGGATATCTGGGTGGTCGAGATCGAGGCGGGCGCCATTCCCGTCGAGGAGCTTATCTCGGTCAAGGCGTCTTAACGGCAAGCCTTCAGATGCGACGCGCCTTTGGGGTGGCGGCTATGTCGGCGCTGTTCGGCTTGCGCAGGTCGGCCCTTGCGGCGACGCGCCCAGGCTTGCGAACAATTTTCGACACGGTGTCGGCCTTCCAGCCGCGGAGCCTGTCCAACGCCGCGTCGCGGTGCAGCAGGCGGTAGCGGTCGAGGAAGATGCGGATCGCCTGCGGGTGCGGAAACTCGGTCGGATAGATGGCGGCCGTGATCAGGAACGCCTTGTCTTCGCTAAGGTCGAGCGCGCGCAAGGCGGCCAGCAGCGGTGTGTAATTGTGGCTCGCGGTGAGCGTCCGCGCCGTTGAAAAATCGACTTCGAGCGCATCGGCGAGCGCCGTCTGGAAGAATGCCGCATTGCCGGTCAGCGCAGTCTCGCGCAGCTTGACAAAGGTTTGTGGCTCGACGAACGGACTGATGGAGGCGCCGCTCTCGGCCCGCATCATGGATCGCAACCGGCGGCGTACAGTTTCAGCGGCATCGGAAGCCTCTTGCCTGTTGACCTCGCCCGCAACCACTTCGGCGTTTTCGGACGCGGCTTTGGCGGTTGGTTCCGGCTGCTGCTGCGACCGCACCAGCGTCGGCCTTTCGAGCACTTTGATGAGATCCGCGATCGTTTGATTGAGATCCTTGCGGCGGGCAATGGCACGGGCATGCGGCAGGCCGTGACGTCCGATCAGCGCGATCAGGTCGACGTCGCTGAGGGCGCGCGAACGGATCAGCAGCGGAGCGGCGATGTCGACCCGCTCCTGGCAAAGCCGCCGCACCAGCGCGGCGGGTGCATATTCGCATTCGGAAAGGGCTGCCGCGACGTAGCGGCGCGATTCGACCGAGACATTCTCGAAAAGCGGCAGCGTCAGGTCTTCGAGCTGCGCGATTTCCCGGCGCGAAGGGCGGGTGAGCGAGCAGAACGCCGATACCGCGGCGCGAAACAGCCTTTCGGCCTTTCCCGATTCAGCTCCTGCTGCGATTTGCCTGAAATCCGAAGCTGACACGAAGGATACGCCCGACACTCGACACGATCTGGACAGCGCTCTGCCGGGCTGTACCGGTTTCGCGTTTCCCAAGAACAAAGATCAATTTAGCGGCGATCCGTTAGCGCTCCGTTAACCTACTGCCTTCTTAATCGACTATGGAGGCGTTGCGTTGTGCTCCGGGGCAACCGAGAGGAATACGCGAACCATGGGCATGGTACTGTCTTTCGTGCCGCGAACGGCGGCAACCAATCGAGCACAACAAGCCGCGCCGGCGGCAGTGATCATCTTTCCCGGGGTGCGCTACGAGCAGCGGCCGCTGACGGGCGAAACGCGGCCGGCCGGCCCCGACAAGCCGGGACCTTCGGGAACATTGCCGGTACCGCATCACTGAGCATCGGAACCGGCTTAAAAATCCTGCAGTTCGCAGGAACTCTGTTCGAGAAACCGCGAGACGATCGGCTTCCAGCTGTCGTCGGGCACGAACGAACGGATGACGAATACGCCTTCCTCTATCGGCGCCTCGACGAAGATGGCCCCTTGCAGTTCCTCGGGAAGATCCTTGCGGACCTCGATCATCTGGGCCGGCGTCAGTACAACGGTGTCGAGCACGCCTGCGGTCGCGCTGTGGTCGTTGAACGAGTAGATGTTGTGGCCGCCGCGGTCATAGACCGAAATCGACCAGAACGGCACCTTTCCCGGTGCCTTGACCCGCACCATCCCCTCGGCAAGATCGAAGCGGCATGCCGCCGCATAAAACAGCGGATCGACCGATTTCACCACCGGCGCGCCGCCGGCTTCCGCGTCGAGCCGGGTCATCTTGTAGAGATCCGAAGCCATGGCCAATCGCGACCAGGCGTCGCGTTCGGAAAACTCGGGGACGAGCAGCAGCACGATGATGTGCACGATGCCGGCGCCGAGCAGGCCGAGCAGCACGGCATGCAGCAGGCTACGCATTGCAGCCGACCTTCTGGATCTGCGGCAGCGTGACGTCCGAGAGACCGGTGCTGCTGGCGATCGGCGTGTCGTAGAACGTAAGCACCAAGTACATCTTGCCGGCGCCGCTGGTCAGCAGCCAGTTGCCGGGCGCAGGGCGGCTGCCGACGGAAATGACCACCGAATTGTCGGCCTGGCGCAGCACTTGATAGGACTGCAGCGCAGCCGGCCTCGGCTTGCCGGTCTCGACCACGCCAAGCGACTGGTCGGCGGCATAAAGCGTCCAGAACCGGGCGGTGGGAAAGCCGCCCGCAATCTTGTAGGCACATTGCCGCTTGAGCTGTTCGCCGCCGGAATCGCGCTCGGCTATGAAGGACAGTCCTTCCGCCTGTCCGAGCGCCAGCACGCCTTCGCGAGCCACGCGGGCCTTCGAATAGGGATCTGCCGTCGGCGTGCCGATATCGGGGAAGGCGGTCCATTGGCCGATCCTGATGGCGCCGACGCCATCCTGCAGCTTCAGTGCATACCAGACGCTGCCGCCACCGCCGACGACGGCGATGGCAAGCGAAAGCAGTGTCAGGAAGGCGTTCTTGAGCATGAGGAGGCAGGGAACCGAAGGCCGGGACTGAAAGATTGCCGCTCGGGGATATCGCGGCGCAGGGCAATGTGGCAAGCGGCCCCGCGCAATTGGCCGTCACAGCGCCGACAGCGTCTCCGGCGCAGCGGGCGCGTCGAGCACGGGTGCCGCCTGGAACAGCTTGGCCAGTTCCTTCAGGGTCTGGGTGGTCCGGCTGGACAGCACCGGCGGACGCTCGGCTGCGGCATCGGCTGCTGCCTGTTCGGCGTTCTTCTTTTCCGCTTCCTCGGCCTTGGCGGCGATTTCGGCATCGACGAAGGGGTGATCGAGGCCGGGGATCGGCTTGAGATCGATGTGCTGGTGCGCATAGACCATCAGCCGCTGCCACACCATAGCCGGCAGCGTGCCGCCGGTCATCTTGTTGGTCGCGGTGAAGTCGTCATTGCCGAGCCAGACGGCGGCCGTGTAGTTGCCGGTAAAGCCGACAAACCAGGCATCGCGGTAGGACTGGGTCGTGCCGGTCTTGCCGGCGACGACGATGTTTGGAAGGGCTGCGCGCCGGGCAGTGCCGATCACCGGCACCGCCGCCAGCATGGTGTTCATGTATTTGAGCGCCTGCTCCGACAGCACCCGGTGCGGCGGCGGCGCATCCTTGGCGAAGTCGTAGACCACCTCGCCGGTACGGGTAAAGAGTTGGCTGACGCCGTGCCGGGTTCCGGCAAAGCCGTTCTGGGCAAACACGCTGTAACCCGTCGCCTGGTCCATCACGGTCATGCCCGACGTGCCGAGCACCATGGTCTTGTGCGATTCAAGCGGCGACTCGACGCCCATCGCCTCGGCCATCGCCTTGATCGGCTTGATGCCGAGATAATCCTTGGCCAGCCGCACCGGCACGGTGTTGATCGATTTGGCCATCGCCGTGATCAGCGTGACCTTGCCGGCCGACCCGCCATTGTAATTGTGGGGCGACCAGCTGCCCCAGGAGATGGGTCCGCCGGAAACCACCGAATCCGGCGTGAAGCCATGCTCCATCGCCGTCGCATAGACATAGGGCTTGAACGAGGAGCCGGTCTGGCGAAGCGCTTTGGTGGCGCGATTGAACTGGCTGGCGCCGTAGTCGCGGCCGCCGACGATCGCCCTGACCGCGCCATTGGTCTCGATGACGACGATGGCGCCCTCGGTGACGTTGTATTCCTTGCCGAACTGGCGGAGGTGGAACTCCATCGATTCTTCGGCCGCCTTCTGGATGTTGGCATCGAAGGTGGTGTGAGCGACAAGCGAGTGCGGGCCGCCTTTGGCGGCGATCTTCTTGACCTCGTCGAAGGCCCAGTCGAGGTAATAGTCGGGGCTCTTCTGCTCGCCGCGGTCGACGATTTCGGCCGGGTGCAGCCTTGCCTGCAGCACCTGGCCTTCGGTCATGAAGCCGGAATCGACCAGATTGGACAGCACCACGTTGGCCCGCGCCCGGGCGGCGGGCAGGTTTATGTGCGGCGCATATTTGGTCGGCGCCTTGAACAGGCCGGCTAGCATCGCCGCCTCGGCAAGGTTCAGGTCCTTGACGCTCTTGCCGAAATAGAAATCGGCTGCCGCCTCGATGCCGAAGGTGCCGCCGCCCATATAGGCGCGGTCGAGGTAAAGCTGCAGGATTTCCTTCTTCGACAGATTGGCTTCGAGCCACAGCGACAGGAACGCTTCCTTGATCTTGCGCTCGAACGTCCGCTCATTGGTCAGGAACAGGTTCTTGGCCAGCTGCTGGGTGATGCTCGAGCCACCCTGGACGACGGAATTTGCCCGCACATTCTCGAATATGGCGCGCGACAGGCCGAGCACATCGATGCCGTAATGGTCGAAGAAACGGCGGTCTTCGGTCGCCAGCACCGCCTTGATGACATGGTCGGGCATCTCGTCGACCGGCACCGAATCGCGCTGGATGATGCCGCGCTGGCCGATCTCGTTGCCGTAGCGGTCGAGGAAGGTGACGGCGAAGTCGCCTTGCGTGCGCCAGTCGCCGGCGGTTATCTGGAAGGCCGGCAAGGCCAGCGCCAAAAGGACGACGATGCCGCCGGCACCGAGCGTAAAGCCTTCACTCAACAGTTCGATCAGGCCGCGGCGCCAGCCGCCGACGCGGAAACGCCGCGAGAAGATGGTCGCCGCCTCCCAGAACTGGCGCGCCCTGAAGCCGATTTCGTAGACCGAGGAATCAATCCACGCATCCACCGCCAGCAGCCTTGCGGCGATCGGACCTCTTCTCTTGCGTGGTTCCAAAGGACTGGCCATTCCAGGATCCGGCTGCGGCGGTGCCGCCAACTGAGAAACCGCATACCGGCAATTTCACGGCGGCGCGCCGCTATGACTATTCGTCCATTTTGGCGCTGCCTACAAGGGCGATGAAGATAAGGGCGATGAAGATAAGCGGGAGGTTTGTCGAGGGGAAGACGGCTCCCGCGAGACGTCAGCGCAGGATGTTGGCTGCCTTGCGCGAGTAGGTGGTGTCGTCGAGCTGGGCGAGCATGAACGCCGCTACGTCGGCCCGCGCCAGTGTCGGCAGCAACGACGCCGACCGGATGCCATTGCCGTGGCGAAATTCACCCGTTGCCGCCCCATTGCTCAGCTTGGGGGGCCGCACGATGGTCCAGTCGAGACTGGATTGAACGATCAGGCTTTCCTTCACTTCGTGGTCCGCCACCTCATGGCGCAGCACCAATGGCGCGATGATGTTGCCGAACAGGAGGCCTAGTTGCCGCCGGCCGTCGCGAACGCCAAGGAATGAAAGATAGATGAGCCGTTCGGGGCCGGCCTGCTGCATCGCCGCGACGATGAAGCCGATGCCGGCAACGACGGCCGGATTGCGTTTCAGCGGCACGCCCACCCCAAGACAGCTGAAAACCGCATCATACCTAACAACGGCGCGTTCGACTGCCTGCCGATCGGCGACGTTTCCGACGATCACCTTCAGATTTTCGTGGCTGATGGCAAGCTTGCCCGGCGTGCGGACGAAGGCGGTCACCGCATGGCCCTTCGCCAACGCCGCCGAGACAAGCAGTCGACCCGTCGCACCGGAAGCGCCGAAGATCAGCAGTTTCATCGTCCGCTCCTGGAAACCGTTAGCCCCGCTTACGCCCGGCGACGAAGGCGACAGGCGCCCCGGTCGGGCCGGGCAGCAACCGGCTGTCGGCATAGCCGCTCTGATCGACCAGGTCCTGGGCTGCGCCCTTTTCAAAGACCGTGCCGCCCCACATTGTGGTGCGGAAGCGGGCGAGGGCGTCTCCCAGTGCATCCGGTCCAGGATTGACCATTGCCAGCAGCAGCCAGCCGCGGGGCCGCAACGCGGCGTGGCTGCGCTTGACGATGGCCCTGACATCCGGCTCGGGGATGAAGGCGCTTGGTACGAAAACAAGGTCGAACGCGTCCGTGTCCGCGATATCCTGGCCCAGCCCGGTGCGCAGTTCGATGCGATGTTCGAGCCCGGCTGCCCTGACGTTGGCAGCGGCCTGCGCGATGGCTTCAGGCAGGGGATCGACACCGACCGCCTTCAGGCCGGGCCATTGTCGCAGCATCGACACCGACAGGGCGCCGACGCCGACAGGGCGCCGACGCCGACGCCGATATCCAGGAAGGCTGCGCCCGATGCGGCGAGCCTCTCCGGCAAACCGGCCAGTTGTGGCGCGATCAGCCGCTTCAGCAACGCCGGGAAGCCAGATGAAACGTCGCCGAAGGCCTGGCGTAAACAGGCTTCCAGGGCCTCGACGCTTTCGGAGGAGCGCGACAGCAGCTTGCCACCTGAAAGCAGGTCGACCCGGATGCTGGCCAGCACCGGCGTAAGTTCGATGACGCCAGCACTTGCCACGACGTCGGAGGCGCCGAGTTCGGCAAGCACGGCCCCTGTGCGCCGGGCCACACTGCCCTCGAGTGGCGTGCCGGAAATACGCGCCTCCATCGCCAAACCGAGCGCCACCGACGCATTGGCCGACGTCGCGTGCCGCGCGACCATCGTTCGCAAACCTTCGATATCCATCGATCGCTTCCCTGAATTGGATCAGGCCTATTCTCGCGCGGACGTCAAATTCAGGCGATTTGCAATTTCCGGGCATGCTTGTGCAAAACTGCACAGGTGCGCGGCGAGGAATTGATCTAGACTAGGTTCGTGACCAAGACCGGCGAACCGGACTGGAACGATTTGCGCTACTTTCTCGCTGCCGCCCGTGCGGGAACGTTGTCGGGAGCAGCGCGCGTGCTCGGCGTGCGTCACACGACGATCAGCCGGCGCCTTGCTGCTCTTGAGGCGGCACTCGGGGTTTCGCTTGTCGCGCGAACGCGGCAAGGCATCGAGATCACGCCGCTTGGCCAGACATTGCTGCCGCTCGGTGATGACCTTGAACGTACCATGCAAGCACTGACGGCGCTTGTGCGTTCGGGCAAGAATAGCGTTCGGCTGGCACTGCCGTCGGGCTTCAGCCCCCTTTTTGCCGAGCGTATGGCGGCGTTCCATAAGGCCCACCCAGATATCAACCTGGAACTGACGAGCGGCAGCAGGCCAGTGGACCTGCAGCACGGCGAGGCCGACCTTGCGGTCAGGATCGGCACCGTCGCCGCAGACGATTTGATCGCGCAGAAGCTTTGTGTTGCGGGCTGGTCGATCTATGCGTCCCAGCGCTATCTCGACCGTCACCCAATGCCCATCGACCCTCGCCAGTTGGCCGGACACGAGATCATTGGATTTCACGCAAGCCTTGCCGGCGTCCCCGGCGCCAAATGGGTTGAGGCGCACGGCGCCGGCGCGACAATTGTCCTTCGCGTTGCCGAAATGACGGAAATGATGGCGGCGGCTCTGAGCGGCGCCGGTCTGGCGGTAATGCCCTGCATGTTGGCCGAAGCTGAACCGCGGATGCTGCGCCTTGCCCCCGACATTCTCGGCAATCATCCGGTGTCGCTCGTCTATCGCCGCGAAATCGGGGCGGAGGCGCCGGTGCGCGCCGTCATCCGCTTCGTTGCTACCGTCATCAAGGACCGTGCCGCGCTGATCAGCGGCGAAACGCGATAAGCGTCTGGTGCCGCGCTTGCGTGGGTGCCGAGGATTGGCAGTCGTCACATGGGACGCTTGTCCGCGATCTTTTTCGGGTCGCGGCCTACCATGCCGGCGTCGGCTTTCCTGTGCTTGTCGGCAAGCCTGCGAATGCGATCGAAGCGGCTTTCCTCGGCCACTTTGGTCTTCGCCGCTGCCTTTGGCTTCGGGACGAATGCGATCATGGATCGATCTCCTTGCCGATGGCGCGCCGGGGAAGAACCCCGGCGGCTGTCTTTTCAGGCTTGTTTTGGGCAGCGGCTGGTCAATAGCCCATGCCGCCGGTCGAAGCAGCGGCGTCCTTGGCCGAAACGTCGGTGATCATGGCTTCCGCAGTGATCAGGAGCGCCGCAATGGAGCCCGCGTCCTGCAGTGCCGTCCGCACCACCTTCGCGGGGTCGACGATGCCGGCCTTGATCATGTCGACATAGACCTCGTTCTGGGCATCGAAGCCCTGATTGTGGTCCTTGCCGTCGGCGAGCTTGCCGATGACGATCGAACCTTCGACGCCGGAATTCTCGGCGATCTGCCGGATTGGCGCTTCGAGCGCTCTCGACACGATCGAAATGCCCGCCGTCACATCGGCATTGGCTCCGGTCAGCCCGTTCAGCACAGCCTTGGCGCGCAACAACGCGACGCCGCCGCCGGGAACGATGCCTTCTTCGACGGCCGCGCGCGTGGCGTTCAGCGCATCGTCGATGCGGTCCTTCTTTTCCTTGACCTCGGATTCGGTCGCGCCGCCGACGCGGATGACGGCAACGCCGCCCGCCAGCTTGGCGAGACGTTCCTGCAGCTTCTCCTTGTCATAGTCGGAAGTGGTTTCCTCGATCTGCGCCTTGATCTGCTGGACGCGCGCCTGGATGGTGGTCTTCTCGCCGGCGCCGTCGATGATCGTGGTGGTGTCCTTCTCGATCAGCACGCGCTTGGCGCGGCCGAGCATGTCTATGGTGATGTTCTCCAGCTTGATGCCGAGATCCTCGGAAATCATCTGTCCGGCGGTGAGCACGGCGATGTCTTCCAGCATCGCCTTGCGGCGGTCACCGAAGCCAGGCGCCTTGACGGCCGCTACCTTGAGGCCGCCGCGCAGCTTGTTGACGACCAGCGTTGCCAACGCTTCGCCCTCGACATCCTCGGAGATGATCAACAGCGGCCTGCCGCTTTGCACCACGGCTTCGAGGATCGGCAGCAGCGCCTGCAGATTTCCGAGCTTCTTTTCGTGGATGAGGACGTAAGGGTCTTCCAGCTCGGCGCGCATCTTCTCGGCATTGGTGACGAAATAGGGCGAGAGATAGCCGCGGTCGAACTGCATGCCTTCGACGACGTCTAGTTCGGTTTCGGCGGTCTTGGCCTCCTCGACGGTGATGACGCCGTCATTGCCGACCTTGTCCATCGCCTTGGCGATCATGGCGCCGACGCTGGTGTCGCCATTGGCGGCAATGGTGCCGACCTGCGCGATCTCGCCTGAGGACTTGACCTTCTTGGCGCGCGCCTGGATTTCCTGGACGACGGCGCTGACAGCAAGATCGATGCCGCGCTTGAGATCCATCGGGTTCATGCCCGCGGCAACGAATTTGGCACCTTCGCGCAGGATGGAAGCGGCAAGCACCGTGGCGGTGGTGGTGCCGTCGCCGGCGAGGTCGTTGGTTTTCGAGGCCACTTCGCGCACCATCTGTGCACCCATGTTTTCGAACTTGTCGGAAAGCTCGATTTCCTTTGCCACCGCCACCCCGTCCTTGGTGATGCGCGGCGCGCCGTAGGCCTTGTCGATGATGACGTTGCGGCCCTTGGGGCCGAGCGTCACCTTGACGGCGTTGTTGAGGATTTCGACGCCGCGCAGCATGCGGTCACGCGCGTCGGTGGAGAATTTGATTTCCTTGGCAGACATGATCTTTTCCAGTTCGGTTGTCGTGGCAAGACGCTTGCAGCGCCTGAATCAAAGCTCGGAGCGTCCTTTGCGCGCGCGGGAGGGCGCGCGGCCTTCCAATCAGGCGGCCTTCTTGGCAGCCACGGTCTTGTCGATGATGCCCATCTCGCTTTTTTCGATGATGCCCATGATGTCGGCCTCCTTCATGATCAGAAGGTCCTCGCCGTCTATCTTGACCTCGGTGCCGGACCATTTGCCGAACAGAATGAGGTCGCCGGCCTTGACGTCGAGCGGGATCAGCGCGCCGCTTTCGTCCCGCGCGCCCGACCCGACAGCGATCACTTCGCCTTCCTGCGGTTTTTCCTTGGCATTGTCGGGGATGATGATGCCGCCCTTGGATTTGGTGTCGCTTTCGGCGCGCCGAATGACGACGCGATCGTGGAGTGGCCGGAATTTCATGGGACTCTTTCTGGGGCCGGCTTAGGCGGCCGCCCCCTCTCTATAGGCGCCTTGGCACTCGATTGATAGGAGTGCCAAAAAAATATTCATAGGGCATATAAAATATTGAACGTATTATCTTGCCTGGTCATGCCCTGGTGTTCGGGTCTTGCGGAATATTAATGAAATTGAAGTTCTGTCTTTGAACACCTATTTTACGATGAAGTTCACATTCATGACTTTCGCTTCAAGGGAGATTTTACCGATGGCCGAAGGCAATCAGAACATCATGGAAAAAGCTCAGGCTCGCTTCATGGAAAATCAGAAGAAGACGGCGGAGCGGAACAAAGCAACTGCCGAATATCTCTCGGAGGCCAAGGCGAGGAGCATCAAAACGGCAAGGCTGAGGGAATTGCGACTGGCCAAGGAAGAGGCGGACCGCGCGGCGGAAGCTCTGAATCCGGTCGCACCAAAGAAGAAGCGGGCGTCGCGGACAGTCAAGAAGGCCGTATCTGCATCGACGGAGGCCAAATCATGAGCCTGACATTTCCCAACCCCAGCCGCAGTTACGACGAGGCAAGCAAACGCATTCGCTTCGTTGGCCATGACGGCATGTTCCAGATTTCCTTCTCTGTCGCAACCGATGCCATTTCCAAGATGCAGCCGGGAACGGCGGCTTCAGAAGCTACCTATCTGGCGGCCTTCGACACGGCTTCCAGCTCAATTCATGACGTCGCCAGGAATGCCTATGCCCGTACCCGCAGGAGCATCTACGTGCTGACTGCAGCCGATTTTCGCTAGATCCTTCGAGATCGCTCACAGGACGGTTGCTCAGGACTTGCGATCCGCCTTGGCTCGCCGCTTGACGTCGCGACTGTTCAGCCGGTCGACCATCGCGTCTGCATCGCGCGTATTCATGCCGACCATGAGCTGATGCTTGAGCTCGACCGGCTGGCCGGTGAAGACGTCGAAGACGGTCCCGCTGTGGGGATGCTCCATGCGCAGTGCGTAGCGGTTTGCCATCCTGGCGTCCTTTGGTTTCCGCCCGATCGATGAATGTCGCTCGATCAGGCCTGGGCGATCTCGGTCAGGCCTGGGCGATTAAGAATACTGCCGCTAGGACAAGCTCCGTCCACAAAACGACGGACAGTTTCAAGGCCAGGCTACCGTGCGCCGAGAGCATCTCCCGAGTGCGGCTGACCAAGCGCTTGATGGTCATCGACATAGTCGGCGCCGCAATCGCGACCGGCGGCGCCTTGACCCCAAGCTTTCCGCAGCAGCGATGGCTCGCGCAGAAACCGACCTCGAATGTTTGGAAACCAGACATCTTCATAGCACCGTTCTTTCAAACTCCATGCATGCCAAATGAATTCGCGGGCACCCTAAAGGGCGTCCGTGATGCGAAACGTCGCGGGTTGCAGGAGCAGGGCTTATTGCCGAGATCATGAAGGTTCATAATCCGCATGAGACGCGCTGATTCGCGCTTTGCCGGGATGCCTTCATGCAACGCAGCTACGCAGCCGGGAGGTCGAGGCGACGGGCGAAGGGAAAGACGATGACCGCGCCGGCCGTCGAATTGCAGAGGGCCATATTCGAGGCAGTGAACGGCGATCCCCACCTGTCGGCGGCACTGGGCGATGCAAGATTATTCGACCATGCGCCGGAAAATGTTGCGTTCCCCCACATGACCTTCGGCCGCACCAGCGTCTACGATTGGGCAACGGGGATGGAGAACGACGCAGAACAGTTGCTGACGTTGCATGTCTGGTCGAAATCAGAGGCCAGCAAGGAAACCAATGACATCATGGACCTTGTTAGCACCCGCCTGCGCGATACGGCTCTCTCGCTCGGCGAACATCGCCGCGCCTACCTCAAGCTCGAATTCGCCGAAGCCCGCTACGACGAGGACCTTTCGGCCCATCACGGGCTGCTGCGCTTCCGCGCCGTGATCAAGGACGAGGGCTGACCACCGGGCACTTTTTGCAAATCGGGCAATTTTGTTCTTGCTTTGTGCCGGCAGCTATGCTACTAATTTCCCTATGATGCTGATGGCGCCAGCGACCCGCTGCAGAGGCGGGTTTTTTTTGTTTCAGGTTCGGTTCGCCTGAACTGCCATCGGTTGCCTTGGGCCGGATGCTTCGTCCCCCCAAATGGTCCTGCCCGCCAGATGATGCCGGTTGTCGGCGAAGGATTGGAGGGCTAGGTTAAACATTGGCGATTTCGCGGAGCCGGGCGGCGAAATGGCAATCCGGTAATCTCGCGCTTCAGGGGTGTGGCGGGCATGCATTCGAGCGTTCACCGTTCATATCACGTTCAGCACCGGCGCGTTAGAACGCTGACCATGAACATCCTTCGCCCCCACTTCCGGACCGCGGCACTGGCGCTGTCAGCCGCCGGTCTGCTTGCGTCGCAAGCGATGGCGATCCCCGTTGTCGTGCCCGAGCAGCCGCAGCCGGTCGTCCTCGCCGCCTCCGACTGCTACGCGATCGGCCAGCAGGTGGCCGAGCAGAATGGCGGCACCCTGGCCAAGGCCTCGCAGTCGACACGCGGCGGCCAGCCGGTCTGCATCATCGTCGTGCTCGTTCCGGGCAAGGAAGGGCAGCGTCCGCGTCGCTCGGAGATCGTCGTTCCGCTGAACTGAACCGTGCCGTTTCCCAGTCTGCCGGAATCGGCCTATATCTGACCAGCTTCAACAGGCCTCCCGCATGCGCGTACTCGTCGTCGAAGATGACAAGGATCTCAACCGGCAGATCGGCGATGCACTGGTCGATGCCGGCTATGTCGTCGACCGCGCTTTCGACGGCGAGGAAGGGCTTTTTCTCGGCGACACCGAGCCCTACGATGCCGTGGTGCTCGATATCGGCCTGCCGCAGATGGACGGCATCAGCGTGGTCGAACGCTGGCGGCGCGGCGGCCGCAAGATGCCGGTGCTGATCCTGACGGCACGCGACCGCTGGAGCGACAAGGTTGCCGGCATCGACGCCGGCGCCGACGACTACGTCACCAAACCCTTCCACATCGAGGAAATCCTGGCCAGGGTGCGGGCCTTGATCCGGCGTGCTGCCGGGCACGCTTCGTCCGAACTGACCTGCGGGCCGCTCCGCCTCGACACCAAGGCCTCCAAGGCCGACGTCGACGGCGTGCCGCTGAAGCTGACCTCGCACGAATTCCGCTTGCTTGCCTATTTGATGCACCACATGGGCGAGGTGGTGTCCCGGACCGAGCTGGTCGAGCATCTCTACGACCAGGATTTCGACCGCGATTCCAACACCATCGAAGTCTTTGTCGGACGGCTTCGCAAGAAGATGGGCATCGACATGATCGAAACCGTTCGCGGCATGGGCTACCGCATGCGTAAGCCGGAGGCGTAACGCGGAACCGCTGCCTACAAAACCCGCCGTCTCGAACACGCCGTCGCTGCGGTCATGGCCGCGTTCGGTGGCGTTTCGCGTCATCGCCTTTTCCACGGTCTGGGCGATCCTCACTCTGGTCGTCATCTTCACCTTGATCACCACGCTCTATCGCCAGGCCAGCGAGCGCGGTTTCGACAGCCTGCTTTCGGCGCATCTGTTCAACCTGATCGGCTCGGTCGGCGTTTCTGAAAGCGGCCAATTGACCGGCGCCCCCGACCTTGGTGATTTGAGGTTCTCGGAACCGAATTCCGGCTGGTACTGGTCGGTCGAGCCTGCCTCGGAAGGCGTGCACGGCGATCTCCATTCGTCGTCGATGACCAAGGCGATCCCGTCGCCAAGCGTTGCCGAGGTGCCCTTCAATGCCAGCTTCCAGCGCAGCTATTCAGCGGATGGCATCGAAGGCGAGCAGTTGGAGGTGTTCGAGAGCGAGTTCGTGCTCGATGCGAAAAACCGCGCCGCGCGCTTCCGAGTCATGGGCAACCAGACCGAGCTCGAGCAGGAAATCGCCACCTTCCAGCGGCGCCTTTTGACCTATCTGTCGCTGTTCGGCGTCGGCATGATCGCCATCAATGCGATTGCCATCCTGCTCGGCCTGCAGCCGCTGCGCCGGGTCAGGAATGCGCTTGCCATGGTGCGCGAAGGAACCGCGCAGCGCCTAGACGGCCGTTTCCCGGCCGAGATCGAGCCGCTCGCCAACGAGACCAATGCGCTGATCGAGAACAACAGGCGTATCGTCGAGCGGTCGCGCACGCAGGTCGGCAACCTGGCTCACTCGCTGAAGACGCCGCTTGCCGTGCTGCTCAACGAGGGACGGGCGCTGGGTGGCGCCAAGGGCCAGCTGATCGCCGAGCAGGCCGCTTCCATGCAAAAGCAAGTGGACCATTATCTGCAACGTGCCCGCGTCGCCGCGCAGCGCGACAGCGTCGTCTACCGTACGCCGGTGGCGCCGCTGGTCCAGCGCATGGTTCGGGTGCTGCAGAAGCTCAACCCGCAGACGGCGCTGTCGCTCTCACTGCCGGCCACCGACATCGTCTTTGCCGGCGAACGCGAGGACCTGGAGGAGCTGCTCGGCAATCTGCTCGACAATGCGATGAAATGGGCAAGGAGCGCGGTCGCCGTTTCGGTCAAGCCAATCTCCAGCAAGGGTGGCGCTGGCACGGAAGGCGCAGCCAACCTGTTCGAGATCAGCATCGAGGATGACGGCCCCGGCATTCCCGACGACAAGGCGCGCGAGGTGTTGCAGCGCGGCCGGCGTCTCGACGAGACAAAACCGGGCAGCGGGCTTGGACTTGCCATTGTCGCCGACCTTGTCAACGAGTATGGAGGCTCTCTGGCGCTGGAACGATCCGTCATGGGTGGATTGAAGGCGATGGTTCGATTGCGGAGCCTTCAGTAATGCTTTTCCAGATTGCTTTTCCAGGTGGCCGGCTGCGGCCAAATTTCCGACAAACATCGACATTATGGCCGCGCCAGCTGCTGACAGCGCGGCGGTCCAGCTCAAGAAAGCCGGTATTGGCATGAAGATTCGCGTCGCGCTCGTTTCCGCCCTGCTCGCCGTCTCCGGCTGCACAACGCTCGGCAAGGGCCCGGCTGTTACGGTGACGCCGGCCGCGACGCCCCCCAGCGGCGCCAAGGTGGCGACGACGATCATCTCCGCCATGGGCGGCGGCCTCGTCGGCGGCTCTATCGGCGCCGGCCTGAGCGAGACCGAGAAGCGCAGCGCGCTCGAGGCGGAATACAAGGCGCTTGAATACACGGCGAGCGGCCAGAAAGTGGCTTGGAAGAGCGACGGTTCGGCCCATCGCGGCGAAGTGGTCGCCGCCCAGCCCTATCGCGTCGGCTCGCAGGACTGCCGGCAATACACCCATACGGTGTTTACCGGCACCGCCGGCGCCACCGCGCGCGGAACCGCGTGCCGCAATGCCGACGGCAGCTGGACGCCGCTGACGTAGCTGGCCGGCCGTCGATCCGCCGATTCCGGTCCGGCACTAAAGCGCGTCGCGTTCGACCGGCCTCATGCGACGCGCTTTAGGCTCTTGTTTTGATGCATGGTCGTTATCGCAAAACCGCTGCACACTTTTGCGCGACATGCATTATCGATCGGAGCGGCCCCGCCAAAGCGTCGCAGCACGCTTGTGTTGGCAGGGCCAGGGTCTCGTTCTATTGGAAGAGCCATGCTGTTCTGGGTCATAGCCGCAATCCTGACGCTGGGCGCAAGCCTGGCGGTGCTGCTGCCGTTGGCCGGCGGATCGAAGAACGCGTCCGCTGCCGGCGATCACGACCTTGAAGTCTATCGCGACCAGCTGGCCGAGCTTGACCGCGATATGGCGCGTGGCCTGATCCAGCCAATGGAGGCCGAAGAGGCACGCGCCGAAATCGCCCGCCGCATCCTTCGCCTGAGCAATGCCGGCCACGCCGACGACACGACGACGCAGCCGTCGCGGTCGACAAGGCTGGTGGCGACGGCGGCCGTGCTGCTGGTTCCGCTGGTCAGCTGGGGCCTCTATGGCCAGCTCGGCTCACCCGACCTGCCGTCGCAGCCGCTCAGCGAACGCCTGGCCAAGAACCCCGCCGACAGCTCGGTCGACGAGCTGATAGCCCGCGCCGAGGCGCACCTGGCGGGCAACCCATCCGATGGCCGCGGCTGGGACGTGCTGGCGCCGGTCTATCTGCGCATGCAGCGATACGCCGATGCGGTGACCGCCTATCGCAACGCCATCCGCCTCGACGGCGACAGCGCCGCCCGCCAGGCGGGTCTTGGCGAGGCGATCGCCAATGCGGCCGGCGGCATTGTCTCCGCCGAAGCGCAGGCGGCTTTCGAGGCGGCGTTGAAGCTCGATCCGGCCAATCCGAAGGCCTCGTTCTATCTCGCCATGGGCATGGCACAGGAAGGCCGCATAGCTGAAGCCACGGCGGCCTGGCAAAAGATGCTCGCCGCTCTGCCGCAGGGCTCGCCGTGGCGCGGCGCCGTCGAGCAGGCGCTGGCCGAATCCGCCGCCCGCAGCGTCGCTTCGGAGGCGCCCGCGAAAGGGCCGACCGCCGAGGATATCGATGCTGCTTCCTCGATGTCGCCGCAGGACCGGCAAGCCATGATCAGCACCATGGTTGCCGGCCTCGACGAAAAGCTTCGGCAAAATCCGCGCGACGAGGAAGGGTGGATGCAGCTCGTTCGTTCCTATGCCGTGCTGGGCAAGACAGATCAGGCGCGTGACGCGCTCAATCGGGGTATCGCCGTCTTTGGCGCGGACAGCGACCAGGCCAGGAAATTCACCGCCTTTGCCGCCTCGCTTGGCGTGACGGCGACGGAGTAGACGATGACGCGCAAGCAGAAACGACTGTCGGTGATCGCAGCGGGGCTGGGGTTTCTCGGTGTTGCCACCGGGCTGACCTTCTATGCGCTTGGCCAGAAGGCCTCCTATTTCTACATGCCGGCCGATCTGGCCACCGCCAGCCTTCAGCCGGGCCAGCGCATCAGGCTCGGCGGTCTCGTCGAAAAAGGCACGGTCGAGCGTAGCCAAGGCGCCACCGTCGCCTTTTCGGTGACCGACAACCAGAAGGACGTCAAGGTCACCTATACCGGCATTCTTCCCGACCTCTTCCGGGAAGGACAGGGCGTGATCACCGAAGGCTCGTTTGGCCCCGATGGCGTCTTTGTCGCCGACAGCGTGCTGGCCAAGCATGACGAGACTTATATGCCGAAGGAGGTAGCCGACGGCCTCAAGGCCAAGGGCGTATGGCAGGAGAGCAAGAGTGACTAGCGGGTGCGGTGACAATGGTTGAAACCGGACATTTCGCCCTGATCCTGGCGTTTGCGCTGGCCCTGGTGCAGACGATGGTGCCGCTGTTCGGTGCGCGCACCGGCAACCACAAGATGATGGCCGTGGGCGCACCGGCCGCGCTGACCGGCTTTGCCTTGACGGCGCTGTCTTTCGTGGCGCTGGCAACCGCCTACGCCGGCTCCGACTTCTCGGTTGAGAGCGTCTGGGAGAACTCGCATTCGCTGCAGCCGCTGATCTACAAGATCACCGGAACCTGGGGCAATCACGAAGGTTCGATGCTGCTCTGGGTGCTGATCCTGACCTTCTTCGGCGCGCTCGTCGCCGTCTTCGGCGGCAATCTTCCGGCGACGCTCCGGGCCAATGTGCTTGCCGTGCAGGGAGCGATCGGCGCCACTTTCTTCCTGTTCATCCTGACGACGTCGAACCCGTTCGTCAGGCTCAATCCGGCGCCTATCGAGGGCCGCGATCTCAACCCGATCCTGCAGGACCTCGGCCTCGCCATCCATCCGCCGCTGCTTTATCTCGGCTATGTCGGTTTCTCGATCTGCTTTTCCTTCTCTGTCGCTGCCCTCATCGAGGGCCGCATTGACGCTTCGTGGGCGCGCTGGGTAAGGCCGTGGACATTGGTTGCCTGGATGTTCCTCACCGGCGGCATCGCCATGGGCTCCTACTGGGCCTATTACGAGCTCGGCTGGGGCGGCTTCTGGTTCTGGGATCCGGTCGAGAACGCATCCTTCATGCCGTGGCTGGCGGGCACGGCGCTGCTGCATTCGGCGATCGTCATGGAAAAGCGCTCGGCGCTGAAGATCTGGACGCTGCTTCTGGCGATCCTGACCTTCTCGCTGTCGCTGCTCGGCACCTTCCTGGTGCGTTCCGGCGTGCTGACCTCGGTGCACGCATTCGCCACCGATCCGACGCGTGGCGTGTTCATTCTCTGCATCCTGACACTGTTCATCGGCGGCTCGCTGGCGCTGTTTGCCTTGCGCGCCTCCCGGCTGACGGCCGGCGGCCTGTTTCACCCTATCTCGCGCGAAGGCGCGCTGGTCCTGAACAATCTGTTCCTGACCACCGCCACCGCCACCGTGCTGGTCGGCACGCTCTACCCGCTCGTCGTCGAAGCCCTGTCTGCCGACAAGATTTCGGTCGGCGCGCCGTTCTTCAACCTGACATTCGGCCCGCTGATGGTGCCGCTGCTGGTCGTCGTGCCGTTCGGGCCGCTGCTCGCCTGGAAGCGCGGCGACATTTTCGCGGTCGCCCAGCGCCTGATGGCGGCTTTCGCGGCGGCGCTGCTCGCCGTGCTGGTGACGGCCCTGTTCATTGATGGCGCTTCGGTGTTGGCGGCACTCGGTGTCGGCCTTGCCTTCTGGCTGATCTGCGGCGCGCTCACCGATCTCGCCGTCAGATCCGGCTTCGGCACCGTCGCGCCCGCCACCATGCTCAGGCGCTTCGCCGGCCTGCCGCGCTCGGTCTTCGGCACAGCGCTTGCGCATTTCGGCCTTGGGCTGACAACGCTCGGCATTGTCGGCACGCTTTGCTTCGGCACCGAAAAAATCCTGTCGATGCATGCCGGCGAGACCGTCGAACTGTCCGGCCACAAGCTGCGCTTCGAGGGGCTCTATCCGGCCCAGGGGCCTAACTACAGTGAGGATCGCGGCCGCTTCGCCCTGCTTGGCGCCGACGGCAGCGTCGCAGGCGAGATCACCTCGGCCAAGCGCTCATATCCGGTGCGCCAGATGACCACAACCGAATCCGGCATCAGGACGATCGGCTTCAGCCAGCTCTATCTTTCGCTTGGCGACGAGGGCAGCGATGGCTCTGTGGTCGTTCGTCTGTGGTGGAAGCCGCTGGTGACGCTGATCTGGGGCGGCGGACTGGTGATGATGGCGGGCGCGGCGATGTCGCTGCTCGACCGCCGCCTGCGCGTCGGCGCGCCGTCGCGCCGCAAGGCTGCGGCCGGCGTGCCGTCGGCGAGCCCGCAATGAAAAGGGTCACGCTGGCCTCGCTGGTTCTGCTGCTGGCGCTGTTGTTCGCCGGCGCCGCGCAGGCGGTCAAGCCCGACGAGGTGCTCGCCGACCCGGCGCTCGAGGCGAGGGCGCGCGCTTTGTCGGAAGGCCTGCGCTGCATGGTCTGCCAGAACCAGTCGATCGACGAGTCCGATGCCGACCTCGCCCGCGACCTGCGCATCCTTGTGCGCCAGCGCCTGGTCGCCGGCGATACCGACCGGCAGGTGATGGACTATGTCGTTTCGCGCTACGGCGAATTCGTGCTGCTGAAGCCACGCTTCAATCTGCGCAATGTTTTGCTCTGGGGGACGCCAGTTCTTCTGCTGCTCGTTGGCGGGACATTCATCCTGCTGGCCGCCCGCTCGCGCCGTTCGACGGTGACCGCTGCATTAACTGCCGAGGAACAGGCGGCGCTGGACAAGATGCTCCGCCGCGATTGATCGATACATTACGAAAGTTTCATGTACCGGAAATGGCGCCGTAATGTGCGGCTCTCTATTTCCTTTGTCGAGGATGCCAATCAAGGGGCGTCCCTTGAAAAGAGGATACGAGAACCATGAACGTTGCCCCCAATTCATATCTTCGCACCCGCAAACGCCTTCTGGCCGCAGCCGCATCCCTGGCCATTGCCGGCGCGATCGGCTTTGGTGCTGTTGCCACCGGGACAGCCCCGGTGCTGGCCGACGCCGTGCGTGTCGAGGCACCGCAGGTCCCGAGCTTCGCCGATGTGGTCGAGCGCGTTTCGCCGGCGGTCGTCAGCGTGCGCGTCAAGGCCAAGATCCAGTCGACGGCCGATGACGGTTCCGGCCAGATGGACGACGAGGACGGCTTAGGCAATCTTCCCGACAACCCGCAGCTGCGCCGGTTCTTCCGCGAATTCCGCGGCTTTGGCGATCAAGGCGGCGATCAGGGCCCGAACGGAATGCGCCGTTTTGGACACCGTGACCGCAACAACGACCAGCCGCGGCCGGTGGCGCAAGGGTCCGGTTTCTTCATCTCCGATGACGGCTATCTCGTCACCAACAACCATGTCGTCGAGGAGGGCACCGCCTTCACCGTGGTGACCAATGACGGCAAGGAACTCGACGCCAAGCTGATCGGCACCGATCCGCGCACCGATCTTGCCGTGCTCAAGGTCGATGACGGCAACAAGTTCACCTATGTCGACTTCGCCGATGATTCCAAGGTTCGCGTCGGCGACTGGGTGGTGGCTGTCGGCAATCCGTTCGGCCTCGGCGGCACGGTTACCGCAGGCATCGTTTCGGCCCGCGGCCGCGATATCGGCGCCGGTCCCTATGACGACTTCATCCAGATCGACGCCTCGGTGAACCGCGGCAATTCGGGCGGCCCGACCTTCAACCTCAACGGCCAGGTTGTTGGCATCAACACCGCGATCTTCTCGCCGTCGGGCGGCAGCGTCGGCATTGCCTTCGATATTCCCGCTTCGACCGCCAAGCAGGTCGTGCAGGATCTGATGAAGAACGGTACAGTCCAGCGCGGCTGGCTCGGCGTCGAAATCCAGCCGGTCACCCCCGAAATCGCCGAGTCGCTTGGCCTAGGGTCCGGCAAGGGCGCGCTCGTTGCCAGCGCGCAGGACAGCGGTCCCGGCAAGAAGGCCGGCATCACCGCCGGTGACGTGATCACCCAGGTGGACGGCAAGGACGTTGCTTCGCCGAAGGAACTCGCCCGCCTGATTGGCGCTTACCCGCCCGGCAAATCTGTCGATGTCACGGTGTGGCGCAACGGCAAGAGCGAGGCGGTTAAGGTCGATCTCGGCAAGCTGCCGTCGAGCGACAAGCAGGCCTCGGCCGACCAGCAGCCTGCCCCCGCGCCGAAGACCGACACGCTCGCCGATCTCGGCCTGACCGTCACCAAGTCCGACAATGGCAAGGGTCTTGTGGTGACCGATGTCGACCCCGACAGCGATGCCGCCGATCGCGGCATCCAGCCCGGCGACGTCATCACCTCCGTCAATTCGGCGGAAGTGAACGGCGCCGGCGACGTCGACAAGGCGATGGCCGACGCGGTGAAGTCCGGCCGCAAGGCGGTGCTGATGCAGATCACCCGCGACGACAGCAACCGCTTCGTCGCACTGCCTGTCGCCAAGGGCTGAGCGCATGACCCCGAACACGTATTCCGTTTTCGGAAAGGCTCATGCGCCGATTCAAGGTGCTAGAGCGTCCTTTGCGCGTCCAAGAGGACGCGCGGCGCTCTAGTGGTCGACTTTTCCGATGCGGCGGTTTTCAACACCCCCGAGCCGCCGCGCGGGAAAGCACGGGGCCTGAATACGCTAGTCAGTCATCGTGTTCCGCCCCAGCGGCAGCGGGCCTCCCATCGCCCGCTGCCGCTCGAACATGCCGCTCAAGGCGTGAAGCGATTTTAGGCTACGACATGCTAAAACAAAGACTTACCGCGTATCCCTGAATCACTTTGTTCGCGATACGCCATGGAGAAGGCCACGATGCATATGCCGGCCACTCAATCTTCCAGCGAAATCGCGTATAACGGTTCTATGAAGATTCTCGTCATAGAAGACGATCGCGAGGCAGCCGACTACCTGCAGAAGGCGTTCGCCGAGGCCGGTCATACCGCCCATGTCGCCGGCGACGGCGAAACCGGCTTCGCGCTCGCCGATTCCGGCGACTATGACGTCATGGTCATTGACCGCATGATGCCGCGCCGCGACGGCCTGTCGGTCATTGCCGGGCTCAGGTCCAGAGGCAATACGACGCCCGTGCTGATCCTGTCGGCGCTCGGCGAAGTCGACGACCGGGTCACCGGTCTGCGCGCCGGCGGCGACGACTATCTGACCAAACCCTACGCCTTTTCCGAACTGCTCGCCCGCGTCGAGGTGCTGAACCGCCGCGCCAGCGCCAGGGAAGCCGAAACCGTCTACCGGGTCGGTGATCTCGAACTCGACCGGCTGTCGCACTCGGTGCGCCGCGCCGGGCGCGAGATAACGCTTCAGCCGCGCGAGTTCCGCCTGCTCGAATATTTGATGCGCCATGCCGGCCAGGTGGTGACGCGCACCATGCTGCTTGAGAACGTCTGGGACTACCATTTCGATCCGCAGACCAACGTCATCGACGTTCATATCTCGCGGCTGCGGGGCAAGATCGAGAAGGGCTTCGACAAGCCGATCCTGCACACGGTTCGCGGCGCCGGCTATATGCTGAAAAGCGGCTAGAATCCCATGACTCTTTCCGTGCCGGCCATCATGAAGACGACGGCAGCGCGGCTTTCGGCGCTCTACCTCCTGCTGTTCGCCATCTGCGCGGTGCTGCTCGTGTTCTACATGACCTCGCTGTCGGCGCGCATGCTGACCGGCCAGACCCAGGACACGATCAACGACGAGGTGCTCGGCCTCGCCCGCGCCTATCAGCGCGGCGGCTTGCCGCTGCTGGTCCGTGTCGTCGAGCAGCGCTCCCGCCAGCCCGGCGCCAATCTCTATCTGATCGCCGATGCCAACGGCCAGATCCTGACCGGCAACGTGCAGAGCCTGGAGCCGGGCGTGATCGAGGCCGAGGGCTGGACCACCGAGCCGTTCTCCTACCGCCGCTTCGGCGAGGGCGAGCTCGAGCGGCAGCGCAACCCGATCTCCGACCCGAACGAGCCCGCCCAGAGCGAAGTCCAGGCCGAAGGCGAGAAGGGCCACAACGCCATTGCCCTGGTGCTGCGCCTGCCCAACCAGATGATCATGCTGGTCGGCCGCGACCTCGGCGAGCCGGAGCGCTTCCGCGCCGTCATTCGTCGCGCTCTGATGCTGGCGCTCGGCATGATGGGCGTCGGCGGGCTGCTGATCTGGTTCTTCGTCGGGCGCGCGGCGCTGAAGCGCATCGACAGCGTGTCGGAGGCGAGCCGCCGCATCATGGGCGGCGATCTTTCCGGCCGGCTGCCGGTCACCGGCGCCGGCGACGAGTTCGACCGGCTGTCGGAAAACCTCAATTCCATGCTGGCCAGGATCGCCACGCTGAACGAGGGCCTGAAGCAGGTCTCCGACAACATCGCCCACGACCTGAAGACACCGCTGACTAGGCTGCGCAATCGCGCCGAGGCGACGCTTTCCGGCAAGCACAACACCGGCGACTACCGGCAGGCGCTGGAAGGGACGATCGCCGAATCCGATCAGCTGATAAAGACCTTCAACGCCATCCTGATGATCTCGCGACTGGAAGCCGGCTATTCCTCGGAAAGCACCACCAGGGCTGATCTGGCCGCTGCCGTGCACGACGTCGTCGAACTCTACGAGCCGGTAGCGGAGGAGGCGGGCGTGACGCTCGAAACTTCGGTGCAAGGTTCCTTCGCCGTCAACGGCAATCGCGAGCTGATTGGCCAGGCGCTGTCCAACATCGTCGACAACGCGATCAAATATTCGACCGACTCGACCTCCAGGCCTACGGTTCGCGTGACGCTGGAGCGTGTCGGTAGCGAGATCAGACTCGCCGTCTCCGACAACGGCCAGGGCATTCCCGACGATGTCGACCGCGCCAGGGTGACCGAGCGTTTCGTGCGGCTGGAAAAGAGCCGCTCGCAGCCGGGTTCCGGCCTTGGCTTGAGCCTCGCCAAGGCGATCGTGACGTTCCACAATGGACGGCTTGAGCTTCTGCCCGGCAATCCCGGATTGTCCGTCGTCATGAGTTTTCCCGGGCGGGAGGATCGCTGATGGTGGCGAGGATGGCAGTGCGACGCCTCGAAACGGACAGGCTGTTGAAGCCGACGATAAAGCTCGTTCCGCTGGATGCAAGCCGCGCCAGGCAGGAATTGTCGGAGATCGCCGACGCCGCGCGGCAAAAAGAACTGCCGCGACTGGCGAAATTCTTGGCAGGCAAGGGGGTCGTCCAGGATTTCCTCGCCGCCGTGTTCGACCTGTCGCCGTTCCTGCGCGATACCGCGCGCCGCCGGCCGCGGATACTCGATGCGCTTTTCGACGAGGCCATCGAGGCGCGGCTATCATCGATCGGCGCCGCGGTCGACAAGGCAGCACGCGTACAGGCCGTCTCCGAAAGCAGCCTGATGATGGAGCTGCGCCAATGCAAGGCGGAGGCGCATTTCCTGATCGCCTTGGCCGATCTCGCCGGCGAAGCCGAGACCTCGCTGACGGTGCGGCGACTGAGCGACCTTGCCGACGCCTGCACGCGTGCGGCGGTCGATTTCCTGCTCCGCGACGCGCATGAGCAAGGCAAGCTCAGTTTGCCGGATCCGAAAAATCCGGCGCGACGCTCGGGCTGGATCCTGCTCGGCATGGGCAAGCTCGGCGCGCATGAGCTGAACTTCTCCTCCGACATCGACCTCGTCGTCTTCTTCGACCCCGATGCGCCTGCCGTCGTCGATCCGCTCGATGCAACCGAGCTGTTTTCGCGCCTGACCCGCCGGCTGGTCCGCATTCTCCAGGACCGCACCGAGCATGGTTATGTCTTCCGCACCGATCTCAGGCTTCGTCCCGACCCCGGCTCGACGCCGCTGGCGATCCCGGTCGAGGCGGCGCTGCGCTACTATGAGGCGCGCGGCCAGAACTGGGAGCGCGCCGCCATGATCAAGGCGCGCCCGGTGGCCGGCGATGTTGCCGCCGGCGCCGCGTTCGTGAAGGAGCTGCAGCCCTATATCTGGCGCAAATACATGGACTATGCGGCGATTGCCGACGTCCATTCGATCAAGCGCCAGATCCACGCCCACAAGGGCCATGGCGAGGTCGCGGTCAAGGGCCACAACGTCAAGCTCGGCCGCGGCGGCATCCGCGAGATCGAGTTCTTCGTCCAGACCCAGCAGCTCATCGCCGGCGGCCGCTTTCCCGAACTGCGCGGCCGCGAGACCGTGTCGATGCTCGGCGAGCTCTCCGCCCGCGGCTGGATCACCGCCGACGCGCGCGATGCGCTCACCAGGCAATACTGGTTCCTGCGCCGCGTCGAACATGCCATCCAGATGGTTGCCGACCAGCAGACGCATATCCTGCCGGAGGACGAAGAGGGGCTGGAGCGCGTCGCCCGCATGCTGGGCTTTGCCGATGCGGCAGGCTTTGCCGAAACGTTCCGCGCGGCGCTGCACCAGGTCGAGCGCCACTATGCAGCGCTGTTCGAAACCGCGCCGGAGCTTTCGGCCGGCATCGGCAATCTGGTCTTTACCGGCGACGTCGACGATCCCGATACCTTGCAGACCTTGCAGCGGCTCGGCTTCCAGCGGCCGAGCGACATCTGCCGGGTTATCCGCGGCTGGCACTTCGGCCGCTACCGCGTCACCCGGTCGGCGGAAGCGCGCGAGCGGCTGACCGAACTGACGCCGGCGCTGCTGCAAGCCTTCGGCCAGACGCGGCGGGCGGACGAGGCAGTGATCCGCTTCGACGAATTCCTTGCCGGCCTGCCTGCCGGCATCCAGCTGTTTTCGCTGCTGCAGTCGAATCCGGCTTTGCTGAAGCTGATGGCGACTATCATGGGCGCGGCACCGCGGCTGGCCGCCATCATCACGCGCCGGCCGCATGTCTTCGATGGGCTGCTCGATCCGGCGCTGCTGAGCGAACTGCCAAACCGCGCCTATCTGTCGGCGCGCCTTGCCGCCTTCCTCGAAGGCGACAGAGCCTATGAAGACGTGCTCGACCGGCTGCGCATCTTTGCTTCGGAGCAAAAATTCCTGATCGGCGTCAGGCTGCTTGCCGGGTCGATCGACCCGCCGCGCGCCGGCCGCGCTTTTTCCGATCTCGCCGACCTGACCATCGAGGCGGCATTGCAGGCGGTGATGGCGGAATTCGCTTTGCGTCATGGCTATATTGCCGGCGGCCGGGTCGCGCTGCTCGGCATGGGCAAGCTCGGCAGCCGCGAACTGACGGCGGGCTCCGACGTCGACCTCATCCTGCTCTACGATCACGACGCCGATGCGGAGGAGTCCGACGGCGACAAGCCGCTTGCCCCGTCGCATTACTGCAGCCGGCTGACACAGCGGCTGATCGCCGCCGTTTCGGCGCCGACCGCCGAGGGCGTGCTCTACGAGCTCGACCTTCGCCTGCGACCGTCCGGCAACAAGGGGCCGGTGGCCACCCATGTCGACGCCTTCAAGAAGTATCAGCGCCAGGAAGCCTGGACATGGGAGCACATGGCGCTGGCGCGCGCCCGCACGATCGGCGGCGATGCCGAGCTCTGCCGCGAGGTCGAGGGAGAAGTTGCCGCAGTGCTCGCTCTGCCGCGCGATCCAGCCAAGGTGATGGCCGAGGCATCCGAGATGCGCGCCATGGTCGACAAGGAGAAGCCGCCGCGCGATCCCTGGGACATCAAGCTGATCCCGGGCGGCCTCATCGATCTCGAATTCATTGCCCAGGTTGCGCTGATCACCGGAAAGATCGAGGCAGGCCGCAGGGCCACCGGCACGGCTGAGGTCCTGTCGCGCCTGGCGCCGGATTTCGCCAGCGCCCAGGTCAGGCAGGAACTGGTGGATGCCTATTCGCTCTATCTGGCGCTGACCCAGATGATACGGCTTTGCCTCACCGGCGCGTTCGAACGCGACGACGTTCCGCCAGGGCTTTCGGATCTGCTTCTGGCCGTCACCGACCTGCCGGATTTCGGGGTGCTTGAAGCGCATCTCGGGGAGACGTCGCAGAAGGTCATAAAGGATTTCGACCTTCTGCTTCGTGCGAAACAACCGTGACGGCAACCAGCCGTACGGGCGAGAGCATCGGGCCAAAATTGCGACCTGCTTTGGGAGGTTCCGATGTTCAATCAAAGAGATAGAGCGGGGGATTGAAGGTCCGCCGCTCTAGCATCGGGGGTGACGATGCAACAGGAGAAGACCATGAGAAAGACGACCAGACTTGCACTCGTTTTCGCAGCCCTGGCCGGCGCCGTCGGCACCGCTGCCTATGCAGACGAGCACTCCGGGGCCGGGCCGCGCGACGGCATGATGATGCGCCTCGGCAAGGTCATGAACGACAATGACGGCACCATCACCTTCGACCAGTTCTCCGACGCCATGAACGCGCGGCTGAAGAAGATGGTCGCTGACAATGGCGGCAAGCTGACCGTGGCACAGCTCGCCGACGCGCTGGAGAAAGCACGCTTCGAGCAGATGGCCAGGCGCATCATCGCCCGTTACGACACCAAGGGCGACGGCACGCTGACCGCCGATGGCATCACAAGCCGCCAGAAGAAGGTCTTCGCCATGCTCGACCGTGACAATGACGGGAAAATCGAGAAGAACGAACTGCCGAAGGGTCCCGGCGGTCACCGCCAATGGGACGGCGAGGGCAATGATGGCACTGACGGCATGCAGTGAGAATTGATAACGCTCCGGCGGTGCGAGCCGCCGGAGACTTATGTGCGCGTCGACGCCTGAATCACCAGATCGGCCCAACTGCGAACGGACGGTGTTTCCACCGCATTCAGCTACTCTGTTCGCCGAGTCCGGTGCAGGGCGCGGCTTGTGTGGACCTGCAAAATCCGGTCGCGCAGATGGGCATAGAAGCGCGGCGGCAGCATGCCGTAATCAAAGCGGGACGGCTTCGTCCCTGGAATGGGCCTCAAATCGGGACCCGGCCAAAGGAATTCATTGATCTCGGTCACGATGATCCATGACGGCATATCGTCGAGACCGAGGTGGGTTTTGAGTGGCGCAGGTATTTCTATTGCATCCGCATGATCAGCCGGAGCTGAGTGGGTAATCGGAACCACCGTTACAACTTCACGCCCCTCCACGATGCGACGGGCGGCGACAATTGCGCAGGGCCGGCTCTTGCGGGCTTCCTCCGCGCCTTTTTTGTTTTCTCTCGCCCAGAGATAGGAATAGGAAATCACCAGACCGGGGACAGGTTTTGGGAGGCTCACGGTGTCCAGTCTTTGAGCATTGCATCAAGTCCGGCGTATTGGGTCGGGACGGCGCTTTCGCCGATGGCGTTCAGCGTCTCGTCGTCCAATTCCTCGACCGGGCGGGCGACCCGTCCTCTGACCAAAACCTCGAACATAGCCGCTGACAGGAGTACTGTATGGGTCCGCCCATTCTTTGTGATTGCAACCGGCGTGCGCTGGGCGGCATCCTGAAAGCGTCCGACATTCTGCTGGAATTCCGTTGAAGTCACTCGCATCACAAGCCCTCCTTTCTTTATCTAAAATAGATAAAATAGATAGACTTATCAAGGGAAAGTTCTCGCGTTGCCGGGCGGCGCGCAAGCGCATGTTCGACTGATCATGCTGGGCCTGGTCACGAAGTCATTCAGGCAGCGGCCCTGACCGCCTGCGCGGCTTTCTTGATCGGGATGCGTACCGAGACGATCGTTCCGACGCTTTCGGTCGAGCGGATCTTCAACGCGCCACCCTGAAGCTCGGCCAGCGAGCGCGAGATGGCGAGGCCGAGGCCGGAGCCGGCATGGCTCTTGGAGAACTGGTTTTGCACCTGTTCGAATGGCCGCCCGAGCTTGCTCAGCGCCGCCTTCGGGATGCCGCAGCCATTGTCCTCGATCGTCAGGATCAGCGCGCTGGAAATGCTGCGGGCTCTGACCGAGATGTGGCCGCCTTGCCCGGTGAACTTCACCGCATTGGACAGAAGGTTAATGAGGATCTGCTTGATCGCCCTGCGGTCGGCGAACAGCGTCAGCGAATCGGCGATGCGGGTTTCGACGGTGATCGACTTTTCCGCCGCCTGCAGAGAAACGACGCGAACCGTCTCCCTGATGAGCGGGCAGAGATCGATTTCTTCCTGATCCAGGGCGAACTGGCCGGCCTCGATCTTCGACATGTCGAGGATGTCATTGATCACACCGAGAAGATATTTGCCGCTGCCGTTGATGTCGGTGGCATACTCTTCGTAGCGCGGCGAACCCAGCGGCCCGAACAGCCGCCGTTCCATCAGTTCCGAGAAGCCGATGATCGCGTTGAGCGGGGTGCGCAACTCGTGCGACATGTTGGCCAGGAATTCGGATTTGGCCCGGTTTGCCGCTTCGGCGCGCTCGGTTTCCTTCATGTATTTGCGATTGAGTTCGACGAGCTCACGAGCCCGTTCTTCTTCCGCGCGGCGGGCAAGGCTGAGGTCATGGATTGTCGCCATCAGCCGGCGCTCGCTGTCGACCAGCTTCTCCTGGTGCAGCTTGATCTGGGTGATGTCGGAGCCGACAGAGACGGTACCGCCGTCCCTTGTCCGCAACTCGTTCACCTGCAGCCAGCGGCCGTCGGCAAGCTGGCGCTCGAAGGTCACGCCTCCCTGCGGTCCGTTGGTGTTGGCAAGCCGCCGCTCCGAGGCGAAGGCCAGCATGCGTTCCTCCAGAACGGCGCGCGGAGCGCCCGGCATCACGTCGCGATCCAACAGGCCGTTGTCCTGCTGGTATTTGGAATTGCACATGATCAGGCGCTCGGACGAATCCCACAGCACGAAAGATTCGTTGATGTTTTCGATGGCCGTCCTCAGGCGCAGGTCCGCCGCTTCGGAGCGCAGGGCCAGATGCCGCTGCTCGGTGACGTCGACGGCGATGCCGATCAGCTGGATCTCCGGCGCTTCCGGGTCGATAACGTGTGCTCGTGCGCGCATCCAAACCCATTGCCCGTCGGCATGGCGCATCCGGAACACCTGGTCGATATGGTCGATCTCGCGTGCGACGATCCTGTTGGCGAGTTCGAACAAATCGCCGTCCTCGGGATGAATGATTTCATCGACTTCGCCGAACGACAGCATCGTGTCACAAGGCTCGTAGCCCAGCATGTCGTACATCGAGCGCGACCAGTACATCTTGCCGCGCACCATGTCCCAATCCCACAGGCCGCAGCGGCCGCGCACCAGCGCCATGTCGATGCGCTGGTGGGCTTCGAGATAGATGCGATCGGCGGCCTGGGCGCGCGCCGCCTGGCCGAAATAGGCGTAGAGGATGATGATCAGCACGCCGGCCGTCAGCACGAACAGCGTGACGTTGAGCGAGACCGTCTTGCGCCAGGCGTCAAAAACTGCCTCCTGCGGCACGAACGCTGCCGCGGCACCCCTTCGGGCATTCGCCAGGCTCACTGCCGCGTACCAGTCCTGTCCGCCGATGTTGACCTCCATTACCCCGGCGCGGTCGCCGAACATGAACAGCGGCTGCCCGCCCTGCACGACGCCATCGAGCGATCGCCCCTCCCAGTGCATCGACTGCGGCGATACGGCAATGATCTTGAAGGCGCTATCGGTGATCGCCAGTACGTGGCTTCGGCCCATCGCGCCCTGACGACCGGTGCTCTCCAGCAGGTCCTGGATCGCGCCGGGCGCGGAAACCATGGTCGCGTCGGCGATCGAACTGGCCAGTTGGCCGGCGGCCAGCGCAAGGATCGCCTTGGCGTCGCGCTCGATCTCGTCGCGCTCGTTCATCAGCGACAGAAAGCGCAGTACTGCGATGATCAACAGAAACATGATGATGAGGGCCGGGATCGATCGCCGCAACAGCGGCTCGGCTGCCAGCAGCCGTCGGTAGGCAGGTTCGGCGATGAGCCGCGTATTGCCCGCGAGACCGTCGCTTCGCGCCTCGCGACGCTCAAACGCCGTCCCGCCGGGCGCGCCCCACGCGTCCGCCTTCGCCATAAATGGCACTCCCCGATTTTCTGTCCCGCTTGACGATCCGGCAACGCCGCACTTCCGAATCGTCACTAAAGAATCAAAGGTGATTCGCCTTGTCCAGAGGCGCGGCGAAAAAAGATTAAAAATCGACTAAAATAATGGGGTTTTCGGGTGGTCTTCCCTTTTTCCCACAAGGGGAGAACGGGAGGTCGCTTACGCCAGGGTGCGCTCGACGATGTCTCGCAAATCGGCCGACAGCTTCTCGGTATTGGCGATCGAAAGCAACGCCTCCCTTGCCTTGGCCTGCCGCACCGGTTCGAGCGAGCGCCACGACCTGAGCGCCGTCGCCAGCCTGGCGGCCACCTGCGGGTTGCGTTTTTCGACCTGCAGCACCGTTTCGACGAAAAGCCGGTAGCCTTGGCCGTCGGCGCGATGGAAGCCGGTCTGGTTGGCGCTGGAAAACGTACCGATGAGTGCCCGTACCCGGTTCGGGTTGGCCATCGAGAACGCCGGGTGGCTGGTCAAGGCGCGCACCGCGTCCACGGTTTGCGGGCCGGGCACGCTGGCCTGGGTCTGGAACCATTTGTCCATGACCAGCGGATCGGTTGCATATTTCGCCTCGAAATCGGCCAGTGCCTTGGTCGCCTCAGGTGAGCCATGGTGACGGTGCGCAAGAACGGTCAACGCCGCGGCACGATCCGTCATGTTGGTCGCCGATTGGAAGTGCCCGGCAGCGAGTCCCGCACCTCCCGGCAGCAAGGAGAGATAGTCCAGCAGGACATTGCGCAGCGCCCGCCCCCCGGCACTGGCCGCGTCCGGGCTGAACGGGCCATTGTCGGCGAGCCGATCGTAAAGTTTGGAGAATATCTCGCGGTTGGCCTCGGCGATCGCAACTGCCAGCGCCTCGCGCGCCGCGAAAATGGCGTCGGGGTCGATGTTCTTGCCGATGTCGCGGGCGATATCGGCCTCGCCGGGCAGCGCCAGGGCCAGTGCCCGATAGGCGGGTTCGAGTGCTTCGTCGCCGGCTGTCTTGCCGGCAAGCTCGGTCAGCCGGGCGCTGATCTCGGTTGGCCTGTGGTCCAGGATCTGGCGGAAACCGGCAATCAGCGCATCAGTCAAAAGCGTGTTGAACGACTGCCAGCGCGAGAAGGCGTCGCTGTCGTGGCCAGCCAGAAAAAACTGGTCGTCGGGCCGCTGCTCGACCGAAAGCGTCACCGGCGCCGAAAAGCCGCGGTTGAGCGACATGGCCGGACGCTCGACAATCCCGGAAAACCTGACGACATGGCGGCGTTTGCGGATATGGATGACACCGTCCTCGACATTCGCCCCTTCGACGCCGCTATGGGCTATCGCCTCGCCATCGGCGCCAACCAGGCCGAAGGCAAGCGGAATGTGCATCAGCCGCTTGCGGCTTTCCGCCGGTGTTGGCGGCACCGACTGCTCGATTTCGAGCGTGAATTCCCGCGCCGCCGGATTATACGCCGAACTGACGGTCAGGTTCGGGGTACCGGCCTGATGATACCACAGCGAAAACTGCGACAGGTCGCGACCTGAGACGTCTTCGAACACTTTGATGAAGTCTTCGATCGTCGCCGCCTGGCCGTCGTGACGTTCGAAGTAGAGGTCCATGCCGGCGCGGAACGTCTCGGCGCCGAGGATGGTATGGATCATGCGCACGACTTCCGAGCCTTTTTCGTAGACCGTCGCCGTGTAGAAATTGTTGATCTCGCGGTAGCGGCGAGGCCGGACCGGATGCGCCAGCGGCCCTTGGTCCTCGGGAAACTGATGGGCGCGCAGCGTACGCACCTCGGCGATGCGCTTGACGGCGCGCGAGCGCTGATCGGCCGAGAATTCGTGGTCGCGGAAAACCGTCAGCCCTTCCTTCAGGCAAAGCTGGAACCAGTCGCGGCAAGTGATTCTGTTACCTGTCCAATTGTGGAAATACTCATGCGCGATGATGGCTTCGATATTGGCGAAATCGGCGTCGGTCGCAGTTTCCTGGTCGGCAAGAACGTACTTGTCGTTGAAGATGTTGAGGCCCTTGTTCTCCATTGCGCCCATATTGAAGTCGGACACGGCGACGATGTTGAAGACATCGAGGTCGTATTCGCGGCCGAATGCCTCCTCGTCCCATTTCATTGACCGTTTCAAAGCGTCCATGGCGTAGCCGGCGAGCCTCTCCTTGCCCGGTTCGACATAGATTCCGAGCTCGACCTTGCGGCCAGACAGGGTGACAAAACTGTCCGAGATCTTGCCGAGGTCGCCTGCCACCAGCGCAAACAAATAGGACGGCTTGGGGAAGGGGTCGTGCCAGACCGCATAGTGCCAGCCGCCGGCAAGCTCGCCGCCACCGGCCGGGTTGCCGTTGGACAAAAGCAGCGGCGCCTCACGGCGCTGAGCTTCGATGCGGACCGTATAGACCGACAGGATGTCGGGACGGTCGAGGAAATAAGTGATGCGGCGAAAGCCTTCGGCCTCGCATTGTGTGCAATAGACGTCGCTCGAGCGATAGAGGCCCATTAGCGCCTCGTTCTGCGCCGGCGCCAACACGGTTTCAATTCTCAGCTGGAAGCACCTTGTCGCAGGGGGGCTGATGATTGTCAGTTGATCGGGCGTGGCGAGAAAATCCGCAGGGCTCGGTTCCTGGCCGTCGATGGCGATGCTGCGGAGCGTCAGCCCGTCGCCATCCAGCACCAGTGGCACCGACGCCGCAATCCCGTCGCGGCGTTCGACCGTCAGCACGGCGGTCACATGCGTTGCTTCAGGCGAAAGGCGGAAAGTCAGGCTGGTTTCCGGAATGAGATAATCACTGGGGCGATAGTCTTCGAGCTTGAAGACCTGGCCGGTATCTGTGCGCATTCCTTGATTTTTCCTGTCGATCCGGGAGCGGCGGGCGGGTCCGCTGGTCCAAATAATTTGAAGTCTGCGCTCTTTACACGAAACGTTCCCTCGACAAAACTGCAGCGACGTCTATTTCAGGCGATCATTTCCCAAGCATCATCGCGAGGCTTCCATGACCGTCGTCACGCCGAAATTCGGAACGAGCGCCTCTGTGTTGCGTCGCGAGGATATGGCCTTCATCAAGGGCGCGCGGGAGGCGGGTACGATCGGGTCGACGCCTGCCGCGCTCAATGCGGTGACCGACGCGCTCTACCGCACCTACGGCATCAGGCATATCGACATTCCGGCAACGCCGGCGTGCATCTGGGCGGCGATCGAGGAAGCAAAAGGGGCGTGACAGCCAGACCGGATTTGCCAGTGCTTGCAGCTGGCTACCTTGCCGGCGAGCACAGCACGCTGACCGGGATCTTGCTCAAAATCGTATCGGTGGCGGTCTTCGTCGGGATGTCGTCCTGCATCAAGGCGGCAGGCACCGTGCCGGCGGGCCAGATCGTCTTCTTCCGCTCCTTCTTTGCCATTTTTCCGATCATCGCCTTCCTCGCCTTCCAGGGAAAACTCGGAACCGCCTTTTCGACAAAGCGCCCGCTCAACCACATTGCGCGCGGCGTCGTCGGTGTCTGTGCCATGGGGCTCGGCTTCTTCGCGCTGACGCGGCTGCCGCTGCCGGAGGCTATCACACTGAACTACGCGCAGCCGCTGCTGGTCGTGGTGTTCAGTTCGATCTTCCTCGGCGAAGCCATCCGCATCTATCGCTGGAGTGCGGTTGCCGTCGGCCTGGTCGGGGTGCTGATCATCTCGTGGCCGGAACTGACGCTGCTCAGTTCGGGCGCTGCCCTTGGCGATCAGGAGGTGCTTGGCGTCATCGCCGCCCTCATAGCCGCGGCGATCTCGGCCATCGCCATGCTCCTGGTTCGCAACCTCGTCCAGAGCGAGCGGACGGCGACCATCGTGCTGTGGTTTTCGGTAACCGCGAGCGTCATGGCGCTGCTTTCGCTGCCATTCGGCTGGCAGGCGCTGACGCCAGCGCAGGCGGGGCTTCTGATTGCCGCAGGTTTTTGCGGCGGGCTTGGCCAGATCCTGATGACCTCGGCCTATCGCCATGCCGAGGCTTCCGTCGTAGCACCTTTCGAATACACTTCGATGATCCTCGGCGTCGTCGTCGGCTATCTGGTCTTTGGCGACGTCGCCACGATCAACATGCTGGTCGGCGGCATGATCGTGGTTGCGGCGGGGATTTTCATCATCTGGCGCGAGCGCCAGCTGGGTCTCGAACGCACCCGCACCCGCAAGGCCGTCGCGCCGGAAGGGTGATCAGCCCGCTGCGTCGGTCCGCTCTTTCGCCAGCCGCATCAGCACCGCCCGCGTCTGCTCGTCGGCGGGGAAAAAAGATTCGATCGCCAGCTCCGACAGCGTCACGTCGAGCGGCGTGCCGAACACGGTGATGGTGCTGATGAACGACAGCACCGCGTCGCCATGGGCAAGCTTGAGCGGATGGACAATCGCGTTCGGTTCGACCGGCGCCGGCCGGCTGCTTTTAGGGCCGGACGGATAGGCCCGAAGCTCGCGCTCGAGCTCGACCAGAACCGGATCGGCGGCAGTGTCGTTCTGCCGCTTCAGCCGCTCCAGAAGATGCGTCCGCCATTCCGCAGGGTTGACGATGCGCGGCGCGATGCCGCCGGGATGCAGGCTGAGGCGCAACACGTTGACCGGCGGCTTCAGCAGGGACGCGTCGGCGACATTGGCGAGGAACGGGCCGATGGCGGCGTTCGCCGACACCAGGTTCCAATGCCGGTCCACGGCAAGCGCCGGGAACGGCTCGTGCGCCTTGAGCACGGTCTCGACCGCCGCCATCGCCGGTGCCATCGAGGCATCGTCAAGTGGTCGTTCGCTGAAGCTCGGGGCAAAGCCGGCGGCCAGCAGCAGCTGGTTGCGCTGCCTGAGCGGGATCGAGAGCTGCTCTGCCAGATGCAACACCATATCACGCGAGGGTGCGGCGCGGCCGCTTTCCACGAAACTCAGATGCCGCTGCGAGATCTCGGCCTCCATAGCAAGGTCGAGCTGGCTCATGCGCCGGCGTGTACGCCATTCGCGAATGAGACTGCCGGCGGAAATCTGGGCTGCTGTCATGACGAGATGACTAGGCCGGAAGTGGGCGCATTTCAATTACCTGCTAGGTCATGATGCCGCCCTTCCTTCCTCGCAAGGGGAGGACGGAAGACGCGTTCTGCACCGTTACCCAAGTGCCCGCAACTTCGCCTTCACTTCGAGGAAATCCCGCCACGCCAGCTTCTTGTGCGCCGGCGTTCTCAACAAATAGGCCGGATGCAGGGTCGGCATGGCGGGAATGGCGACGCCAGACGGGGTCGTGTGGACGCGCCAGTTGCCGCGCAGCCGCAATATGCCTTCGGAGGTGTTGAGCAGGGTCTTTGCCGACGGGCCGCCGAGATTGACCAGCACCTTCGGATTGACCAGTTCGATCTGCCGCTCGATGAACGGCCGGCAGATCTCGGTCTCGTGCGGCGTCGGCGTGCGGTTGCCCGGCGGCCGCCAGGGAATCACGTTGGCGATGTAGGCAGATGTCCGGTCAAGACCGATCGCGTCCAGCATGCAGTCGAGCAGCCGGCCCGAGCGGCCGACGAACGGCAAGCCCTCTATGTCCTCGTCGCGGCCCGGTGCTTCGCCGACCAGCATCACCGCGGCAGTCGGATTGCCGTCGGCGAACACCAGGTTCTTGGCGGTGAATTTAAGATTGCAGCCGTCGAATGCCGCCATGTTCTGGCGAAGCTCGTCGAGGCTTGCCGCCGATCTCGCCAGTTGCCGCGCCAACGCCGCCTGCGCCTCGTCGGGCACCGTTGCGGTGGCCGGGGGCGTTCGCACTGCCGGTGCCGTATTCGGTCTCTCGCCCATTTCGGCACGCGACACGCTCGTCGAGCGTTGCTGCGCTGCATCTTCACCGGCCGGCAGAGCGGCAGCCACAGGCACCCGCTCCGGCGGCCTGGCTTCTGCAAACCTGTTTACCGGCTGTTCTTCAAGTGCCTCGTCGACGCCGGCGCTGGCGTAGAAGGCCAGCAGCTCGGCGAGATCGGCTCGGCTAGTGTGGGGGGCGGCAGTCATGGTTTCACATTCGGCCGCGGAGCTTGAATTTGCAAGTTCAGCTCGACGGTATGCGCGGATCCTGCACCAGATAGAACGTCCAGCGCGGCGTGTAGTCGGTGATCAGGAAATAGAAGCTGGCGGTCTTCAGCGGGTCGATCTTGCCGTTCTTGAACAGCAGGCGGTCATACGGTTCGAAATTGCGGTCGAAATCGGCGTAGCTGCTCGACCAGATATTTTCGGGCGTTTTGTTGCGCTGGTCGAACGACAGGCCGTCGCCGAACACGCTCGGCTGGTCGAGGATCTCTTGGAGTTCGAACTGGAACTCGACCCAGGCTTGGCCGCTATTGTTGAGCACGTCGATGCGCATATACATCAGACCATTGGCGAAGTCTCCCGCCTTGCCGAACGGCTGGATCGGCCTTGTCGTGCGAATGGCCAGCGTTACCGGCGTCGCTGAATTCAGCTCTTCGGTGATGACCAGCGGATCCTCCTTCGTGCCGATGCCGGAAGCCCCGGTGATGCGGAAACCGCCGCGCTCGTCGGAAAAGGAATAGGCGCCGGTCGCCCAGACCAGTTGCTGCTCGGCATGGGCATCGAGGGCCGTCAGTGGCAGAAGCGCCAAGAGCGCCGCACGGCAAAACCGGCCGGGCGTGAAAAAAAAGCGCGTCGATGAAAAGCCAGCCGGCCCGAATATGCGCATGGCGGGAAGTATGGCCGATAAGCAAGCCGTCGAACAATTAAAAACATCAGTGCGACATATCTGTGCAAACGGAATAGGATTGAAGATTGATGCTCGTCACCGCGAATCTGTGCGGCAGGACGCGACTTTTTGACGAAATCGGTATTGTCACGTCCGCGCCGGTTTCCCGTCGCTATTTGATGCGCTATGCAGCGCGTGAGCCAGCAAGATGCCGGGAATAGCGAGCCAGTGAGGGATCGATGAGCGATATCGAACGCGAAAGCATGGAATTCGACGTGGTCATCGTCGGCGCCGGCCCGGCCGGCCTCGCCGCCGCGATCCGTCTCAAGCAGGTCAATCCCGAGCTTTCCGTCGTCGTGCTGGAAAAGGGCGGCGAAGTCGGTGCGCACATCCTGTCCGGCGCCGTCGTCGATCCGATCGGCATCGACCGGCTGCTGCCCGGCTGGCGCGAAGAGGAGGGTCATCCCTTCAGGACACCGGTCACCGACGACCATTTCCTGGTTCTCGGCCCCGCCGGTTCGTTCCGTCTGCCCAATATCCTGATGCCGCCGCTGATGAACAATCACGGCAACTATATCGTCTCGCTCGGCAATGTCTGCCGCTGGCTGGCGACCAAGGCCGAGGCGCTGGGCGTCGAGATCTATCCGGGCTTTGCCGCGGTCGGCCTGCTCTACAACGAGGCCGGTGCGGTCACCGGCGTCGTCACCGGCGACATGGGCGTCGAGAAGGACGGCACGCACGGCCCGGGCTTTGCGCCGGGCATGGCGCTGATGGGCAAATATGTCTTGATCGGCGAGGGCGCGCGCGGCTCGCTGGCTAAGCAACTGATCGCCAAACACCACCTTTCCGACGGTCGTGAGCCCGGAAAATACGGCATCGGCCTCAAGGAACTCTGGCAGATCAAACCGGAAAACCACCGGCCCGGCCTTGTCCAGCATTCCTTCGGCTGGCCGCTCGATATGAAGACCGGCGGCGGCTCCTTCCTCTACCATCTCGAGGACAACCAGGTGGCAGTCGGCTTCGTCGTTCACCTGAACTACAAGAACCCCTATCTGTCGCCCTTTGACGAGTTCCAGCGCTTCAAGACCCATCCGGCGATCCGCGGCACCTTCGAGGGTGCCAAGCGGCTGGGCTACGGTGCCCGCGCCATCACCGAAGGCGGCTGGCAGTCGGTGCCGAAACTGTCCTTTCCCGGCGGTGCGCTGATCGGCTGCGCGGCCGGCTTCGTCAACGTGCCGCGCATCAAGGGCTCGCACAATGCCGTGCTCTCCGGAATGCTGGCGGCCGAGCATGTCTGTGATGCGATAGCCGCCGGCCGCACCAATGACGAGCTGGCCTCCTACGAGGCCACCTGGCGCGCCACCGATATCGGCAAGGACCTGAAGAAAGTGCGCAACGTCAAGCCGCTATGGTCGCGCTTCGGCACCATTGTCGGCGTCGGCCTTGGCGGCCTCGACATGTGGCTGAACACGCTGTTCGGCTTCTCGCCCTTCGGCACGATGAAGCACGGCAGGGCCGACTACGCGACGCTGGAACCGGCCGCCGCGCACCAGAAGATCGCCTACCCGAAGCCGGACGGGGTGCTGACCTTCGACCGGCTGTCGTCGGTGTTCCTGTCCAACACCAACCACGAGGAGAACGAGCCGGTGCATCTGCTCGTCGCCGACATGGACCTGCAGAAGCGCTCCGAGCATGACGTCTATGCGGGGCCCTCGACGCGTTACTGCCCGGCCAGCGTCTACGAATGGGTCGACAAGGATGGCAATGCCGCCGCCGATCCTGCGGCCAAGGATGTGCGCTTCGTCATCAACGCGCAGAACTGCGTGCACTGCAAGACTTGCGACATCAAGGACCCGAACCAGAACATAAATTGGGTGCCGCCACAGGGCGGCGAGGGCCCGGTCTACCAGAACATGTAAGTCACAAGGTTTGCTCCGGACTAAACAAGATGAGGAGCAGCGCAACCGTAGGATTGTTGAATAAACCGCCTGCCTGTGTTTCCTTTCTGCGGCGACAGGGAGGAAGGAAAAATGCGCCTGGCAGTTCTGACGAGCGTTGTGGCGATCGGGGCATTGTGCGCCCCTGCAGCCTTGGCCGGCACTAAGGTGCTGGTCAAGACACGAACTTACAGCATTGCCGGAACCACCGGCGCGGCCCTGATCGAGGCCATGGATCGCAGTGGGCCGAAGCACGGCTTCATGACCCACGCCATCGCGCAGACCGGCTACAGCGTCGATGATTGGACCTTCGACGCCCATCGGGAAAACGGCGTCTGCCGCCTGCGCCAGGCCAACGGGACGCTCAATCTCTTCTATACCTATCCCAAACTAGTCTCAGCCACGTCGCCTGCGCTGCAGAAGCGCTGGAAGCGGTTCTTCGCTGGCGTCCGCGCCCATGAAGAGACCCATGGCCGCATCGCCAGACAGATGATGCGGGCCACCGAAAAGTCGGTTCGAGGGCTGACAGTCGGTGATGACCCGCACTGTTTCGAGGCACGTCGCGAGGCAAAGCGCCGGATCAATGCCATCTATGCCGAATACGAGGCAAAGCAGATCGCCTTCGATGCGCACGAGCATCGCGACGGCGGCCCTGTCGAGCACCTCATCCGCGCTTTTGTAGGCCAGTAATAAGCCAGGTCGAGATTGGACTGCGGATTTTCAGCTTCGCGTCCCGCCAGGCAGCGCCGCAAGCGCGGTCGCCGTCTGGTGCTCGTCGAGCGGCTTTTGTTCATCCGACCGTAGCGAAAACTCCACCAGCACCGGCAGATGGTCTGAGCCGGTGTCCTCAAGGGTCGACGCCGAACGGATAACGATGGCGCCCTTGCTGAAAACCTGGTCGATCGGCAGTCCGGCGAAGCGCAGGAAATCCGGCAGCCTTCTGTAGAGCCAGGTCGGCCCGACCGACGGCATTACAGTCAGCTTGCCAAGCGATGCGACGCGCCGGACGGCGGCGCTCCATGGCGCTGCGTTGCAGTCGCCTGCCAGGATCGACGTCTCGCCAAGCGAGGCGATTTCGTCAGACAACCCTCCAATCTGCCGTGATTGGTTGTGCGGCCATGGCCAGGTGAGGTGGATGGCGGCGACATCGACGTCGGTTCCGCCGAAATCGACCGTGGCGATCGCCATCGCGCCGCGGCTGTCGCAGTGCGGCTCCGTGCCTATGGCAAACGGTCGTCTGGACAGCAGCGCAACGCCGAACACGCCATTGGGATATGGGCAGAGGATCCGGTGGGGATAGGCGCCGGATAGCAGCCCAAGCTTTGCCTTCCACATCTCGGACACCTCGTCGAGGGTGATCACATCAGGCTGGGTCCGGCCGATCAGCGACAGCACCTGCTCAGGCGTTGGATTGTTGAACCTGAGGTTCATCTGCAGCAGGCGGTAGACTGGCTCGTCACCGGGTTTGGCTTCGTAGCCGGCCTGCACCTGCCATAGCCGCGAAAGCGGCAAGGCATTCGACGTAGTGGCAAAGGAGGCTATCGCAAACAGCAATGCGGCCGCGGCCTGCAGGCGAAACGAGGTGGCGAGCAGCGGCAGCGCGCAAAGCGCCATCAGCACCGAAAAATGGACGCGGAAATGAGCAAAGGAATCGAGGGCCGGATGCAGCGATCCGAAGAACCCGGCCACCAGCGCGGCCGAGAGTGCAAGCATTGCGACGAATGCCAGCGCAACCGTCATGTCCCGAACAGGTGCCATCGCTTTGTCTATCGGCAGAAGTGCGGCTCAATCAAGATGACGAAATGTCCTGACCTGGACCGACACATGCAATTCGGCATTTACTGGAAGGCAGTTTCCGAAAAGCTCCTGAGCTTGCGCGAATGCAGCCGCTCCATCGGCATTTCAGCCAGCTTCTCCATCGCCCTGATGCCGATGGTCAGATGCTGCGCTACTTGCCGCTTGTAGAACTCGGTCGCCATGCCCGGCAACTTCAATTCGCCATGCAGCGGCTTGTCGGATACGCAAAGCAGCGTGCCATAGGGCACCCGGAAGCGGAAGCCGTTGGCGGCGATCGTCGCCGATTCCATGTCGAGAGCGATCGCCCGCGACTGCGACAGCCGCTGCACCGGCCCGCGCTGGTCGCGCAGCTCCCAATTGCGGTTGTCGATAGTGGCGACGGTGCCGGTGCGCATGATGCGCTTGAGATCATATCCGGAAAGCCCGGTGACCTCGGCGACCGCTTCCTGCAGCGCCACCTGGATTTCGGCTAGCGGCGGGATCGGCACCCAGACCGGAAGATCGTCGTCGAGGACATGGTCTTCCCGTACGTAGGCATGCGCCAGCACATAATCCCCGAGCGCCTGCGTGTTGCGCAGGCCGGCGCAATGGCCGAGCATCACCCAGGCATGCGGCCGGAGCACCGCGATATGGTCGGTGATCGTCTTGGCGTTGGAAGGGCCAACGCCGATATTGACCATGGTGATGCCGCCATGATTCGGCTTCTTCAGATGATAGGCCGGCATCTGCGGCAGGCGAGGGGGCGCAGCACCCTCACCGGGCGCGCCGTCCCCTGCTTTGGTCACGATGTTGCCCGGCTCGACGAACTCGACATATCCGTCACCGCCATTGGCCATCAATTCGCGTGCACGGGCGACGAATTCGTCGATATAGAATTGGTAGTTGGTGAACAGCACGAAGTTCTGGAAATGCTGGGGGCTGGTCGCCGTATAATGCGACATCCGGTGCAGCGAATAGTCGATCCGTTGCGCGGTGAACGGCGCCAGCGGCCGTGCCTCGCCCAATGCCACTTCGAACGTGCCGTTGGCGATCTGGTCGTCGGTGCCGTCGAGATCTGGCACGTCGAACAGGTCACGGATCGGCCGTTTGATGCGTTCGGCAGCAGCGCCGTCGACATGGGTGCCTTCGAGGAAGGCGAAATGCAGCGGGATGGGAGTGGTCGATTCCGAAACCGTGACGGGAACGCCGTGGTTGCGCATGATCAGCCGAAGCTGTTCGGTGAGGTAGCTTTCGAAAAGAGCAGGCTGGGTGATGGTGGTTGAGAAATGCCCCGGCGTCGGCATGTGGCCATAGGCCTGCCGCGAGTCGATTTGCGTGAAGGAACTCGTGGTGACGCCGATCTCCGGATAGAAAGCCCGGTAGCGTTTGTTGTTGTCGCCGCCCGCGGCGAGCGCGGCAAATGAATCGCGCAGGAACTTGGTGTTGCGGTCGTAAAGCACCTGTAGGGCCGCGACGGCCTTCTTGGCGTCGTTGAAGCTCTGCCGGCCAAACGGCTCCGGCGTGACCACCGATTCAATGGCTTGGGGATAGATTCGCTTTTCCATGACCCAATATAGAGAGTTGGACGCGCGGTTGGGAGGGGGTAAGGCGGCCTCAATACGCGCTGTCGGCGTTTTTCGGTCTGCTAACCGCGCTGCAGGCTAACCAGCAGCACAAAGCCGAGGCCTGACTTCCTCAACGCAGGCGCCTCGATCGTCGAGCCGGCATTGGTGCGCATCGTCGGCACCGCCAGTACCGGTACCGAAAGAACAGTCAGGATGAGCGCCGCGCGCGGCAGCAGCCGAAGCGTCTTGAGGGTGTTGGCGGCGAGGCGGTTCATTGGCGTTTTGCTTTTCTCTAAAGGTTCAGCTCTTTGTCGGGTTCAGTGGCGAAGCTGGTTCGGGCAACCGAGCCGGCAGGAAATGGCGACGTCCCAGGCGCGGGCCGGGCGGCCGGCTTCGGCGACAAGGACGGCGAACAACATGCCGAACAGGCTCATCAGCAGGCAGACGATGGTGAAGCGGCGGGCAAGCATTGCGCGGTGTCTCCTTCAACACGCATGACAATGCCTTGCCCAGGGTGAACCGGCTCTGATCCCGGCGTTCATCTGGGGTTCAAAAATGGTTGATGATCTCTGAGAGGGTCCGCTTTGAGTGCAGCGACCCATGGCGACGCCATGGCTGCGAGACCGATAACATGAAAACGGGGCCGACTGGCCCCGCTCACCCCGGCAGGAAGGGCACGATCAGAGCTTGTGCCAGGTCTGGCTCTTGCAGATCAGCCCGCCGAGCACGCAGCCGCTCATCTTGAGCGAACTGCCGGAAAGCGAAGCCTTGCCCGAATAAGTCTTGTCGGTTTCCGGGTCGGTTATGGTGCCGGCATATTTGTTGTCGCCGGCAACCTTCAGTGAACCGATGTTCTTGCCGGCAAATTTGCCGGATTTGAGCGTAATCGAAAATGCCCCGCCGCCACCCGAAATGGCGGCAGTCGATCCGGCTTGCGTTTTCCAATTGCCTTCGATCGGATCGGCCCATGCCGCGCCGGTCATCATTATTGCGGCCGCGAGGGCCAGGCTCACTTGTCGAAACATGTCTTTCCTCCCTCAGGTAAGTCCAATCGGGCTCCGTCCCGGGTGTCTGCCCCTTACGCAAACGTAAGCTAGTCCAGCTCCCGGAAAAACAAAAGCGGTGCCGCGACGGAAGGGTTGCGGGTTTTTGCCCGCTCCCGATCGGCCGCGCCGGCGAAAAATGAAACGGGCCGCACACGTCTTTGTCTTCTGTGGTTAGCGGAGTCTTGATCCGCGCCTCGCAAGTTTTCTTCAAATCTTGTGCAAACCGGCGCGATTGCTGGCTTTGTATCCTTAACGAATTTTCGCGTTTACCTCTTGTTTTAGCTTTGTTTTCCTCAAATTAAGCACGCCATTTAACGACGGATTCAAGCCTCCGGGGCATTCTCGAAAGCATCGAAAGAGCGGCCGCCCCCGACGGTAATCAAGGACACCGAGGGACAGACGAAGACAGCTCTCGGGAGCCAGAACAGGGGATTTGAAATGGCACGTTTTGAAATGCTTGAAGCCGGCTTCGGCGCCATGGGGGCAACTGCCCAGGCCGATATTCTTTTCGAGTTGGGCATGATGTATGCGACTGGCCGCGATTGCGAGACCGATGTCGTCGCCGCCCACAAATGGTTCAACATCGCCGCGATCAAGGGTTCGGCCCGCGCCGCGGAACTGCGCTCCGAATTGTCTGCCGCCATGTCGAAGGTCGAGATCGCCAAGGCGTTGCGCGAAGCTCGCGAATGGATGACGATGCACTGAATTCGCCGGCATCGACTTCACAAGGGTACTGACCTCACAACAGGGATGCTTCGGGTCAAGGCCGCGCAGAGGGCCGGGCCCGAAAAATCAAGGCCGCGCAAGACGGCTGAGCCAACAAGATCAAGAACACGGCGGCAAGCTGTGCAATAAACCGTACAAACAGGGAAGGCGAGCGGGTCTCGGTGGTGATACCTCGGAAGCTCGATGAGAAAAGCTGCGACCGGCCGGAACAAGGCTGGCGCGGCTTTGTCTTTGGGACTGCGTGTTGCAGGCCCAATCGAGTGCCGACGATGCGTCTAGACAGCCCCGGTGAAGGATGAAATTCTCCCGCCACTCTGGAAGAGGCGCGGCCGGGATGGTCGCGCGAGAATGGAGGAGTTGTGTCACCATGAAGAAATTCAGTATTTTGAGCGCCGCCATATTTGGCCTGATGATGACCGCGCCGGTCGCCTTCGCCGACGAAATCACCTTTTCGGTGGTCGGACCGATGACCGGTCAGCTTGCCACCATCGGCGATCAGTTCAAGCAGGGCGCGCAAGCCGCCGCCGACGCGATCAACGCGGCGGGCGGCGTCGACGGCCGCCAGGTCAAGCTCGACATCGAGGATGACCAGTGCGATCCGAAGCAGGCGGTTTCGGTCGCCAACCGCATCATCGCCAATGGTGTCAAGTTCATCGATGGCCACGCCTGCTCAGGCTCCAGCATCCCGGCCTCCGCTGTCTACGCCGAAGCCGGTGCGCTGATGATGAGTCCGGCTTCCTCGAACCCGGTGTTGACCGACGCAGCGGCCAAGGCCGGCTGGGCGACGATCATGCGCCTCTATACGCGCGACGATGCGCAGGGCGCTTTCATCGGTCCCTGGATCGCCAAGAAATATGCCGGCAAGAACGTCGTCATCCTGCACGACAAGAGCGCCTATGGGCAGGGCGTGGCCGATGCCGTGAAGGCAACGATGAACCAGAACGGTCTCAATGAAATCCTCTACGAGGGCATCAACGCTGGCGAGAAGGACTATTCCGCTCTTGTTACCAAGCTCAAGGAGCTGAAAGCCGACGTCGTCTATTTCGGCGGCTATCACCCCGAAGCCGGCCTGATCCTGCGTCAGTCGGCGGAGCAGAACCTCAAGTTCCAGTTGATCATGCCGGACTCGATCGCTTCGCCGGAATTCTGGCAGGTTGCCGGTCCGGCCGGCGAAGGCACCATGTTCGTCTTCCCGTCGGATCCGCAGGCGAAGCCCGAAGCCAAGGAAGCCATCGCCAAGATCAAGGCCGGCGGCTTCGTGCCGGAGGGCTTCACGCTGTTTTCCTATGCGGTGATCCAGGCCTTCGCCGAAGGCATCAAACGCGCCGGCAGCGACGATCCGGCAAAAGTCGCCGAAGCGTTGAAGAACGGCCAGCCGATCAGCACGGTTGTCGGGTCAGTCACCTTCGACGAGAAGGGCGACCTCAAGAACGCCAGCTACGACATCAACCAGTGGCACGACGGCAAATACGCGCCGATCCAGCCGTGATGGCCGCGGCGCGGCAAGACGCGCTGCTGTAATTGAACATGGCCGGGGTCAAACCCGGCCATGTTGTTTTTGGCGACGCCTTTGTCACGCGTTCGAGATCACTTCGTGGATAGGGAAACAGCAGTCAACTGAGGTTCCTCGGCAAAGCGAACCAGCACGGTGCCGTCGGTTACCTGCGCGCCTTCGGCAGCAATCTCGGCGATAACCCCGTCATGGGGCGCGGCAATGGTGTGCTCCATCTTCATCGCCTCCAGGATCAGCAGCGGCTGGCCCTTGATCACGGACTCACCTCTGGCAGCACGCACCAATTTGACCAGGCCGGGCATTGGCGCGCGCAGGCTGCCGGAAGCGGCGGCGGCTTCGTCGGCTCGCGCCAGCGGATCCGGCACGGCAAAACCGTAGCCGATTGCACCATCGAAGACCGTGACGTGGCCCGGCCAGCGGGCGAGGCGAGGCGCGGCGCGAAGATCATGCGAATTGACGCTGTCATAGGGCGCATCCAGCGCCACCTCGAACCGTCCGTCCGGCCGCACCGACACGCGCGTGACGATCTCCTGCTCGCCAAACTTCAGCAGGGTGCGCCGCGCTACAGCGTGGAAATGCGCATAGCCGGCCAGTGACGACCAGGGATCGTCCGAGGACGGCAAGTCGCGCGCACCGGACGCGGCAAGTGCCGCGGCGGCAATCGTCTCACCGCTCGGCGGCGGAACCGCCGTCAACGCCTGCTGATGCCTGGCGATCAAGCCGGTATCGACATCGCCCGCCGCAAAATCCGCATCAGCGGCCAGCGCGGCAAGAAAGCCAGTGTTGACCGTCGAGCCGGCGATTTCGGTCTGCGACAGCGCTGCGCCAAGTGCCGTGAGCGCCGCCCGTCTGTCCTTGCCGTGGATGACCAGCTTGGCGATCATCGGATCGTAAAACGGCGAAATCGCATCGCCGGCGCGCACACTGGTTTCGATGCGCATGGTCGCACCCTCCGGTGCCGGCTGCGGAAATTTCAAATGGTGCAAGGTGCCGGTCGCCGGCAAAAACCCTCTTGCCGCGTCCTCGGCATAGATGCGCGCCTCGAAGGCGTGGCCGGAGAGCGCGATCTCGCTCTGCGTCTTCGGCAGTTTTTCGCCGGAGGCTACCCGCAACTGCCACTCGACCAGGTCGATGCCGGTGACCATTTCGGTGACGGGGTGCTCGACCTGCAGGCGGGTGTTCATTTCCATGAACCAGAAACGGTCGGCCTTCAGCCCTTGCGAGGCATCGACGATGAACTCGATGGTACCGGCGCCGGAATAGTGGATTGCCTTGGCGGCTTTCACCGCCGCCTCGGTCATCGCCTTGCGCAGTGCCGGCGTCATGCCCGGGGCAGGCGCCTCCTCGATCACCTTCTGGTGGCGGCGCTGTGCCGAGCAGTCACGTTCGTGAAGATGCACGGCGTTGCCGAAATTGTCACCAAACACCTGCACTTCGATGTGGCGAGGCTTGTCGACATATTTTTCCACCAAGACGCGGTCGTCACCGAACGCGGCTTTCGCCTCGCGCCGCGCGCCCGACAGTGCTTCCGAAAAATCATCGGGATGCTCGACGCGCCGCATGCCTTTGCCGCCGCCGCCGGCGCGCGCCTTGATCAGTACGGGGTAGCCTATCTCGCGCGCCTTGGAGGCGAGCAACACGATCTCCTGCGCTTCGCCATGGTAGCCCGGAACGACAGGCACGCCGGCCTTTTCCATCAGCCGCTTGGCCGCGTCCTTCAGTCCCATGGCGCGGATCGAGGCCGCCGACGGGCCAATGAAGATCAGCCCCGCCGCGACCACCTGGTCGACGAAATCAGGGTTTTCCGAAAGAAAGCCGTAGCCCGGATGGATGGCCTCGGCACCTGTGGCCAAGGCCGCCGCGATGATCTTGTCGCCGCGCAGATAGCTTTCGTTGGCGGGAGAGCCGCCGATATGCACCGCTTCGTCGGCCATTTCGACATGCAAGGCGCGATCGTCGGCGTCGGAATAGACGGCGACGCTGCGCACACCCATCCTGCGTGCCGTGCGGATCACCCGGCAGGCGATCTCGCCACGGTTGGCGATCAGGATCTTGGCGAACATCGGGCCTCCACAGGCAGAGCTGCCGCCAACGGCGCGAATTCTCGTCACGCGAACTGGGGCAATGCCCTGCTTTGTAGTCTGGCGGTCAAAGGGTAGGCAAGCGAGGTCTGCCTATTTTGAGGCCGCGATTTCGCAAGCTCCCCCGGTCGTGACCCTGTAACGGTCGCGGGTGACCTGGCAGGATTTCATCGCCATATCCTCGGCAGCCTTTTGCGAGGGCGCATTCAAGCGCGAGCCGCACAGGATGTACAACGAACGCACCCGGGAATACGGAGTGGTCGCATAAGCTGAATGGCCGCTGGCCGCCACATAGGCCTTATATGCCTTGGTGCATGGCCGATCCGCGGTCGCCGGAAAATACGGGTAGAAGCGGACGTCGCCCTTGCTTCCAGCCAGCGATTCCGCCGCGCCGACATTGGGGCTCGAGATTAGAAGCAACCCGGTTATCAGCGAGAAGACTGCTTGTTTGACGCTTATAGATTTCATTTTTCCCACCCATTGAATACGTCGAAGGCCGACGAGTGTCGGTCTATTTGGAGGCAGCTATGGCGCAGGCCCCTGCAGTCGTGACCTTGTACTTGCTGCGCGCGGACTGGCAGGATTTCAACGCCAGCGCCTCCGCAGCCTTCTGGGATGTTGCATTCAGATAAGCACCGCAAATAGTGAATTCGGTTGCCCAGTTGAATGGCGTCATCGCATAGGCCGAGTGACCGCCAGCCGCCACATAGTCCTTGTAATTCTTGCCGCAGCCTCCGATTGTACCCGGTGCAAAATAGACCGGAAAGCGGCTGTCGCCCTTGCTTCCCGCCAGCGATTCGGCGGCGCCGACATTCGGTGCAGAGGCCACAAGCAGTGCAAGTACCGACATGGTTGCTCGCTTGATTGATAAAGATTTCATTGCCAAACCCATTTGAACCCCAAACACTGAAATATATTCGCCTACTTGGAGGCAGCGATTTCGCAGCCGCCGCCTGTTGTAACTCTGTAACTGTTGCGGGCGGCCTGACAGGATTTCAACGCCAATTCTTCGGCAGCTTGCTGTGACGGTGCATTCAAGCGCGAGCCGCAGATGATGTACAGAAAACGCACCCGGGAATACGGAGTGGTTGCATAGGCTGAATGGCCGCCGGCCGCTACATAGGCCTTGTAGGCCCTGGTACACGGATCCTTCGGGCTCTGCGGCAAATAGGGATAGAAACGGGTCTCGCCCTTGCTTCCCGCCAGCGACTCCGCCGCACTGATGCCAGGGGTCACTAATATAAGCAACCCTGCAAGTAAATGCACAGTTGTTCTCTGAAAAACCCGCCGCCTCATCTTCGCCCAATCCCCATTGGTATTTGCGATGATCAATAGCCGTGATTCTTTCGTCTGGCCAGATCGAGAAGCAAAAAATAGTCTGGAGATGTGGTGGGTTGTCTCCCGCGCAGGGTCACACCCTGCCGAGTGAAGTAACGACCCGCTGATACAATTCGGCCGTCGGCTCGTCGAAGCAGCAGAAAATGACGGTTTCCGGAACGATGTTCTGGCCGATGAAGGCGCTCACGGTCCCGACAGCAATTTGCGTCGCCTGATCCTTCGGATAGCGGTAGGCCCCGGTCGAGATCGCTGGAAACGCCACCGTCCGGCAGTCCTTTGCGGCGGCGATTTCGAGCGACCGGCGATAGCAGGAGGCGAGCAGTTCGGCTTCTCCGTTGCTGCCACCTTGCCAGACCGGCCCGACCGTATGGATGATGTAGCGCGCGGGCAGCTTGTAGCCCTTGGTGATTTTTGCGTCGCCGACCTTGCAGCCATTCAAGGTCCGGCATTCTGCCAGAAGCTCGCGGCCGGCCGCGCGGTGAATGGCGCCGTCCACGCCACCGCCGCCGAGAAGCGAGGTGTTGGCGGCGTTGACGATGGCATCGACCGCCAGCTTCGTGATGTCGCCGGTTTGAATGCGAATCCTCTGGCCGGTTTCGCTCATCTCACATCCTGAACACGCCGAAGCGTGTCTCCTCGATCTCGGCGTTGAGCGCGGCCGAAAGGCTGAGCGCTAGCACCTCGCGGGTCTTGGCCGGATCGATGATGCCGTCGTCCCAGAGCCTTGCCGACGAATAGAGCGGGTGCCCTTCATGCTCGTACTTCATCAGGATCGGCTTCTTGAATTTCGCTTCCTCCTCGGCGCTCCATTCCCCGCCCTTGCGCTCGATGCCTTCGCGCTTGACCACGGCCAGCACCGTTGCCGCCTGCTCGCCGCCCATCACCGAAATGCGGGCATTCGGCCACATCCACAGGAAGCGTGGCGAATAGGCGCGTCCGCACATGCCGTAATTGCCGGCGCCGAACGAGCCGCCGATGATCACGGTCACCTTCGGCACCTTGGCCGTTGCGACCGCCATAACCAGCTTGGCGCCGTCCTTGGCGATGCCGCCGGCCTCGTATTTTCGCCCGACCATGAAGCCGGTGATGTTCTGCAGGAAAATCAGCGGGATCTTGCGCTGGCAGCACAGCTCGATGAAATGCGCGCCCTTCAGCGCGCTTTCCGAAAACAGCACGCCATTGTTGGCGACGATGCCGACCGGCATGCCGCTGAGATGGGCAAAACCGGTGACCAGCGTGGTGCCATAATTCTGCTTGAACTCATCGAACTCGGAGCCGTCGACGGTGCGGGCGATTACCTCGCGCACGTCGTAGGGCTGGCGCAGATCCGTCGGCACGATGCCGTAGAGTTCATGTGGATCGTGAAGCGGCGGAATCGATTTCTGTAAGGCAAGGCTTACATTCTTGTTCCGATTCAGGTTTTTGACGATACGCCGGCATATGGCCAGCGCATGCTCGTCGTCGAGCGCATAATGGTCGGCAACGCCGGAAAGCCTTGTGTGCACGTCGGCGCCACCGAGGTCCTCGGCGGTGACGTCCTCGCCGGTGGCCGCCTTCACCAGCGGCGGCCCGCCGAGAAAGATGGTCGCCTGGTTGCGCACCATGATTGTCTCGTCCGACATCGCAGGCACATAGGCGCCGCCGGCCGTGCACGAACCCATGACGCAGGCGATCTGCGGAATGCCGGCGGCCGACATGTTGGCCTGGTTGTAGAAGATGCGGCCGAAATGATCGCGGTCGGGAAACACCTCGTCCTGGTTGGGCAGATTGGCGCCGCCGCTGTCGACCAGATAGACGCAAGGCAGATTGTTCTGCAATGCGATCTCCTGTGCACGCAGATGCTTCTTCACCGTCAGTGGATAATAGGTGCCGCCCTTCACCGTGGCGTCATTGACGACGACCATCACTTCGGTGCCTTCGACGCGGCCGATGCCGGCGATGAGGCCGGCCGAAGGGATGTCCTCGCCATACATCGACCATGCCGCGAACTGGCCGATTTCGAGGAAGGGCGAGCCTGTATCGAGCAATTGGGCTAGGCGTTGCCGCGGCAGGAGCTTGCCGCGGGAGACGTGCCGCTCACGCGCCTCTTCCGAGCCACCGCGCTCGATGGCGGCGGCTTTTTCAGCAATATCGGCGACTAGCGCCCGCATGCGCTCGGCATTGCCGCGGAAGGCATCGGAGGCGGACGACATCTGAGAGGTGAGGGGGGCCATGGCGCTACCGGATCAGCTCGATCTTGCAGCCGACATCGAGGTCGCCCCAATCGCGATCAGCGGTGACGGCAATGGCATTCTCGCGAATTGCCAGCGCCAGGCAAGCCCGATCGCCCAGCGACAAGCCGCGATGCCGCGTCAATTGGCGAAGCTGCCCGGCGGCGATGCCCATCGCGTCGTCGAAAACGGCGATCGGCATGCCGAGACTGGCGAAGTCGTCCGCGGCCTGTTCCATGCTGCGTCCCTTGTCGATCAGCTTGGCGATGATTTCGGCCGCATTGACTGAACTGCATTGTGCGTCCGGCGCGAACCCCAAAGCATTGTCGGTGCCTTGCTCGTTGAGCAGGATTGCGAGCGCCGCCGAACTGTCCATGACGTAGGGCTTCATTTCGCCCGCTTTCCCGTTGTCCCTTCGGCGTGAAGCCGGTCGAGACGCTTGTCGCTTCGACGCTGCTCGTCCCGCCGCTCCTTCAGAAATTCGTCGACGACGCTTTCACCGGGCTGTTTCAGCGCTGACAATTCGGCCTGGACGCGTCGCAGATTCTGCAGCCACGATCTTACCCGCAGTTCGCCGTTCTCGACATGCAGGATCATCTCCTCGCCAGGCTTCACGCCCATCTCCTCGCGCATCGCGGCAGGAATGACGAAGCGCCCGCCCTCGCCAAGCTTGACACGCTCGCGTTTCGCCGGAGCACGAAGCTGTGGTTGGCGAGCGCCGGCATCGAACCGTGCTTGCGGATCTTCGTCAAATCCGGACTTTCCCGTTTTGCCAGCCATGGTCCGTCTCGCCTGTGTTGTGGCACATATTCCGAAGTGTGCCACATCGTGCGGCTTCTGGCAAAATCTCAAAAAGACGCCATCAGGCGCCCTCCACCATGATTTCCCGCCCGATCAGCCAGCGACGGATTTCGCTGGTGCCGGCGCCGATCTCGTAGAGCTTGGCGTCGCGCAAAAGCCGGCCGGTCGGGTAGTCGTTGATGTAGCCGTTGCCGCCCAAAAGCTGGATGGCGTCGAGCGCCATCAGCGTTGCCTTTTCGGCGGCGAAGAGAATACAGCCGGCAGCATCCTTGCGGGCCGTCTCACCGCGATCGCAAGCGGCGGCCACGGCATAGACGTAGGCGCGCGCCGCGTTCATCGTCGCATACATGTCGGCTAGCTTGCCTTGCACCAGCTGGAACTCGCCGATCGGCTGGCCGAACTGCCTGCGTTCGTGCACGTAAGGGATCGCCACGTCGAGGCACGCAGCCATCAGCCCGATCGGGCCGCCGGCCAGCACGGCGCGTTCGTAGTCGAGGCCCGACATCAGCACCTCGACGCCGCGCCCTTCCTCGTGCAGCACATTGTCGAACGGCACTTCGACATTCTCGAACACCAGCTCGCCGGTGTTCGAGCCGCGCATGCCGAGCTTGTCGAGCTTTTGCGCCACGGAAAAACCGGCAAAGGCCTTTTCGACGATGAAAGCGGTGATGCCGCGCGAATGGAGTTCCGGATCGGTCCTGGCGTAGACGACCAGCGTCTCGGCATCCGGCCCGTTGGTGATCCACATTTTGGTGCCATTGAGCACATAGCGATCATTGCGCTTTTCGGCGCGCAGGCGCAGCGACACCACATCGGAGCCGGCTCCCGATTCCGACATCGCAAGTGCGCCGACCTTCTCGCCGCTGCAGAGCGAAGGCAGATATTTTTCCTTCTGCGCCTGCGTCGCCCAGCGGTTGATCTGGTTGACGCAGAGGTTGGAATGGGCGCCGTAGGAGAGGCCGACCGAGGCCGAGGCGCGCGAAATCTCCTCCATCGCCACGACATGGGCGAGGTAGCCCATGCCGCTGCCGCCGAAATCGGGATCGGCGGTGATGCCGAGCAGGCCGAGCCCGCCGAGTTCCGCCCACAGATGTGCCGGGAATTCGTTCGAGCGGTCGATCTCGGCGGCGATCGGTGCGATCTTTTCCTGCGCGAAGCGCCGCACCAGGTCGCGCAGCGCCTCGATGTCTTCGTCAAGCCCGAAGTTGAGCGTATGCGTGTACATGCCGTTCCTCCCGGCGCACGACCGCGAAAATCGGGATCATGCGCGAAATCAAAGTGCTGCAGAGTCCGTTGCGCGCTCGAATGGACGCACGGCGCCGTGGCTCGTCCTCGCGCCATCGCTCTTTGCTCCAACAAGGCGCATTGTCATTGCTAGATATGTAGCGGTGACTTCGGCGATCGACAGCCGTTCGCCCGGCCGGAACCAGACGATGACGCCGGTCATCATCTGGATCAGCGCCATGGCGGTGAGCCCGGTGTCTTCGATGCTGAATAACCCCGCTTCGACGCCGTCGCGCAGGATGGCGCGCAGCTCCTTCTCGTAGGCCGTGCGCATGCGCAGGATCTGCGTGAGTTTTTCATGCGACAGGCTGCGCAGCTCCATGTTCGAGACATGGGTGGAGTGGCGGCGTTCGATATGGAAAGCGATGTGGTTTTCGACATAAGCGGCAAGCCGCGCTGCCGGATCGGCGCCGACAGGGCGTGTTACGCGCCACGCCTCGATCAAGCCTTCCATATGCTCACGCATCAGCATGAACAGAAGGTCCTGCTTGGTCGGGAAGTAGCGGTACAGCGCCGCTGCCTGGACGCCGACCTCGGCCGCCAGCTGGCGCATCGACATCGCCTCGTAGCCGAGACGCGCAATCAGGCTGACCGCCGCCTCGCGGACCGCAGCTTCGGTCTTCTCTCCGTCGGAACCGGTCGTACGCGCCATGACAAGCCGCCTTTTCGCAGACAATAAAACAAACGTTCAATTAATTCAAGGACCGAGGCATGTCCGGGCAGGGCAATGGCTTCAGGTTTGCTCTATCTGCACCCTGGAGAATTTTGTGCGATGGAAGCGAATGAGCAGGATCATCCCTTGCTAGGCAACAATCCTGAAACCCGCGGACATATCGCGAACCTCGATCTCCTCGACGTCGACTTTCGAAACCGCTGCCCCCGGCGGCCCTTGCCAAAGCCGTTCGATCATTGTCGAGACCGCCGCACCGGTCCCTGCGATCAAGGCTGTCACCGAGCCGTCAACTTCGTTGCGCACCCACCCGGCAAGGCCAAGTCCAGACGCCTCGCGCCGCGCCCAGACCCGGTAGCTGACGCCTTGCACCTTGCCATAGATGCGTACCTGCACCGTCCGGTCGTTCATCGCGCTCTCCATTCTTTGAGTCGAGTCTGGCGCATCGCCATGCAAATTCAACCGCGCAACGTGCATCGAAGGTCTCTCTCCGGTCGCTATCCGCCAGCCTCACGTGCGAGATAGGCGGCGTCTCCATTAATGATTGACTAAGTCAAATAATAGGCGATCATGGCCCTGACGGAGCGGTCCGTCCGAAGGAGGTCGACATGCCGGCCGATCGGAATGCCCTTGTCGCGGAGATACGTGGCTTCAATCGCTTCTACACGCGCCTGATCGGGCTGCTCGACCGGACCTTGACGCACAGCGCCTATACGCTGGGCGAGGCGCGGCTGCTGTTCGAATTGGGCGGCCGATCCCGCGCTGTCGTCAATAGCGGCGGTGAGGCAGGGTTTCTTGCATGGGCGTTCCACCTCGATCTCCGGCCGGCGGCCTCCGAAATCGCTGCCGAACTCCGGCTCGATCCGGCCTATGTCTCACGCGTCCTGAGGAGGTTCGCCGCCGCTGGCCTGACCGAGACACGCTCTGACCCAGCCGATCGGCGCAGACGTATCCTGTCGCTGACCGCTCGCGGAAGTGCTGAGCTCGCCAGGCTTCAGGCTGCGGCGGATCGCGACCTCGCCCGGCTGACGGCCGGCCTCGCCGATGAAGCGGCTGCCGAATTATCGGACGCCTTGAAGCGCGTCATGCGCCTGCTCGGGGAGAAATAGCGGGCAGCACTGGAATCCCGGCGTTGCGCTCTTCAATTCCCTCGCGCTGCCGCCAGCGCGCCAGGCAGTTCCTCGGCAAAGATGTCGAGCTCGTGATCGAGGCCGACACTGACCCGGATGCAGCGGTCGAGAACCGGCACCATCGGCTTGCGGATGAAGACGTCGCGTGACAACAGCGCCTGCAGCACTTTCAGTGCGAAAGCGCCGTCGCGGCCGCAGTCGATGGTGACGAAATTGGTCGCCGAAGCCAGCGGCTTCAGCCCGTTCGCCTCGGCTATTGCGGCGATACGCCGGCGGCCGGCGGCGACCCGCGCCACCACGCTATCCAGCCAGGCCTGATCGGCAAGCGCCTCGACACCGGCGATCTGCGCCATGCGGCTGACGCCATAGTGGTTGCGGATCTTCTCGAAGTCCCGAATCACCTGGGCCTCGGCCACCGCATAGCCGCAGCGTATGCCGGCCAGCCCGTAGGCCTTGGAGAAGGTGCGCATGCGGATGACGTTCGGCCGCGCGACATCGATCGGCGGCAGCGCTGAGGCTGGCCCTAATTCGCCATAGGCTTCGTCGAGCACCAGCATCGTGGTCTCCGGCAAGGCTTCGATGAAGCGGCTGAGCTCGGCGGCTTCCCACCAGCTGCCCATCGGATTGTCCGGATTGGACAGGTAGACCAGTGGCGCCTTTTCCCTGGCCACTGCCGCCAGCAGGCCGTCGAGGTTTTCCCGATCGTTCTCGTAGGGCACTGCGACCAGCCGGCCGCCGACGCCGGCAACATGAAAGTTGAAGGTCGGATAGGCGCCGAGCGAGGTCACCACCGCGTCGCCGGGCGCCACATACATGCGCGCAACCAGGCTGAGCAGCCCGTCTATGCCTTCGCCGACGACGACGTTTTCGGCGCCGACGCCGAGATGCCTGGCTACGGCTACCTTCAAATCGTGATTATCGGGGTCGCAATACATCCACATGTCGCCGGCAATCTCGGCCATGCGGGCAACGACGCGCGGCGAAGGGCCAAAGCTGCTCTCATTGGCGCCGATGCGGGCGCGAAAGGCGCGGCCTCGATCACGCTCCTGCGCCTCAGGGCCGACAAACGGCACTGTAGAAGGAAGCGCGGCGATAGGTGGCGTAAGGGGAGGGCGCATGGCAAAGGCTCGTTCGAAAAGGAGCCTTCTTGCTAGCCTGCTGGCTGGGCCTGCGCAAGTTCCAGGGCCAGCGGCAACGGTCAGGCTGGATTCTCCCGGATCATTTTGCTAGCGAGACATCATGAACAACCGACTGCCGCCCGCCTGGTCCAAGCACATAAAGTCCCGCCCGGCCCCGAAAGTGGAACCGCCGAAGGCGAAGCCGCCGTCGCGCGCGCAAGCTGACGACATGCTGTTGCGACAGGCGCTTGAACTCCAGCAGGCCAAGCGGCTCCCGGAGGCCGAGGAACTATGCCATCGCGTTCTCGCCCGCACGCCCAACCACCCGCTTTCGTTCTACATCCTCGGCACGTTGGGGCTCGGTGTCGACGATGAGTTGGCCTTACAATATTTCGCGCGGGCGGTCGGCGAGGCGCCCAGAAATCCTTATTTCCATCTCAGTCTGGGCGAGGCCTATCTGAAGGTCGGCGAACAAATGCCCGCCATCAGACACTTGCAGCACGCCTGCGAATTGAAGCCAGACCTGGTGCAAGCGCTTTGCCTGTTGGGGCGTGCCTATGTCGAGCTTGACGAGGCCGACATAGCTTTGCCGTTTTACGAGAAGGCGCTCAAGGTCGACAGGAATTATGCGCAGGTCAGAACCGGTCTGGCCAGGGTGCTCACCAGCCTCGGCCGCATGGATGAGGCCACGGCCTACCTGAAGGAGGCGATCGAGCGTCGGCTCGATCTGGGCGAGGCCTACAACGATCTGGTGCACACTCGCAAATTCGCTGATGAACCTGCCGAACTTGGATATATTTTATCCGAACTTGCCAACCCGAAGCTTCCCTCAGAAGTCGCGCAGCTGCTCCATCACGCCGCCGGCAAAGTGCTGAACGACATTCGGCGCTATGAAGAGGCGATGGATCACTTCCAAAAGGCGAAAAAGGTAGCTGGCTACGATTTCGACCTCGAATCTTATCGGCGCTGGGTCGATTCGATAATCGACTTCTTCACTCCGGAGATGCTGGCAGCCAAGGCCGGTCATGGAAACCCCTCGGACGTGCCTGTGTTCATAGTCGGCATGCCGCGTTCAGGGACGACTCTGACTGAGCAGATATGCGCCAGCCATCCGGACGTTCACGGTGCAGGCGAACTTAACAAGCTGCGGCGAGCCGCGAATGGACTCGGTTTCAAAAGTCGCTCGGCCGGAGCGTTACAGAAATCGCTCACGACGCTAACCGCAGACCTGGCCAAGATGCTGGCGGAAGAACATTTGGCTTACCTGCGGGAGCGAGCTCCGGCCGCGCTTCGCATAATCGACAAGAGACCTCATAATTTCGAGCTTATCGGTCTCATCGGCATTCTGTTTCCCAATGCCCGCATCATTCATTGCCGTCGCGATGCCATCGACAATTGCCTCTCGTGCTTTGCTCTGAACTTCACGGAGACGCACAGTTATAACGCCGACTTGGAGACATTGGGGCTGTACTACCGTGAATATGACCGCTTGATGCGACACTGGGACAGGATTTTTCCAGGACGTATTCTCGAAAGCAGCTACGAGATGCTGGTTGCGGATCAGGAGGCGCAATCGCGCCGTCTCATCGATCATCTGGGGTTGCCCTGGGACGATGCCTGCCTGCGCTTTTTCGAGAAGGACAGGTCGGTCAATACCCCGAGCCGCTGGCAGGTTCGGCAACCGATCTACAACTCGTCCGTCAAGCGCTGGAAAAATTATGAGAACAAGATCCAGCCGCTGATTGATGCCTTGGGCGACCTGGCCGAACTTTGAAGAAGTGCGTTCGATAGGCCGAGGTCGGTCGTTGCTGTCCGATTGATCCTGCGGGCCAGCGCTTCAGATCGAGCATTTCTTTTCTTTTGCGCCTCCGGACAAGCGCCCGTAGCGAGCATTGCAATCGACCAGTCCTGCGATCGATGTTCAGCAGCAACCTGCATTCATGTATCGAGAGTTGATAGCTGACACGAAAAACCCGGCGGTTGCCCGCCGGGTTCGATTTCAGTCAGACTTGCCTGTTAGAACGAGCGCTGGAAGCGGAGCATGCCGCCGATGCTGTCCTTGTCGTCGGCATTGGTCCAGTTGCGATCATAGGCTTTGTCAAACTGACCGTCGTGGGCCCAATCGACTTCGGCAGTGATCGTGAAGCCGGGAACGATATCATAGGCGACGTTCGCGGCGACGCCGTAGTTCTTGTCGTCGTCAACCGACGCCTGGAGGTTGAACGAGGTCTTCTCGTTGAGAGTGTAGGTGCCACCACCCCAGACGGCCCAGTTACCACCCCATTGCTTGTAGAAGTTGCGGTCGATGTTGTCGTCAGAGCCGTAGCCGGCCATGATGAACAGCGTCAGGTTCTGTATCGGCGTAACATCGAGGCGAACCTTGCCGGCCCACTCTTCCCAGGTGCTGTCATAGGCGGCGACGCCGGTGATCGAGCCCCAGCCCTGTGTGTATTTGATACCGCCGACGACATACGGAACATAGCTGTCGATGGAATCATTGCCGCTGTTGCTGTCCTGGAAAACGCCAGGAGCCGCAGCGGCACTGCCCGAACCGGTTTCCAACGAAGCCACGGCCGAGAAGCCGTTGCCGGCGTCGAAATAGTACTGGACGACATTGGTGTCGAAGCCGCCATAGGGAACCAGCGTATCCTGGATGACGTTGCCGGCGTAGCCGATGAACGTGTCGAAGGCCGATTCGTCTTTACCGACGCGCAAACCACCGAGCTGGATCCAGGCGAAGTTCAGCGAAACACTTGTGCCGCCATTATAGTTGTCGTCGAGGTAATCGTTGTGGTTACCCCAGTTGAAGCGGGTTTCGGTGTAGGTCTTCAAGGTGCCCATCTCAGTCTCTTGACCGGTCCAGGTCTTCAGCGTGAAGCGGGCGTGCTTGTAGTAGGTATCCTGCGAGTCGCCGTCCTGCTGATCGGTGGTCTTTGCACCGTCGAATGAGCCGACGTCACCGATGCCGATGTCATAGCGGACATAGCCGCCGATGCGCAGGCAGGTCTCCGTGCCGGGAATGTAGAAGTAGCCGGCGCCGTAGACGTCGCAAATCTTGACGTATTCGGCGGGTTCCGGCTCGGCGACGACGACGGCGTCGGCGGCGCGCGCACCGGAAACTGCGATCAGTGCCGCAGCGGAGCCGAGAAGAAGGCTCTTGATGTTCATTTTCTGACCTCCAGTCAAAAGTTAAAAAACGGGTCTGGGTATTCTTTGCTGAAGGACAGCGTTCCCTGCCCCATCCCCACTACCGAAAAAGATGCGCACCGCGCCGCTCCTTCAAACCCGACATTACCCATGAGGCGGCGGCGTTCAACCACGATCGTACCGGCAAAAGGTTTGTGGTGGCGCTATCGCCTGGCGTTGTTGCACAAATGACACGATTTGGCCTCACTCCGAAAGCTCCCATTAACCAATAGCCCTCCGCAAGCCGTTGCAAACGGCGGATTCCGGCGATGATCTGCCCGAAATGTGACCATGGCCCGAGTCGCCAAGCGGGGAATTGCCGCAGAATCGCCGCACAGCCAGGGCGGCGCTTTGGCGGAAGCCCGATTTTTTACGGATAATAGCGCCGGCTTGTTGATTGTGCCGACGCTTTTCTTTATCCACCGGCGCAACGGAGAGGTGGCCGAGTGGTCGAAGGCGCTCCCCTGCTAAGGGAGTAGAGGTCAAAAGCTTCTCGTGGGTTCGAATCCCATCCTCTCCGCCACCCTACGCCCTGCGGGCTTCGGGTGGCAGGCCACCCGAAACCGCATTTTGGGCGTGGGGTGTCGCCCGAAGCTACGAAGTAGCGTAGGGGGACCATGTGGTACGTCTATTTTCTGCAACTCCGTTATTTTCTGCAACTCCGTACCTGCGGGCTTCGGGTGGCAGGCCACCCGAAGCCGCATTTTGGGCGTAGCGTGTCGCCCGAAGCTACGAAGTAGCGTAGGGGGACCATGTGGTACGTCTATTTTCTGCAACTCCGTAACGGCGATGTCTATGTCGGATCGACCAACGATCTTCGACGCCGTTTTGATTCGCACCGATCAGGCTATGTGACTTCGACTAAGGCTTATCTGCCTGTAATCTTGAAGGCCTACATCGGGGTTGAAACCGAGGCCAACGCACGGCAACTCGAGCGATATTTCAAGACCGGTTCGGGCAAGGCCTTTGCGAGTAAACGTTTTTGGCCGACAGGGCCTCACTGACGGCCTTAGGGCCTATCTATTTGAAATATAAATAAAAACGAACCCAACGAGCTGCTTTTCGCCGACCTCCGTCCCGATTCTGACTGGAGGTCAGAAAATGAACATCAAGAGCCTGCTTCTCGGCTCCGCTGCGGCACTGATCGCAGTTTCCGGTGCGCGCGCCGCCGACGCCGTCGTCGTCGCCGAGCCGGAACCCGCTGAATACGTCAAGATCTGCGACGTCTACGGCGCTGGCTACTACTACATCCCCGGCACCGAAATCTGCCTGCGCATCGGCGGCTATGTCCGCTACGACATCTCTGCCGGCGACCAAGGCTCGTTCGACGGTGAGAGGTACAATGATCTTCTGGATCCCGACGATGTCAATGACGGCTATTACAAGCGTGCCCGCTTCACGCTGAGGACCTGGACCGGTCAAGAGACCGAGATGGGCACCTTGAAGACCTACACCGAAACCCGCTTCAACTGGGGATCGGGTCACGCCGACGGCCCGTACATACCCGATGGCGACCCTGGCTATTCTGCCTTTGGCAGCCAGGGCGTTTCGCTGAACTTCGCCTGGATCCAGCTCGGTGGTTTGCGCGTCGGTAAAGACGAATCGGCGTTCAACACGTTCAGCGGCTACGCCGGCAATGTCATCCAGGATACGATCGTCCCATACGGCGGCTTCGACTCCAACGTGGTCCAGTACTATTTCGACGCCGGCAACGGTTTTTCGGCCGTGGCTTCGCTGGAAACCGGTGAAGGTAATAATTACACCCCCGCTGTGGGTGCGGCCGACGCCACTGGCGGCGGTTCGGATTCGATCGACAGCTACGTTCCCTATGTAGTTGGCGGTCTGAAGTGGACGCAGGGCTGGGGCTCGATCACCGGTGTTGCTGCCTATGACAGCAGTGCGGAAGAATGGGCCGGCAAGGTCCGCTTGGACATAACCCCGATGCAGAACCTGTCGCTGTTCATCATGGCCGGCTATGGTTCGGACGACAATCTGCCGCGCAACTACTACAAGCAGTGGGGCGGCAACTGGGCAGTTTGGGGTGGTGGCACCTACACGATCAACGAGAAGACCTCGTTCAACCTCCAGGCGTCGTACGACGATGCGCAGGAAGCTGGTGTCGCGGCTAACATCGCCTATGACATCGTTCCCGGCTTCACGATCACGGCCGAAGTCGACTATGCCCACAACAGCAATCATTTTACCAACGACTTCGGTGGCTATCGCTATAACTGGACTGGCATCCCGGATGGCAAGAAAGACGCCGTCGGCGGCATCCTCCGCTTCCAGCGCTCTTTCTAAGGGCTGGACTTAAGGCAAGTGAAATCCAGCCCGGGCGCTTTAACGCCCGGGCTGTTTTTGTTTTCGCGACTGGTAGCAAACAGAAGGAAAAGGGGGTTCGGTAGCTGAACAGGGTTGTGGAACGATGTCGTTGGGATCCGCCACTGGTGGATGAAATCGGCCGCAACGCTTAAAACTCTTGAAAGGGCACCGCCAAGCAGGTAGGTCTAGGCCTATCCACTCGGGGGTGTGGCGAATAATGACGAACGATGCGATTCAAGAGGGAGGGACCTCTGATCATTTTTCGATATTTTCTTCTCAAACTGCAAAGATAAAATACAGTTATAACAAGATACGAGAAGTAAAGTCGCATAGGATTGGAGAACTTTTTTCAGCATACCGGGACATACTTTGGGATGACGGGCGGCACAAATACAATGTCAGCTCTTTCATCGGCGAAATAGACGAGATCCTCCTAGGGGAGCGTTTCAGTGCCTTTGACCAAAGCACCCTCGACAACCTTATCGGCACCTTGCGCCAGCGCGGCAACAGCAACGCAACCATCAACCGGAAGATGGCTGCCCTCAGCAAACTGCTGCGCAAGGCTCACAAGATGGGGGATATCCACAGCCTGCCCGAGTTCCGCCGCCAGAAAGAGCGGGCGGGACGGATTCGTTTCCTCGAAAGAGACGAGGAGGCCAGGCTGTTCGCCGCCATCAAGAGCCGCAGCGAGGACGCTTATCGGCTTTCCGTCTTTCTCGTCGACACCGGCTGCCGTCTCGGCGAAGCGCTGGGCTTGATCTGGAACGATATCCAGGAGCACCGCGTCAGTTTCTGGATCACCAAATCCGGCCGCAGCCGTACCATCCCGATGACCGAGCGGGTAAAAGAGGTGATCAAGCTGCCGGCCACCGAGGGCCGCCGGCCCAAAGGTCCGTTCACCAAGCTCAGTCAGGCGCAGTTTCGTGCCATCTGGAACGATGCCAAGGCCGAGGTCGGGCTTGGCGCCGACGATCAGGTCGTGCCGCACATATTGCGCCATACTTGTGCCTCGCGTCTCGTCCAGGGCGGCATCGACATCAGGCGCGTGCAGATGTGGCTCGGTCACCAGACGCTGTCGATGACCATGCGCTACGCCCATCTGGCCACCAACGATCTCGACGGCTGCGTCACCGTGCTGGAAACGCCTCGGTCCGGTGGCTCGGACATCGGCGGTGCAAGCGCTTTGTCTTCTCATTCAGCGATGGATGAGCAGAAGAATAAGCCGGCTAAGAGCGAAAAGTCTCCGAAAACCGTGGTGAAAAGGGCAAAATCCCGGTAGTGTCGCTCATCTGGCTCGCGTACGGCTCTCCCTTCTCCCCTTGTGGGAGAAGGTGGCCGAGTGCAGCTCGGTCGGATGAGGGGTGTTCCAGGGAACGCCAACGCCTCATTTCATCCAACACCCCTCAACCGTCTTGGCGCTACGCGCCAATCCACCTTCTCCCACAGAGGGAGAAGGGAAGAAACGTGGGCACCGACTTCGACAATCTGTCACCACTAAATAGGTCCGTGTAAAGCTTTCAAGGTGGTTATTTGATCTTGAGTTTTACTTCCCACCACCCCGCCGCTCCGCCCGATCGAAAAAACCAGCGATCCTGCCCGGCAGGATCCCGGACTCCAAAAACGGTGCATGCCCCTGGCCGTCGGCGGTGATCGTCTCGATATCGGTATGGCGCGTCCGCATCTGCTCGAGCGTTTCGGCGGACAGCAGCTTCGAGTTGGCGCCGCGTATGACGAGCATCGGGATGGCCGCCAGCGCGTCGAACTGTGGCCAAAGATCGGGCAGCGGCCGGCTGGGATCGATCCCCGTCAGCGTGTCGACCAGTCTCGGATCGAAATCGGGCAAAAATCCCTCTTCGGTCTCGCGGTAGAGGGCTGACGCCATCCGCTCCCAATCCGCATCGGTCAGCGCCGAAAAATCCCCGCCATGGGTGCTGCGCAGGCCGCAGACCACCTCCTCGTACGTCTTCGGCCTTGGCGCGAGGTCGAGATAGGAGCGGATATGGGCGAGACCTTGCGACTCGATCACCGGGCCGATGTCGTTGAAGACGATGGCCTTCAGCACGGGCGGCCGCATCGCCCCGAGCACATGGATGATCAGTCCACCGCGCGAGGTGCCGATGAAGGCAGCCTCGTCGACGCCAAGTGCAGCCAGCCCGGCGAGAATATCCCCCGCTTCGATGCCGATATTGTAATGGCCGATATCGGCATCGTAGGCGGACTGCCCGCGCCCGCGATAATCGAAGGCGACAACCCTGCGCTTCGCCTGCGTCGACAGATAAAGCGCCAGCTCGTGAAAGTCACGGCAATTGCGGGTCAGGCCGGGCAGGCAAACGACTGGCCAGCTGCCGGAATTCGCTTCGCCGTAGATGCGGGCGTGCAGGGACAGCCCGTCCGGCGCGGCGTAGAAGAAATGGGAGAAGCCTTCGTCGTTTGGCATGTACACTCGATTCCGTGCTGCTGTCAGATCGTTTGCGACTGCTACAGGCGAGGGCAGGGGCGGTCAAATCGGGGGCTCTTCCTTCCCTCCTTGTGGGAGAAGGTGGATCGGCGCGTTAGCGCCGAGACGGTTGGGGGTGTTGGACGGAGCGCTGTCGGAGCCAAGCTGGAGCACCCCTCATCCGACCGAGCGTGGCTCGGCCACCTTCTCTCACAAGGGGAGAAGGAAAGGCTAACCTCGGCCGTTCGACAGATCCCCGACAATGTCGTATTTGCCGGAAATGCGCATCTTGTAGACCTCGTAGTTCTCCATCACGCGCTGGACGTAACTTCTTGTTTCCGTATAGGGAATCCGCTCGATCCAGTCGACGACGGCGTCGACGTCCTTGCCGCGCGGGTCGCCGTATTTCGCCACCCACTGGGCGGCGCGGGTGGGGCCGGCATTGTAGCCGGCGAAGGTCAGCACGTAGGAGCCGTCGAAGCGGCCGAGCTGCTCGCCGAGAAAGGCAGCGCCCAGCATCGCATTGTAGCCGGCATCGGTGGTCAGCCGGGCCTGAGAAAATGTCATGCCGGCCTTCTTCGCCAATTGCTTGGCCGTGCCCGGCATCAGTTGCAGCAGCCCGCGTGCGCCGGCGCTGGAGACGGCGCCGATGTTGAACTCGCTTTCCTGGCGGGCAATCGCATAGGCCAGCGCCTTGCCCGAGCCGGAAATGTTGGCGGTGTCGGGAATGACGCCGAGCGGATGCGACAGCGCGCCGACGTCGATGCCACGTGCGCCGGCGATCTTGCCGACCTTCAGCGCCATGAAATGGTTGCCTTGTCTTTCCGCCAGCATCGCAAGCAGCGCCAGTTCGCCGGGGCTGCTCAACTGTCCGGCAAGGTCGCGGTAGAGGGTTTCGGCATAGCGGTCATAGCCTGCCTGCTGCAGCCGCTCGATGGCGCTGACCGCCTCGCGGGTGGCAAAATTCTGGCGATCGGCGGCACTTGGCTGCGGGTAGACGATGTTGAGGGTCTGCCGGCCGACACGCTCGCCGGCGAGCTGGCCGTAAAAGGTCGTGCCGTAGCTGGCGGCACGGCTGAAATAATCCTTGGCACTGCCGGGACCGCCGAGTTCGGCGGCACGGCCGAGCCAGTAATAGGCGCGCGACAGCGACATCGGCCCTTGGGCGAGCTCCGCGATTTGCGCAAAATGCTTGGCGGCGGTGCTCGGGTCGTTGAGGCCGCGCAGCGCGTACCAGCCTGCATGGAATTCCGCCTCGGCAGCATTGGCGGGACTTTCGGCGGCATGCGCGGCGACTATTCTGTAGGCGGTCTTCATGTCGCCCTGGTCGACCAGCTCGCGCGACAGCACCCGGCGTTCGACCCACCAGGCGTCCGGATCGACCAGCGCGTCGCGGTCGCCCGGCGCCTTCAGCACCAGCGCGGCGGCGTCGGAAAATTTCTGTTGCTTGCGCAGATATTCGGCTTCGGCAAAGAGATAGCCGGCCGCCCGCTGCGCTGCCGGCACCGCCTTCAGCAGCTTGGCCGCGTTCCTGTCGCCTTTGGTGACTGCCGCCCAGGCGTCGGCCAATTGCCGGGCGCCGGCGAGATCGGCGACGCGCAGCGCCGAAGCGACCCGGTCGGCATAGAACATGCGCTCCATGCGGAAGCGATGGTCGGCGGCCGGGATCAGCGCGCCGAACTCGCGGATGACCGCCGCCTCGTCCGTGGCTTCGAGCTTTTCGGTGCGCCAGAATGGCGACAGCACCGAGCGCGCCGCCTTCGTATCGCCCAGCGCTACATAGGAGCGGGCAAGGATCACCACGCCCTCGAAGGTCAGCGGCTGGCTGCCGTCGAACGCCCGCACCACGACCTGTGGCGCGGGGTTCTCGCGATAGAGCGCGCGCTCGCTGTTCTTGCGCAAGGCGATCGTGCCCGGCCAGTTCGGCAGCATCTTTGCCGCATCGGCGATGTCGCCGCTCGGCACCTGGTCGCCGCCATAGAGCGCAATCGCCCAGGCAAGGATGTGCCGATCGAGCGATTTGGCCGGCAGCGCTTCGCGCACCTGGCGCGCGCGCTGAATGTCGTTTGCCGCCAGCGCATCGAGACCGCTCTTCAGCGCCGCGACGCTGGCGGATGGCGAAGGGGACTGCTGCAGTGCATCGTTCTGCGGCTCCGTCATCGGGATCGCCGACGTGACCTGCCCATCGACACTGCCGCCGATCGCCGCGCCGGGGATCAGCACAACGATCGCGCCGAGAAGCGCGAAAAGATGAGGCAGCCTGGTCGGCATGGATTTGGTCATTTCCTATTTTTCGATGCTACCACTGGCACAGATGAACTGCAGTCTATTCGTCTGTGATGAAGGGCCCGTAAAGAAAACCTTATCGAGGTCGTTCGAATTGCAATTGCTGGCGCAATGCTTGCCGCGCAACAATGTCGAGACTATGGTGCGCCGCTTCGCTTTCGGCTAGAAGGCGCGCACGACAAACACCTACAGCGCCGCGCGTCTTCTCAGACGCGCAAAGGACGCTGTAGCAATTTAAATTTGGCGCATGATCCTTTCCGAAATCGACTGCGATTTTCGGGGTCATGCGCTAGTCCCAAGGAGTTGGACGACATGCTAAGAGGCTCGCTGACCGCGCTCGTCACACCGTTCGAAAAAAGCGGCCGTTTCGACGAGAAAGCCTTTCGCGCGTTCATCGCCTGGCAGATCGCCGAAGGCACGACGGGCGTGGTCCCTGTCGGCACCACCGGCGAGTCGCCGACGCTGTCGCATGACGAGCACCGCCAAGTCGTCAAGGTTTGCATCGAGGTCGCCAAGGGCCGGGTTCCGGTCGTCGCCGGCGCCGGCTCCAACAACACCGACGAGGCGGTCGGCCTGGTCCAGTATGCCGAGAAGGCGGGCGCCGACGCGGCCCTTGTCGTCACGCCCTATTACAACAGACCGACGCAGCGCGGGCTCTATGCGCATTTCGCCGCCGTCGCCAAGGCGACCAGCCTGCCGATCATCATCTACAACATTCCACCACGCTCGGTGGTCGACATGAGCCCGGAGACGATGGGGCAATTGGTGCACGACTTCAAGAACATCGTCGGCGTCAAGGATGCCACCGGCAAGGTCGAGCGGGTTTCGGAGCAGCGCGCCACCTGTGGCAAGGATTTCATCCAGCTCTCCGGCGAAGACGCCTCGGCGCTCGGCTTCAACGCGCATGGCGGCGTCGGCTGTATTTCGGTGACGGCAAATGTCGCACCCAGGCTTTGCGCTGAATTCCAGCAGGCAACGCTTTCCGGCGACAGCGCCAAGGCGCTCGACCTGCAGGACCGTCTGTTGCCGCTGCACAAGGTGATTTTCATGGAGCCCGGCGTTTCCGGCGCGAAATATGCGCTGTCGAAACTGGGTAAGGTCGAGAACGTGCTGCGCTCGCCGCTAATGACGGTCGAGCCGTCGACCGCCGAAAAGATCGACGCGGCGATGAAGCACGCCGGCTTGATAAACTAAGGATGAGGCGCCACCTCTCCGCATCATGAATCAAGTCAGAAAAGCCGATCCCAACAACAAGACCGTTGCGGAAAACCGCAAGGCGCGGTTTTCCTATGAGGTGCTCGACACGATCGAGGCCGGCCTGGTGCTGACCGGTACGGAAGTGAAATCGCTGCGCCAGGGCCAGGCCAATATCCAGGACAGCTACGCCTCGGTCGAGGGCGGCGAGATCTGGCTGATCAACTCCTATTTGCCGGAGTATCTGCAGGCCAACCGCTTCAACCATGAGCCGCGCCGCCGCCGCAAACTGCTGCTCAACAAGCGCGAGATGGCCAAGCTGGCGCAAAGCGTCGACCGCGAAGGCATGACGCTGGTGCCGCTGAAGATCTACTTCAACGACCAAGGCCGTGCCAAGCTGCTGCTCGCCGTTGGCCGCGGCAAGAAGCTGCACGACAAGCGCGAGACCGAAAAGCAGCGCGACTGGTCGCGCGAGAAGGGCCGGCTGCTGAAGGAGCGAGGGTGAGGAGCGGTCCGCGAAGCGGAGGAAAAGCCAGCGATTTGGCTTTTCGAGCGACGAACGCCCGGAGCCATAGCGGCGGGCAGGGCGGACCAAAAGGGATAGGTCTCGTTTGAAAAACCGGATCGTCTTATGGGGCGCGGCCGGTCTGCTCGTGGCGGGCCTCGTTCTGGCCGGCGGCTATACCTACTTCCAGACGTTTTCTCCGGACCGCGGCAAATATCCGGTCAGGGGCATCGACGTCTCCCATCATCAGCGGCAGATCGACTGGCGGCGTGTTGCCGCCGACGATGTCGCCTTCGCCGTGATCAAGGCGACGGAAGGCGGCGACCATGTCGACGATGCCTTCGCCGCCAATTTGCGCGCGGCCCGAGCCGCCGGCCTTGCCGTCGGTGCCTATCATTTCTTCACCTTCTGCAGGCCGGGTGCCGATCAGGCACGCAACTTCATCTCGGTGGTGCCGCGCGATCAGCCTTTGCTGCCGCCGGTGGTAGACATCGAGTTCGGCGGCAATTGCCCGCAGCGGCCAACCCCCGAACAGCTGAACGCCGAGCTTTCCGCCTTCCTCAGCCCGGTCGAGGCGGCGTTCGGCAAGACGGCGATCCTCTATGTGACCGACGAGGCGGCGCAAGCCTATGCCGGGCAGCTAGCCAGCCGCCCGCGCTGGCTGCGTTCGCTGGCGCTGCGGCCGGGCCATGACAACTGGATCTACTGGCAGTATCACAACCGGGGCCGCGTCGACGGCATCAGCGGCGACGTCGACCTGAATGTTCTCCAGGGCGGACCTGCGACGCTGGCCGCATTGTTTGCCGCAGCGCCTGAAGCGACGGCGTCGGATTGACGCTATTCCTGTCCACCAAAACACCCTCGATGGCCCGAAGACAGAGCGACGAAGCGTTCCCCATGTGGCTATTCATATCGCAGGCGGCGCCGTGCTAAGTACATTTGATGCCGGAGCGCCCTTCATCAACCAATGACAGCAACGCCCCGCCTGCTGCGACGGACGGCGGCGACCCCCGCCTGGCATTTGTCTATGCGGAGGCGGTGCGTGGCCTCCAGCACCAGCAGGGCGTGGTTGAAAGTCTCAATACGCGCGCCGGCAATCTGATCTTCGCAACCGCGTTCGCGAGTTCTCTCCTCGGAGGCAGGGCGCTCCTGGATGGCGTGGGGCCTTGGGACTGGCTGGCGCTGACATTGCTTTTTCTTATCGGGCTGCTGGTCGCGATTATGGTGTGGCCGTATTATAACTATACGTTCCGTTTCGATCCAGAGAAGCTGCTCCAGGACTTCGTCGATCAGCACCCTCCCGCAACCCTGGACGGGATGCACCGAGCGCTTGCGCTGCGCATCAAATCCGACATGGCCAGCAATTGGCGGATCATCCAACGCCTGCGCGTCGCGCTGCAGCTTGCACTGTTTCTGTGGTTGCTGGATCTCCTGGCCTGGTTGTTCGCGATCGCCCGAATCTAGGGCTCGTGCCCTGGCGGGCCTCGTCCGACTCTATGTCTTCAGAAAAGCTTCTATCTGACTGAAGACGTTGACGAACATCGCTTCCGTCAACACGCCGGTATTGGTGTTGTAGCGCGAGCAATGATAGCTGGAAAACAGCGTGATGCCATTGGCCTGCTGCTGCCCACCATGCCGGAACGGATAGGCGGCAACGCGTTGGCCGAGCGCCCGCACGGTCGACTGGTGCGCGATCGAGCCAAGCGCCAGCACAGCGCGCAGATTTGGAAATCGCGCGATCGTCGGCACCAGGAACGTCCGGCAGGTCGCTATCTCGGCGCCAACCGGCTTGTTCTCCGGCGGCACGCAGCGCACCGCATTGGTAATCGCCGTACCGACAAGCTCCAGCCCGTCATCCGGTCGCGCTTTGAATTCGCCGCGCGCAAAGCCGTGCGCGATCAGCGTGTTGTAGAGCAGGTCGCCGGCAAAATCGCCGGTGAAGGGACGCCCCGTCCGGTTTGCCCCGCGCAGGCCCGGCGCCAGCCCGACGATCAGCAGACGCACTGCATCCTCGCCTTCCGGCGGCAAAAAGGTCGGCACCGGCGCGTTGAACCAGGACGGCTCGCGCCGCCGCCACTCGGCGATGAAGTCGTGCAACCGCGGGCAGAGCGGGCAATCGCGATCGGGTTCGGGGGAGACGACCAGGGGCGCGGTCAAGGCAACGACCGTCAATAGTCTTCCTCGTCGACTTCGGCCGGTTCGGGCCGGCGCACCGGCCGCTCCGACGGATCGCGGCCGACTTCATTCTTGAGCGTCATCAAGTCGATGAAATGGTCGGCCTGGCGGCGCAGATCGTCGGAGATCATCGGCGGCTGCGAAGCCATGGTCGAGACGATCGACACCTTGCGCCCGCGCCGCTGCAGCGCCTCGACCAGCGTGCGGAAATCGCCGTCGCCCGAAAAGATGACATAATGGTCGACGACATCGGCAAGCTCGAGCGCATCGACGGTCAGCTCGATATCCATATTGCCCTTAATCTTGCGCCGGCCGGTCGAGTCGGTGAATTCCTTGGCCGGTTTGGTCACCACCTTGAAGCCGTTATAGTCGAGCCAGTCGATCAGCGGCCGTATCGAGGAGTATTCCTGATCCTCGACCAGCGCGGTGTAGTAATAAGCGCGCAGCAGATAGCCGCGTTTCTGGAAGCTCGCCAGAAGTTTGCGGTAATCGATGTCAAAGCCCAGCGCGCGCGAGGTGGCGTAGAGATTGGCACCGTCGATAAAGAGAGCGATTTTTTCACGAGGATCGAACATGGAAAATGTCCTTTTTCGAAATAAGCGGTCGTCTAAATGGGTGGCGACTATCGGCCGGTCTGATAATAGACCTGTTGGCCTTCATCGTTCGAGATAACGCCAGTTTTACGGCAATCCAAGGCACCATGCCGCACCGCAAGCAATTGTGATCGGCGCTGTGTCGTCGCAGGCGGCCCGCGTCAGAGCTGCGCACCGCCATAAAAGCTTGTATTTTGGCGGCGTTCAGGTTATGGACCGCGCCTGTTTTCCATCAAATCCAGGCATGAAAGGGGCAACTCATGGCCCGCGTAACCGTTGAAGATTGCATCGACAAGGTCGACAACCGCTTCGAGCTGGTGCTCTTGGCCGGCCACCGCGCCCGTCAGATCAGCCAGGGCGCGCAGATCACCGTACCGCGCGACAACGACAAGAACCCGGTCGTTGCGCTCCGCGAAATCGCCGAAGAGACGCTGTCGCCGGACGACCTCAAGGAAGATCTCATCCATTCGCTGCAGAAGCATGTCGAGGTCGATGAGCCGGAAGCCGATGGCGAGGCGATTGCCGACCAGACCGGCAGCGCCGTTGCGGCCACCGATGCCGACGACGCCGAGGACAACGTCACCTTCGATCGCATGACCGAAGAAGACCTGTTGGCCGGCATCGAAGGTCTGGTACCGCCGGAAAAAAGCGACGATTATTGATCTTAGCAATAACTGCCGACACTTTCGCGTCGGCAGTTTCGTGGCTATCTATGACATGCGCCGTACGCCAGTGCGGCGCATGATTCATTTCAGCATTGCGAGATCCCGCCCATGATGCGTCAGTATGAGCTTGTCGAGCGCGTCCAGCGCTACAAGCCTGACGTCAACGAGGCGCTGCTCAACAAGGCCTATGTTTATGCCATGCAGAAGCATGGCCACCAGAAACGCGCCTCCGGCGACCCCTATTTTTCGCATCCGCTCGAAGTCGCCGCCATCCTCACCGAAATGCACATGGACGAGGCGACGATCGCCGTTGCCTTGCTGCACGACACGATCGAGGACACCACGGCGACCAGGGCCGAGATCGACGAATTGTTCGGCCCGGAAATGGGCAAGCTGGTCGAGGGCCTGACCAAGCTGAAGAAGCTCGACCTCGTCTCGAAGAAGGCCGAGCAGGCGGAGAACCTGCGCAAGCTGTTGCTGGCGATCTCGGAAGACGTGCGCGTGCTTCTGGTCAAGCTCGCCGACCGCCTGCACAATATGCGCACGCTCGACCATGTGCCGGAAGCCAAGCGCCTGCGCATCGCCGAAGAGACGATGGACATCTACGCGCCGCTGGCCGGCCGCATGGGCATGCAAGGCATGCGCGAGGAGCTGGAGGAGATTGCCTTCCGCTTCATCAATCCGGAAGCCTACCGCGCCGTCACCGCACGGCTGGCCGAAATCTTCGAGCGCAACAAGGGCGTGCTGTCGGAGATCGAGAAGGCGCTCTCCACGCTGTTCGACAAATATTCGATCAAGGCCGAGGTCAAGAGCCGGCAGAAGAAGCCGTGGTCGGTATTCCGCAAGATGGAGGCCAAGGCGCTGTCGTTCGAGCAGCTGTCCGACATTTTCGGCTTCCGCGTCGTTGTCGAGACGGTCGAGGACTGTTACCGCGCGCTCGGCGCCATCCACACCAGCTGGTCGATGGTGCCCGGCCGCTTCAAAGATTACATCTCGACGCCGAAGCAGAACGACTACCGCTCGATCCACACCACCATCGTCGGCCCGTCGCGCCAGCGCGTCGAATTGCAGATCCGCACCTATCAAATGAACAAGATCGCCGAATACGGCGTCGCGGCTCATTCGATCTATAAGGATACCGGTGGCAAGATGAATGGTGCCGCCCATGCGATCTCGAAGGAAACCAATGCCTATGCCTGGCTGCGGCGCACCATCGAGCAGCTTGCCGAAGGCGACAATCCCGAGGACTTCCTCGAAAACACCAAGCTGGAACTGTTTCAGGACCAGGTATTCTGCTTCACGCCGAAGGGCATGCTGATCGCGCTGCCGCGCGGCGCCACGCCGATCGACTTTGCCTATGCCGTCCACACCGACGTCGGCGACACTTGCGTCGGCGCCAAGGTCAATGGCCGCATCATGCCGCTGATGACGGAGCTGAAGAACGGCGACGAGGTCGAGATCATCCGCTCGAAGGCGCAGGTCCCGCCGGCGGCGTGGGAATCGGTGGTCGTTACCGGCAAGGCACGCTCGGCCATCCGCCGCGCCACCAAGAACGCCATTCGCAAGCAATATTCAGGTCTCGGTATCCGCATTTTGGAGCGCGCCTTTGAACGGTCCGGCAAGACCTTCACCAAGGAAAGCTTGAAGCCGGTGCTGCACCGGCTGGCGCGCAAGGACATCGAGGATGTGTTGGCCGCGGTCGGCCGAGGCGAACTTGCCTCCACCGATGTCATAAAGGCGGTGTTTCCCGACTACAAGGACGAGCGTGTCACGCTGGTCGCGCCCAAGCAGCGCGAGGAGGGCTGGTCGAAGATCCGCAACGCCGCCGGCATGCTGTTCCAGATTCCGGGCCGCGCCGCACGCAAGGACAAGAACCAGCCGCGAGACGATGCGGTGCCGATCCGCGGCGTGCGCGGCGATCTGCCGGTGCGCTTCGCGCCGGAGGGGGCAGTGCCAGGCGATCGCATCGTCGGCATCGTGCAGCCGGGAACCGGTATCACCATCTATCCGATCCAGTCGCCGGCGCTGCAGGCCTTTGACGACCAGCCCGAGCGCTGGATCGACGTGCGCTGGGATATTGACGAGCGCACCAAGGAGCGGTTCCCGGCGCGCGTCTCGGTCACCGCCATCAACGCGCCGGGTTCGCTGGCCGACATTGCACAGGTCGTCGCATCCAACGACGCCAATATCCACACTCTGTCGATGGTGCGCACCGCGCCCGATTTCACCGAAATGCTGATCGATCTTGAAGTGTGGGACCTCAAGCACTTGAACCGGCTGCTGTCGCAGCTAAAGGACAATTCGAGCGTCAGCGATGCAAGGCGCGTGAATGGGTGAATAGTGAATAGTGAATAGTGAATAGTGAATAGTGAATAGTGAATAGTGAAGAGGGTGCTCTCACTACCATTCACCATTCACCATGGACATGGAGTGAACGATGAACACCGATGAAGTGCTGGGCATTTTCCGCGAGGCCGGCGCCGTTCTCGAAGGGCATTTCATCCTGACGTCGGGCCTGCGCAGCCCGGTCTTCCTGCAGAAGGCGCGCGTTTTCATGCATGCCGACAAGACCGAGCGCTTGTGCAAGGCGCTCGCCGAAAAGATCCGCACTGGCGTGCCCGGCAGGATCGACTACGTCGTCGGCCCGGCGATCGGCGGGCTGATCCCGGCCTATGAGACCTCGCGCCATCTTGGTGCGCCGGCGATCTGGGTCGAGCGGGAAGGGGGCGAATTCAGGCTGCGCCGCTTCGAGATCGCCAAGGGATCGCGCGTCGTCATTGTCGAGGACATCGTCACCACCGGCCTGTCGATCCGCGAGACCATCGACTGCCTGCGCGGCCTTGGCGCCGAAGTCGTTGCCGCCGCATGCATCATCGACCGCTCGGCCGGCAAGACCGATGTCGGCGTGCCGCTGATCGCGCTCGCCGAATATGAAGTTCCGGCCTATCCAGCCGACATGCTGCCGCCCGAGCTCGCCGCCATACCGGCGATCAAGCCGGGCAGCCGCAATATATGACTGAGACGCTGCCGTGATTGCTGGCATCGATCATTTCGTGCTGACAGTTCGTTCGGTGGACGATACCTGCGCCTTCTATCAGCGCGTGCTTGGCTTCGAGCGCCTCGACGAGCCGGATCGACCAACGGCGCTGCTGTTTGGAACGCAAAAGATCAATGTGCATGAGGTCGGGCGTACCTTCGAGCCGAAGGCCAAGGCGCCGACGCCGGGCTCCGGAGATTTCTGCTTGATTGCTGCCCGGCCGCTCGCCGAGATATGTGCCAACCTCGCCGCCAATGGTGTGGTGATAGAGGTCGGCCCGGTCGAGCGTGCCGGCGCTCGTGGCGCGACAATGTCGGTCTATTTTCGTGACCCGGACGGCAACCTCGTCGAGGTCAGCGAATATCGATCCTAAGCGACGCTCCTTAAATTCGCCGCGATCATACCCTGTTCAGAACGGCGATACCCAAGGCTGGCGCGACCGGCCACCGAGCGGATGCCTCGGCCTCGTTGTTCTTCGGCCAGCGCATCGCTATATCAAAGTCGTAGTTGCTTTTCGGCGACCGCAGAGCGCAGGGCTGTCGCGCCCGGCTGGAGAAGCCGGCGTGAAGCTATTGACGGAACTAGGAACAGGAACAGAGTGCTTTTTCGACGGCGCAAGCCTGATGGTTTTTTCGAGCGGGTGCGTACTTATTTGTGGCCGCGCCGCTCGTTCTCGCGCTCGCTGCGGTATTTTTCCAAGCGCATCCTGCGGCTTAGGGCCACGCCGCATGCCGTGGCCGCCGGTGTTGCGGCGGGCGTATTCGCGTCGTTTTTCCCGCTTGGCTTTCACTTCATCATTGCTGCCATCCTGTGCTGGCTGATCGCCGGCAATCTGGTCGCGGCAGCACTCGGCACGGTCTTCGGCAACCCCCTGACCTTTCCGCTGCTATGGGCCGCCTCCTGGGAGGTCGGCAAGCTGATCCTGCATGAACACCTGCCGGCGCATGGCCCGCCCGCGCATCTCGGCGACATGCTGCATAATCTTTCCTTTGCGCAATTGTGGGGACCGGTGCTGAAGCCGATGACGATCGGCGCAATACCGCTCGGCCTGGTTTTCGGCCTGCTGTTTTACGGCATCACCCGCTGGGGCATGGTCACTTTCCACGAGCAGCGCCGCAAGCGGCTGGCCGAAAGAGCGGCAAAGGCTGGAAAAACCGAGCCGGAAGTTCCTGCCGAATGATTATCGGTATCGGCAGCGACCTCATCGACATCAGACGCATCGAGAAGTCGCTGGAACGCCATGGCCAGCGCTTCATCCAGCGCATCTACACCGAGATCGAACAGGCGCGCTCCGAAAACCGCGCGGCGCGTGCGGCCTCCTACGCCAAGCGTTTCGCTGCCAAGGAAGCCTGCGCCAAGGCATTGGGTACCGGTCTGGCGCAGGGTGTGTTCTGGCGCGACATGGGGGTCGTCAACCTGGCCAGCGGCAAGCCGACCATGGCGCTGACCAATGGGGCGGCAGCGCGACTGGACGAAATTCTGCCTGAAGGGCACCGCGCGGTGATCCACCTCACCATCACCGATGATTTTCCGCTCGCTCAAGCCTTTGTGATCATTGAAGCGTTGCCGGTCGAAGAAGCGCCACATTGATTGCATCTGACCACCGGCATGACGTTGCCCAGCGCGCGCCGAGACTCTATACCATCCAACGCACAATCGAGGACGACATGAGCGTGGCTGAAAAAACCCAGAAGAAATCCGGCGGACTTGGCGAAACCGTCAGCGTCATAGTCCAGGCCCTGCTGCTTGCGCTGGTCATCCGCACGCTCCTGTTCCAGCCGTTCTCGATCCCGTCCGGGTCGATGCGGCCGACTTTGCTCGAAGGCGACTATCTCTTCGTCACCAAGTGGTCCTACGGCTTCTCCCGCTATTCACTGCCGTTCGGGCCGAACATCTTTTCGGGCCGCATCTGGGGCTCAGAGCCGAAGCGCGGCGACGTGGTGGTGTTCAAGTTTCCGCCGGATCCTTCTGTCGATTATATCAAGCGCGTCGTCGGCCTGCCGGGCGACAAGATCCAGGTCAAGGATGGCCAGCTCTTCATCAACGACGTGGGCGTGCCGCGCGTCAAGGTCGGGCAGATCGACAACCGCGACATCACCGAGGAGAACGGGCCGGTCGATGTCTATCGCGAGACGCTGCCGAACGGCGTCAGCTACGACACGCTCGACCTGACGCAGGCTTCGATCGGCGACAATACCAAAGAGTTCAAGGTGCCGCCCGGTCACTATTTCATGATGGGCGACAATCGCGACAACTCGTCGGACAGCCGCTTCACCGTCGGCTTCGTGCCGGACGAGAATTTGGTCGGCCGCGCCAACCTCATTTTCTTCTCGATCGGCGGCAGCGCCAGCCCGCTCGAAATCTGGAAATGGCCGTCACTGATGCGCGCCTCGCGCCTGTTCGATTTCGTCAATTAGGGCCATGGCGGCGACGAAACGGCTGACCGCCGATGCGCTCGCCGAGGCGCTCAGGGAGCGCACCGGCCACAGTTTTGGCGACCATCAGCGCCTGCAGCGGGCGCTGACCCATGCCAGCGCTCGCGGCAGTCACGCCGGCATCGACTACGAACGTTTCGAATTCCTGGGCGACCGCGTTCTCGGCCTTGTCGTTGCCGATATGCTGCTGGCGGCATTTCCCGACGCCGCCGAGGGTGAGCTGTCGCTGAGATTGAACGCTCTGGTCAACGCTGAAGCCCTGGCGGAAATTGCCGAGGAGATCGGCCTGCCGGAACTTATTCGCGCCGGTTCGGACGTACGCGGCCTCGACGGGCGCAAGCGCGTCAATCTGCGCGCCGATGCATTGGAATCGCTGATCGCCGTGCTCTATCTCGACGGAGGGTTGGAAGCGGCCCGTGCCTTCATCCACAGATACTGGCAGCCGCGCTCGCAAGCCATTGACGCCGCCCGTCGCGATGCGAAAACCGAACTCCAGGAATGGGCGCATCAGGCGGCAGGCGCAGTGCCGGTTTACATAATCGACAGCCGCGAGGGACCGGACCACGATCCGCTGTTCACCGTCAGTGTCAAGGTCGGCGCCTATCCGCCGGCGACCGGCAGCGGGCGCTCCAAGCGCGAGGCGGAGCAGGCTGCAGCCGCGGCACTTCTGCAGCGGGAAGGCGTCTGGCTCGATCAAGGGAGTGCCGCATGACCGCCACCGAAGCTCCGGCAACAGAAGCTCCCGCTACCCGCTCCGGCTTCGTCGCGCTGATCGGCGCGCCCAATGCGGGGAAATCGACGCTGGTCAACCAATTGGTCGGCGCCAAGGTGTCGATCGTGACGCACAAGGTGCAGACCACGCGCGCCATCGTGCGCGGCATTGCCACCCACAACAACGCGCAGATCGTCTTCGTCGACACGCCGGGCATATTCAAGCCGAAGCGCCGGCTGGACACCGCGATGGTGACCACAGCGTGGGGCGGTGCCAAGGACGCCGATATCGTGCTGCTCTTGATCGATGCCGAGCGCGGCATCCGGGGCGATGCCGACGCCATCCTCGAGCGGCTGAAGGATGTCCGGCAGCCGATGGTGTTGATCCTCAACAAGGTCGATCGGGTCAAGCACGAGACGTTGCTGGCATTGTCGGCGGCAGCCAACGAAAGGGTGCCGTTCAAGCGCACCTTCATGGTTTCGGCGCTGACCGGGTCCGGCTGCAAGGACCTGCTCGACTATCTCGCCGAGACCTTGCCGGCCGGCCCCTGGTACTATCCGGAGGACCAGATCTCCGACCTGCCGATGCGCCAGCTCGCGGCCGAGATCACCCGCGAAAAGCTCTATCTCAGGCTGCATCAGGAACTGCCTTATTCCTCCCACATCGAGACCGAGAAATGGGAAGAGAAGAAGGACGGCTCGGTGCGCATCGACCAGACAATCTATGTCGAGCGTGACAGCCAGAAGAAGATCGTGCTCGGCCATAAGGGCGAGACGATCCGCGCCATCGGCCAGGCCGCGCGCATGGAAATCGCAGGCATACTCGAGCAGAAGGTGCACCTCTTCCTGTTCGTCAAGGTGCGCGAGAACTGGGGCGACGATCCCGAGCGCTACCGTGAAATGGGGCTCGAATTTCCGCACTGAGCCTGTTTGGGCGATCCGCAGAGCGGCCTGTTGGCCGCCTCAGGATTCTGAGCGGTCGCCGGGCTGCCCGATTGGTCGACTTGCATATTGAACAGCCGGCCGAATCATTCCGGGAGGCCATGCGCCGGCCATGTCGGGCCGACCCGTTCCTTGGGGGTACCGGCGCGACGGGAAATCCTGAGCGGTTTCTGAGAAATTTCCGATACTTCATGCAAAACAGGCCAGCTGACCGGCTGGAACTCCTGCCGATACTGCGATCGAGCATGGTTACCGTTTGTCGTCTCTCCGTCATACACCCTGCCTATAGGCGTGCGAAGACCCGCTTCCGAGCAAACCGGAACAGGCGGGCAAGCAGCCAGATTAGGACATGACCAGGACTTGGAATCGCATCGACCCCATCCGTCAGATCGAGTTTGCAAACGCCGTCGCTGTTGAGATCGAGCGCGTGCTGGCGCGGCAAGGCAAGGTTACGAACAGCGATGCGGTCGTTGCAGCGGGCAGGGTCGCCGGCGCCGTTGCCGCCGCCGTCGCTTTGCTTGCGCCGACCGACATCAGTGCGATCGACACCATGCAGGAAAGATTACCCGGCATGGCGTCGCGTTTCGTGCGGATATTGGCAGCCGAAGCTGCGGAACGCCGTGCCCGGACGCATCTGTCGACGGCGCACGAAGGCCAAGGGGCAGACATCCAACACCTGGCCGGAACGGGCGACCTCGACTCGATGAGGCTCGAGGACTGGGCCGGTCGGGTCGCCGGGTCGACGTTCCTGCAGCAAAATCTCGGCATATCGCGCTCGACCCTGCATCGCTGGCAGCGGAGCGGCACCGTCGTTGCGTTGCGCACCGGTGGCCGCAAACATGTATTTCCCCTGGCCCAGTTCATCGACGGCAGGCCGGCGCCGGGTATCAAGGAAGTGTTATCCGCGATGCCCGATCCACGGCATGCCTGGTCGTGGCTGATCGGCCCCGCGCCCGGCCTCGCCGGACGTATTCCCATTGAAATGCTCAAACGGGATCTGGTGGCAGAAGTCGTTCTTGCCGCACAGAACGCAGCGATGGCGAAGTCGCCTTGATCTCGCTGCCAACGTTAGAAGTCTATTCCAAAAAAAGAACACGTAGAAGGAATGTATGTCGGACTCGTATCGGTTTGCCGGCTAATGGCATAAGTATATTTTTGTACAATTGTGACAGTGTGTCGTTTGTGCCGGGGGCAAATTGTGAAGAAAATATAAAGTGATATTTGTGCAACATGAATTTATTCTGTTATACAAACATTGATTATTTTTGGAATCGTCATTGAGACTGGAATGCGGATGAGTATGTTCGCCGCCTGAAGAGGGGGTGCGGTGCGCGCCTTTTTCGACGTGGGTGAGGCGTTCAGCCGTTCAACCCATGAATCCAAAGCCATTTTTAACTTTGACTGGAGAGGTCAGAAAATGAATATCAAGAGCCTTCTTCTCGGCTCAGCCGCGGCATTCGTCGCGGTCTCCGGTGCGCGCGCCGCCGACGCTGTTGTGGTCGCCGAGCCGGAACCCGCCGAATACGTCAAGATCTGCGACGTCTACGGCGCTGGCTACTACTACGTCCCCGGCACCGAAATCTGCCTGCGCATCGGCGGCTATGTCCGCTATGACGCCAGCTTCGGCGACGCCGGCCGCGTTTTCGATGGCGCAACGACACACGACCTTATGGACGGTGACGAGCAGCAGACCTGGAACAAGAATGCCCGCTTCAATCTGAAGACGTGGACCGGCCAGGAGACCGAGCTCGGCACGTTGAAGACCTATACCGAGACCCGTTTCAACTTCGGCAACACCAAACACACCGTGAGCGGTGTTGATTTCAGCGTGCAGGACAACAAGGCGGTTACCCTGAACTTCGCCTGGATCCAGCTTGGAGGTTTCCGCGTCGGTAAGGATGAAACTGTCTATGATTCGTTCATTGGCTACGCCGGCAACGTCGTCCAGGACACTATCATTCCTTACGGCACCAAGGACACCAACCTGATCAGTTATTACTTCGACGGCGGTAATGGCTTTACGGCAGTCGCCTCGGTCGAAACGGGCTCCGGCGCTAGTCAGTCGATCGACAGCTATGTTCCGTTTGTCGTCGGCGGCGTGAAATACAAGGGTGACTGGGGTGCGATCACCGCGGTCGGCGCCTATAACAGTGCGTCGGAAGAATGGGCCGGCAAAGCTCGCCTCGACGTCAAGCCGATTACTGACCTGACCCTGTTCGTGATGGCGGGCTACGGCAGCGACGACAACGTCGCGAAGAACTTCTACAAGCCGTGGACTGGCAACTTTGCCGTCTGGGGCGGCGGCAGCTATGCCGTCAACAAGAAGACGTCTTTGAACGCCCAGGTCTCCTATACCGACGACCAAGACTTCGCCGTTGCGGCGAATGTCGCCTACACCATCGTTCCTGGTTACACGATCACCGCCGAAGTCGATTATTACGACAATTTCGATGCCGACGATGCCGACACAATCGGCGGCATCTTCCGCTTCCAGCGCTCGTTCTGATCAAACGACGATCTCGCAAAAAACGGCCCGTAGCGATACGCTACGGGCCGTTTTGGTTTGGCGGCGGATACGTCGCACATCTTGATTTCGCCATCCAACCGGTGACAAGCTCTCGTCATGGAATGGCGCGACGAGGGAATCATTCTCGGCACCCGCAAGCATGGCGAAACCAGCGCCATTCTCGAGGTGATGACGTGCGCGCATGGCCGCCATCTCGGTCTCGTGCGCGGCGGCCGTTCGCGCAAACAGCAGCCTGTCTTGCAGCCCGGCAATCGCGTCGACCTGTTGTGGCGGGCGCGGCTCGACGAGCATCTCGGCACCTTCCAGGTCGAGGCTATCGAGATGAACGCCGCCCGGCTGATGGACAGCGCCGTTGCCGTCTACGGCCTGCAGACGATGGCCGCGCATTTGCGTCTTCTGCCTGAGCGTGACGCCCATGGCGGCCTTTACGAGACGCTTGCGGTGATGATCGCTCATCTCGACGATGCCGATGCCGCCGGCGAGCTGGTGGCCCGCTTCGAGCTGCTGGTACTCGACGAACTCGGTTTCGGCCTCGATCTCAGCCAGTGTGCGGCGACCGGCACCAGGCAGGACCTTGCCTATGTCTCGCCGAAATCCGGCCGCGCCGTGTCGCGGGCGGCGGGCGCGCCGTGGCGCGACAAGATGCTGGCGCTGCCTGCCTTCCTGCAGCGCGGCTCCGGGCTGCGCGCCGATCCGGCGGCGATCGAGGACGCCTTCCGGCTGACCGGCTTCTTTTTGACCCGCCATGTCTACGAACCGCGCGGCATCGAGCCTCCCGGCGCCCGTGCCGGGTTTCTCGCCGCCTTGCGCAGGCATCATTCACCCGGCCATGAATCCGGCAAGGCAAGCGCCGGGGAAGCCGCCACCGGGGAAACCACCAGATGAGCGAAGTTGAACCTGATCCCGAAAACGTTTCGCCGCTCGGCCTTGGCACCATTTCGCAAGTGGGCGAGGCCTATGCGACGGCCGAGTTCAAAGTGAATTTGACGCGGCCGATCACGCCAAGGACGGGCGAGGTGGTGTGCGAGGGCAAAGTGGTGCACAAGGGCCGCACGCTGACGGTTTCGGAAGCGGCGCTGAAGGACGCCAACGGCAAGCTGCTGGCTTTCGCCACCGAAACATGCTCGATCTTTCCGGCCAATCTGGCGGCACGTTGAATGGACCGGCCGTTTGGCCGCCGCATTTGAATGTCACTGAACATTGAATGTCAGTGACAACTGGCCTGGTTTGGGGGAACCGCCATGTTTGAAAGCCTGATTGGCCTCGTCGCCATCATCGCGCTGTTCGTCATCATTTCACGCCAGCAGAGCCGCATCGGCCTGATCGAGCGCGAGCTTGGCGCCTTGCGCAGCCTTGTGCTTTCGGGCACGCTTGCGCTGCCGCCGCAAGCCAAGGAACCGGCTGCAAACGACAGCAAACCGGCGGATGCCGCAATCCCGCTTGCGGCCGCAGCCGACATGGCCGTATCGCCACGGACCGCAGCGGTCGTGTCAGCTACAGAGGCCGATGCCGATACAACGGCGCCGTCCGCGCCGGAGTCGGCGCAACCGGCGGCAGCGGCGAAGGCAGCTCGCCAGTCCGACGTCGAAACGGCGCTCGGTACCCGCTGGGCGGTCTGGGTCGGCGGCATCGCGCTGGCGCTGGGTGGCTTGTTTCTGATCCGCTACACCATCGAGGCCGGCATTTTCGGGCCACGCGTGCGGCTTGTCATGGCGGCGGCACTCGGGCTGGTGCTGGTCGCCGGCGGCGAGTTCATCCGGCGCACCGGCTTCAGGGTGCCGGTGCAAGGTGCCGCCGGTGCCTATATCCCGGCGATCCTGACGGCGGCCGGCGCTTTCATCCTGTTCGGTACCGTCTACGCCGCGTACAGTATTTACGGCTTCATCGGCCCGACGCTCGCTTTCACGCTGCTCGGCGCCATCGGGGTGGCGACGATCGCGGCAAGCCTGGTCCACGGTCAGGCGCTGGCCGGCGTCGGCCTGCTCGGTGCCATGGTGACGCCGCTGCTGGTCGCCTCGCAGGCGCCCAATCCGTGGGCGCTGTTCGGCTATCTGGCGATCGTGCTCGCCGCCACCTGCGTCATTGCCCGCATCCGCGACTGGAGGCTTTTGATGGCCGCAGCCTTCGTCGCCACGGGCATCTGGACCATCTTCTACATGACCGACGCGCCGGGGGCGAACCTTGCCGTCATCCTCTTTATCGACGGGGTGACACTGGCCGTGCTCGCCTTCGTCTGGCTTGGCCGCCGCGACGAAGCGGTCGCCGGCAGCGGCTTCGACTGGCCGTCGATCGCGCCGGGCTTCTTCGTCGGCCTTTCGGCGCTGGCCCTGTTTGTCGATCCGGCCTTCGCCGCCATCCGCGGTGCATTGCCGGGGGCCGCCCTTGTCGCAGCCCTGGTGGCGGTGGCGCTCTACCGGCCGCGGGCGCTTGCACTGCTGCACGCCGCCGGGCTGGCGACGGTACTGGTCTATCTCGGCATCATTCCGCCGACCACGATCGCTTCCGATTTTTCGGGTGGCGCCCTCGGCGTCGACGGCATGCCGGTCGTGGCGTCCGATGCCTTGATGCTCAGGGTCGGCATCGCTCTCGGCCTGGTCTTCATCGGCGCCGGCTTTTGGGCGGCGCGCCGTTTTGCGGCCTCTGGCTGGCTGCGCGCCGCCGCATGGGCGGCCTGGAGCGCTGTCGCGCCACTGGTCCTCCTGCTGGCGCTCTGGTCTACCTTCGGCAATCTCGACCGAGACCTTGCTTATGCGGCGGTCGCAGCCGTTTTGGTCGGCGTTTTCGTCGCCGGCGGCGAGTGGATAGCGCGCGGCGAAGCGCCGCCGCTGACCGGCGGCGCTGCTGTCTCCTTCGCGCTCGGCGGGGCGGCGATTGCCGGCCTGCTGATGCTGCACATGGCCTTTGGTTCCGGCTGGACAACCATCCTGCTCGGAGCAGCCGCCCTCGTGCCGGCGCTGGCGACGCGCTGGCGCAGCTATCCGGTGCTTGGCTGGATTTCCGTTGGTGCGGTGATTGCAGTGCTCGGCCGCGCTGCCTTCGACCCGACCATCGTCGGTGCCGAGTTCCTGTCGAAGACGCCGGTGTTCAACTGGCTGCTGCTTGGATATGGCGTGCCGGCACTCGCTTTCGGTTTTGCCGCCTGGCAGCTTGCCCGAACCACCAACGGCCGACCGCGCCTCGCAATGGAGGCCGGCGCCGCGCTGTTTGCCCTGCTCACCGTCGCCATGCTGGTGCGCCATGCCATGCATGGCGGCGTCATCGATACCGCTGCTGCGACGCTTGCCGAACAGGCGATCTACACGCTGATCGCGATCGGTGGCGGTGCCATCCTGGTCGCCATCGACATGCGCTCGCCAAGTTCGGTGCTGCGCTACGGCTCGATTGCAGCGGGCGTGGTCTCGGTCGCGTTCATCGTCCTCCAGCATTTTCTGGCGCTGAACCCGTTGCTGACGGATGAATCGACCGGCAGCATTCCGGTGTTCAACCTTCTGTTGCTCGCCTACCTCTTGCCGGCAGTCGCGACAGGCGCACTGGCGCTCTATACCCGCGACAAGCGGCCGAAATGGTATGCGGCCATGCTGGCGGTTGTGGCGGCGGTGCTCGCCTTCGCCTATGCGACGCTATCGGTCAGGAGGCTGTTCAAGGGTGAGTTCATCGGCCTGTGGAGCGGCCTCGGCCAGCTCGAGACCTATACCTATTCGGCGCTCTGGCTGGTCATCGGCGTGGTGCTGCTCACCGCCGGTGTCTGGCTGAGGTCGCAGGTGCTGCGCATTGCGTCGGCGGCGCTGATCTCGGTCGCCGTGCTCAAAGTCTTCATTTTCGACATGTCGGAGCTGGAAGGCGTGTTGCGGGCGCTGTCCTTCATCGGCCTCGGCGCGGTGCTCATCGGCATCGGCTTGTTTTATCAGCGGCTGCTGACAAGGGCCGCGAGGGAGGCCTAAGGGATCAGGGGAGATCGCTGGAGTCACGGCCTTCCTCAATTTTCCAAGGATGCAGAAAAGGCGCTGTCGCCGAAGCTGCCAATCTCCCCACTTGTGGGGGAGATGCCCGGCAGGGCAGAGGGGGGGCGAAGGAACGCGGCCTCAAAGGCGAACAGGGCGAAGCGAATTCGCATTTTTTGCCGGTCGCAACGTATTTTGTTCTTGCTTTGTGCCGGCAGCTATGGTACTAATTTGCGTATGGTGCCAATTGGCTCCAACGACCCGCCCGCCGAGGCGGGTTTTTTGTGTGTGCCGAGCATGATCGACAGCTCGGAGGTGCAAGTCCTCTACCCAGCCTGATGGCGGCGAAGGGTTATTGAAGCACAAGGGCGTCGTCGTGAGGCGGGGTCTGAAGGAAGTGTGGAGCAAAACCGCGACCCGATGGACAAGAACCGGATATGAGGCCTACCCGGCCGGACGAGCGGGCAACTGACCGCGAAGTCCAAGGTCATCAAGGGCCGGGGTGGTAAATCTGGCGGGTGTGCGGGGAAGGCGGTCGACTGTCGCCGAAACCGCCAATCTCCCCCTTGCGGCGGCAGGCCAGAGGGTGTGCGAAGGAACTCGACGGCTCGATTCTGGATCGCTGGGCCTTCCGGCACGTGCCAAGGCGGGATATCGGGTCTTTGTCGCGTCGCTCGCGATGGGAGGGATTCTGTTTGCCTCTCAATCCTGCCGGGAATAAACCTGCCGCTGGCAGCGTTATTCAGATGCTTGGGTGACCGGGGCGGCGGACCGCTTCGCGCTGGCCGCTTGCGCCGCGCCGCGAAGGCGCGTTCAATCACCACGGACAGGGCTCCAGAACCAGCGGTCATGGACGAAAAGAAGGCAGCAATCCTTGGTGAAATACCGCGTCTGCGCCGCTATGCACGCTCGCTGTTGCGCGACCGCGATTCCGCCGACGATCTCGTCCAGGATTGTCTCGAGCGGGCACTTGTGCGGCTCGACAATTGGCAGACAGGAGAAAGCCCCAGGAGATGGCTGTTTACGATCATGCATCATTTATTCATCGACCAGATGCGCAAGGTGAACCGGCGCGGCGAGGCAGCGATGCTGCCGCTCGAGGCGAGCGAGGCGCAGGCAGCACCCGCCGAGCAGATCGAGAGCATCGCTTCGCGCGAGATCGTCGAGGCTCTGCAGGCGATCAGCCCAGACCGGCGCGCGGCCCTTGTGATGGTCGCCATCGAAGGGTTTTCCTATGCCGAAGCCGCCAACATCCTTGGGGTTCCCGCCGGCACCTTGATGTCGCGCATCGCGCGCGGGCGTGAGGAACTGCGCGCGCTGCTGGATGATACCGCGCGCCGCCGATCGATAAGGATCGTCGAGAAATGAGCCGGCGCGATTTCTCCGAACGCGACATTCACATGGCGCTCGATGGCGAGTTGCCGGGCGACGAGCGGACGGCCTATGAGGCATGGCTCGACGCCAATGCCGAGATGAAGGCCAAGAGCGCACGCTACGCCGCCGATCGGGCAGCGTTGCGCGCGGCCTTTAACGGCGTGCTGGACGAACCCGTCCCGGTGCGGCTGAATAAGGTGGTGCTCGGCGAGGCGCCGGTGGTTAAAGCGGCGGCGTCGCGCTCGCGTTGGTGGCTTGCGGCCGCCGCTGCCGCCATGCTGGTGATTGGCGGTGCTGGCGGCTATCTTGCCGGCATCGGCGGCCTCGGCCTGGAAAATACGGCCGAGGACCAGCTTGCCGAAGAGGCGATTGCCGCCCACGTCATCTATGCCGCTGAAAAGCGGCATGCTGTGGAAGTGCCGGCAAGCGACAAGGATCATTTGCAGAACTGGCTGTCTAACCAGGTGGGTTTGAAGCTGGTGGCGCCAGATCTGGCGGCGCAGGGGTTCCAACTGGTCGGTGGCCGGCTGCTGCCTGCCGGCCAGGGCAAGGCCGCGATGCTGCTTTACGAGGACGACAAGGGCGAGCGCATATCGCTCTTCGTAATCGCCGAATCGGCGGCCAAGGCCAAGGGCACCTATGGGTCCGAGGAAAATGGTCCTGAGGCCGTCTACTGGCTGGACAAGGGTTATGGCTGCGCCGTCGTCGGATCGCTGCCGCGCGAGCAGCTGGCTGCTGTGGCCAAGAGCGCCTATGGCCAGCTTCTGGCGGGCTTGAAAAGCTGAGCAGGATCTCGTTTTTCCGGAGCCGCGCCGATGCCGAAACACGAAGGTCGTTTCAAAGCCTTTGCGCGACCTGCCTGCCTTGAAAACTGTCACAATTCGGCCCTAATCGAGGTGCGATAGCGCTTGCTGAATGCTGGCACTTCGGCTGGTGTGACCGATGTTTAGACTAGGGCCGTTTCCACAACCCAATCGAGGTTTTCTGAGCCCGCATGCCTGCCGAGATTCGCAAGGCCCGCGCGTCCGACGTCGATGACCTCGCCGCCATTGAAAAAGCTGTTTTCTCGAGCGACCGCATTTCTCGCCGCTCCTTTCGCCAACTGATCGAACGCGACACCGCCGAACTGCTGGTTGGCGAGAACGATGGCCACGTCGCCGGCTATGCGGTCGTGCTGTTTCGCAAGGGCAGCGGCGTCGCACGACTCTATTCGATCGCCGTCGGTCCATTTTTCGGCGGCCGTGGCGTTGGCCGCCTGCTGCTGGAAGAGGCTGAAGCCGCCGCTTTCGAGCATGGCCGCATGATGCTTCGTTTGGAAGTCCGCGAGGACAACCCGCGCGCCATCCAGATCTACGAGCAGAGCGGCTACCGTAAGATCGGTCGTGAACCGGACTACTACGAGGATGGCGCCACGGCGCTGCGCTATGAAAAGACCTTGCGCGGCGACATTCCGGTCGCCACCGAAGTGCCGTTTTATCAGCAGACTTGCGAATTCACCTGCGGACCATGCTGCCTGATGATGGCGATGGCTAACTTCGACCCCGGATTCGTGCCGGATCCGGTGATGGAAATCCGGCTGTGGCGTGAGGCGACGACCGTTTTCATGATGTCGGGGCCGGGCGGCTGCGAACCGTTCGGGCTGGCTGTCGCCGGTTATGAGAGCGGGCTTGCTGCTGAGATCTATGTCTCCTTCTACGGCGCGCTGTTCCTGCAGTCGGTGCGCAGCGAGGACAAGCGCCGGGTCATGGAGCTGGCGCAGGTCGACTTTCGCCGCCGCGCGGAACTTTACGGTATCCCGGTGAATTACCGTTCATTCGGGCTTGACGACATTCGCACCGCGATCGCAGAGGGAAAACTGGTGCTGGTCCTGATCAGCGGCTTCCTGATGTTCGGCAAGAAGGTTCCGCACTGGGTATTGGCCATCGGTGACGACGGCGATCATATCCTGATCCACGACCCCTGGGTCGAGGACGAGCGGCAGGAGACGATCCTCGATGCTGCCAACATCCCCGTGCCTTACGGCATCTTCATGAACATGGCGCAATTCGGCCGCGACGGATTGCGCGCCGCCATCACTCTCGGAAAGCGCGACAGCCAATGACCTGGGTCATCCTTACCGGCCGGCAGAACGATCTCGACCAAGTGGCGACGCCGCACAAGATCATCACCAATCGCGACTACCTTGCCCATCCGGCACTGTTTCGCGGTCAGCGGCCGAAGGTCATCAACCTGTCGAACAATTATGGCTACCAGAGCCGCGGCTATTACGCGTCGCTGCTTGCTGGTTCGCGCGGCCATAAGGTCATCCCGACGGTCGAAACGATGATCGACCTGTCAGAACGCAAGCTCTATGAGCACGCGTTGCCGGAACTCGAACTCGCACTCAACAAGTGCCGCAAGGACCTGGGTGGCGCTTTTCCGCAGAAGGTCTGCATCTTCTTCGGCATCGGACCATCCAGGATCTGGGACCGCTTCGCAAAACTTCTGTTCGACTGGTTCCGTGCCCCGGCGCTCGAGCTACACATCAGGGACAGCGCCGAATGGGCCTCGATCCGCAAGATTGGCTTCCATCCCCTGGCCAGGATGACCGAGGACGAGGAAACGCACTTTCTCCAGTGCCTGGAGACCTACACCAACCGCGAGTGGCGCGACACCAAGGGCCGCACTCCGGCGCGCTACACTTTCGCAACGCTGGTCGATCCGCATGAGGAACTGCCGCCGTCGGAGATTTCGTCGCTGCGCCACTGGGCCAAGATCGCTGAAAAGATGGGCGTCGAAATCGAGCCGATCACCAAGCGGGATCTGGCCAAGCTCGCCAACTACGACGCGCTGTTCATCCGCGAGACCACTTCGATCTCCAACCACACCTACCGCTTTGCCCGCCGCGCCCAGCAGGAAGGCATGCCGGTCATCGACGATCCGCTGTCGATGATCCGCTGCACCAACAAGGTCTATCTCAACGAGCTGATGACCTACAACAAGGTACCGGTGCCGCCGACGGTGATGATTGCCGGCACCTCGGACCTGGAAGTTGCGGCACAGACGCTGGGCTTCCCGCTGGTGCTGAAGATCCCGGACTCCTCGTTTTCGCGCGGCGTCAAGAAATGCGGCACCTTTGAAGAGTTGAAGACGCTCGCAACCGAATGGCTGGAGGATTCCGACCTCCTGATCGCGCAAAAATTCATTCCGACGGAATATGACTGGCGTGTCGGTGTCCTCGGCGGCCAGCCCTTGTTCGCCGTCCATTATCTGATGGCCAAGAAACATTGGCAGATCGTCAATCATAAGGCCAACGGCAAACCCGACCAGGGCGGCATCAAGACCTTCACCCTGAAGGAAGCACCGGCCCATGTCGTCGAGACGGCGGTGAGCGCGGCGCGCTGCATTGGCGACGGCCTCTACGGCGTCGACCTCAAGGAAACCAGGGACGGCGTCTTCGTCATCGAGGTCAACGACAACCCCAACCTCGACCACGGCTGGGAAGACTCCGGCGAAAAAGACGAGGTCTGGGTGCGGCTGACGCAGTGGTTCCTGGAGCGGCTGGACCGGCCGGGGCGATAATATCCGAACTGAGGGGAAAAAGATGCTGTTCTTCGTAACCGAGGATTTTCGCGGCTGCGACCGCAAGGAGATCTACCGCCGTTTCCGCGACCAGGGCCGCCTGAAGCCGGACGCGCTTCTCGTGCACCACAGCTGGATCGCAGCGGATATGAGCCGCTGCTTCCTGCTGGTGGAGGCCGATGACGTCACGCTCCTGCAGCGGTGGGTCATCGAATGGGCGGATCTGGTCGAATTCGAGATCGTTCCCGTGGCGACGAACAAGGATATGGTGGAGGCATTGAGCGGACATCTCTGACCCGTTGGGAACCTCCTGGTTCGCCACACCTGAATGCCGCCTTCTCCTATCAAGGAATTAACACGCGGATCGAGCGTCATCTCAAGGAGATCTAAGGCGGTTGCCCGCGCTTCCGCGAGACTGTCGCACTTAGCCGGACTGCCGGATCGTCGCGCTCGACTTCAGCAGCCGATTAATGTCCGACGCCTTTGACGGCACCCCGATCAAATAGCCCTGGGCCTCGACACAACCCTCCTTTTGCAGGAATTCAAGCTGCGCTTCGGTCTCGACACCTTCGGCGGTGACGGTGATGCCCAGCTGTGCGCCAAGCCCGATGATGGTGCGCACGATCGCCGCGGTATCGCGACTGTCGATGTCATGGGTGAAAGAGCGATCGATCTTGATCTTGTCGACGGGAAAGCGCCTGAGGTAGCCCAGCGACGAATAGCCGGTGCCGAAATCGTCCAGCGCGATGCGGACTCCCAGATCGCGTAGCTGCCTGAGTGTCTTGAGCACCAGATCGCTCTCGTCCATCAGCACCGTTTCGGTGATTTCCAGTTCAAGCCGGTTGGCCGGCACGCCCGAGAACGCCAGTGCCGAGATAACGCTGCGGGCAAAGGTACCGCTTTTGATCTGTACGGCGGAGACATTGACGGCGATGCGCCAAGCCGCCCAGCCTGCCGCGGTCGTGCAGGCTTTTCGCAGCGCCCATTCTCCAAGCGGCACGATCAGCCCGGTCTCCTCGGCGGCCGGAATGAAGTCGTCCGGCCGTACCAGGCCGCGCACCGGCGAACGCCAGCGCATCAAGGCTTCGGCACCGACGATTTCGCCGGAGGCGATGTTCATGATCGGCTGGAAATCCAGCTCGAATTCCCGGCGCGACAGCGCTGCCCTGAGATCGATTTCGAGCGCCCGGCGTGCCCGCACCATCGCGTCCATGGCTGGTTCGAAGAAGCGGTACAGGTTGCGCCCTTCGCTCTTTGCCCGATAGAGCGCCATATCGGCATTTTTCAGCAAAGTGTCGGCGTCCTTGCCGTCATTCGGAAACAGCGCGATGCCGAGACTGATGCCGACACGCATGTCGTGTCTTTTGTCGCGAAACGGCTTTCCGATGATCTCGACGATGCGTTTGGCCAGCTTTTCCGCGTCGCCCGGGCTTTTGAGATTGAACTGGATGATGACGAATTCGTCGCCGCCGAAGCGGGAGACAACGTCCGTTTCATTGCGCAGGCACCGTTGCAGCCGTTCGGCCACGCATTTCAGCAGCCAGTCGCCGGAAGGATGGCCCCAAGTGTCGTTGACCGCCTTGAAGTGATCGAGGTCGAGCGAGAATATCGCCAGCGATCCGTCTCTCGTCTCACTCAGGGCTTGGTCGAGCCGTTCGCGAAGCATCGAGCGATTGGGCAGGTTCGTCAGTGTGTCGTGGTGCGCAAGATGGGTCATGCGCTCTTCCACACGCCTGCGCTCGGTGACGTCGTCGAACGTCGCGACCCAGCCGCCGCCGCTCATCGGCCGGCGCGCAACCAGCAGCGTCCTGCCGTCAGCGAGATGGCGATGCGTTACGTGTGTTTTCCCCGCCCGCAGGCAGGCTTCGATTTGCGAGATTTCGCTGTCGGGGTCGAGCTTTGTATAAATGCCCAGTTCCAGCAGCCGCTTGAACGCATCATGGTGACTCATGCCAAGCGGGAAGTCGGCCGGCCTGACATGATAAAGTTCCAGGAAACGTTCGTTGCGGACGATCAGCTTGCCATCCGCATCGTACATCAAAAGGCCTTGCGACATGTTGGCAAGTGCCGCGTCGAAACGGCGGTGCTGCTCCTTCAACTCCTGCTCGGCGCGCCGTTGCTCGGTGATGTCCTCGTAGATCGATACCCAACCGCCTGACGCCAGCGGCCGGTGCGAAATGTTGACGATACGCCCGTCTGCAAGCGTTTCCTCATAGGTGGAAGGTTTTGCCTGGTCGATATAGGGCTTGCGGATGGCATAGAGTTGCTCAGCGCTTTGCGAGGCGATGCCGATATCCACGCTGTGCTGGAGGATGTCGAAAAACCGGATGCCGGGCCGCACCACTTCGGCGTCGAGGCGAAAGATGCTGATGTAGTTCCTGTTGCAGATGATCATCCGTTCATCGGCATCGAACATGCACAGGCCATGCGACATGTTCTCGACCGCTGCCGAAAAACGCTCGTTCTGTTCGCGCAGCTCGTCTTCAATAGGTTGCGGCTGACCAACGCCTTTGGCCCTCCGTCGGCGGACGGACGAACCAGCCTTGATACCGGCAACGGGCATGAGGCAAGCCTATGGACCATGGTTAACCATGGCACTGTTGTCCCTGCCGGTTAATTTACCGTTTTCAGCCGGCTGGAACGGCAGTCTGGCGTCGAGACTTTTCGATCGCCGCAAAGCGTTTGAGAAAGGCATTCTGCGCCCAAGTCACCGAGCGCGGCGTGACGTCGAAGCGCTCGGCATTGAAGCCGCGCGGCCTGCCGAAGAACTCCGTCGCCTCTGCCGTCGAAAAACCCGCAAGCAGCGTTGCTTCGAAATAAGCGGCGATCTGATCCGCTCGCTTGATCTCCTTGCGCAGTCCCGCGTCGAGTTCGGCCGGCAGTGAAAAGCGCAGATGGATGGCGCGCTGCAGCCTGATCTCGCAATCCCTGTAGCTGCCGCCCATCACGGATTTGAACGGCGAGATCATGTCGCCGATGACATATTCCGGCGCGTCGTGCAGCAGCGCCGCCAACCGCGCGTCGGCGTCGGCATCCGGCATCAGCTCGCCGACAAGCGTTTCGACCAGCAGCGAATGCTGGGCGACCGAAAAGGCGTGATCGCCTCTGGTCTGGCCGTTCCAGCGTGCGACGCGGGCAAGGCCATGGGCAATATCGGAGATCTCGATGTCGAGCGGCGAGGGATCGAGCAGATCGAGCCGTCGGCCGGACAGCATGCGCTGCCAGGCGCGCGGCGGCGCCCCGGCGCGATCTGCAGCCATCAGGCGTCCTCCGCGCCGATGGCTTCCTGCGGAAAGCTGAATTTCGCCCAGGACGGGATAGCGAGCGACACGGCGACATCCTCCGCCAGGACCGGCAGGCCGGCGTCGAGCGCTGCCTTGACCCGGTCGATGCGGGCAATGGCAAGGCCTGTCCTGGCCGCGGTCGAGCCAAGCGTGCCGACCGGTCGCCCCTCCACGGTCAACTCTGCGCGCGAAGTGGGCAGGGTGCGTTCGGCCGAGACAATCAACACCCGACGCCTGGCAGTGCCGCGATGCTGCATGCGCGAGACGACCTCCTGGCCGACGTAGCAGCCTTTCTTGAAGCCGACACCGCCGATCTCGTCGAGCAGCACGTCATGCGGAAAAGCGTCGCCGAGTTGGTAGTCCGCACCGCTTTCGGCAATGCCATGGGCGATGCGAAAGGCTTGCCATGCGGCAAGGTCGCCGCCATCTGCGGTGTCATCATAGAAGCGCTTGACGGCAGTATCGACAAACCGCGCATCAGCAAACGGTGCTGATTCAAATTGCGAAATGGTTGAATCGCTTCCCCATGCGACGGCCACAACCGGCTGATCCAGCTTGGCAATTTCGACTTTGGCGCGCAATTTGTAGAGCGTCAGCCGTCGCATGAAATCATCGGCGGTCTCGGTACGGCATTCAAGTCGGAAAGCATTTTCGCCGGCGCGCGAGATCAGGAAGTCGAAAAGGATCTTGCCTTGCGGCGTTAGCAGCGCACCGGGCTTTGCTTCGCTGCTGCCGAGCACGTCGAGGTCGGTGGTCAGGATGTTCTGTAAAAAGTGCTCGGCATCCGGCCCGGACACGGAAACGAGTGCGCGATCTCTGAGCGAGGCAAAGGGCATGGTGGGAAAACGAGCCTGATCTTGCAAAACTATTGGTCATTACGTAAGCCGCTGGCACTTCCCCCGCAAGAGACCGGATCCGTATGGCCCCTATCTACGATCTCATCCTGACAGGCGGCACCGTGGTCAATCACGACGGCCAGGGTTTTCGCGACGTCGGCATCAATGGTGGGCGCATCGCTGCCATCAGCGACCTCCGCGAGGCGTCGGCCGGTGAGACGATCGACTGCCGTGGGCTGCACATCCTGCCGGGCGTCGTCGACAGCCAGGTGCATTTCCGCGAGCCGGGCCTGGAGCACAAGGAAGATCTGGAGACGGGCTCGCGGGCAGCGGTGCTCGGCGGCGTCACCGCCGTCTTCGAGATGCCGAACACCAATCCGCTGACCACCAGTGAGGCAACCCTTGCCGACAAGGTGCGGCGTGCCACCGGCCGCATGCATTGCGACTTTGCCTTCTGGGTCGGCGGGACCCGCGACAATGCAAAAGACGCTGGCGATCTCGAGCGGCTGCCAGGTGCGGCCGGCATAAAAGTTTTCATGGGCTCGTCCACCGGCGACCTGCTGGTCGAGGACGACGAAGGCGTTGCCTCGATCCTGAGGAACACACGCCGCCGCGCCGCCTTTCACTCCGAGGACGAGTTCCGGCTGCGCGAGCGGCTTGGCGAGCGCATCGCGGGCGATCCGTCCTCACATCCGGTGTGGCGCGACGAGATCGCTGCGTTGCGCTGCACCGAGCGCCTTGTGCGAATCGCGCGCCAGGTCCGCGCCCGGATCCATGTGCTGCACATCTCGACCGCCGAGGAGATAGGCTTCCTCGAACAGCACAAGGATGTCGCGACCTGCGAGGCGACGCCGCATCATCTGACGCTGAGCGCCGATGATTATGCGCAGTTGGGCACCCTGATCCAGATGAACCCGCCGGTGCGCGCCACGCGCCATCGCGACGGGGTCTGGTACGGCGTTGCGCAAGGCATCGTTGATGTGCTCGGCTCCGACCATGCGCCGCACACGCTGGCCGAGAAGGCAAAGCCTTATCCGGCGTCGCCGTCCGGCATGACCGGGGTGCAGACTTTGGTGCCGATCATGTTGGATCATGTCAACGCCGGCCGGCTGACGTTGCAGCGCTTTGTCGACCTGACCAGCCACGGCCCGCAGCGTATTTTCGGCATCGCCAGGAAAGGCCGTATTGCCGCCGGCTACGATGCCGATCTGACCATCGTCGATCTGAAGCGCCGCGAGACCATCGCCAACGCCCAGCAAGGCTCCAAGGTCGGCTGGACGCCTTATGACGGCAGGCAGGTGACCGGCTGGCCGGTCGGCACCATCGTTCGCGGCCGGCGCGTGATGTGGGAAGGCGAGATCGTCGCGCCGGGCCAGGGTAGGGCGGTGGAGTTTTCCGAGGCGTTGGCGGGCTAAGCTCCCTGCCTCCATAGGGGCCAGGCTAAATCACTCAATCCCCAGCGACGAAGAACGTCCATTGTCCGGTCGGCGTGATGCCGACTCGGTAGAAGATGTACGCACCGAACTGCTTCATATCGTCATAGTCGCTGGCGGTGACGATCTTGAACAGCTCGACCCGCTGCCTGGCATCGAGCTTGTCCAGCGGCAGGGCGAAGAAATAGGGCCAGACATAGAGATCCTGCGGCGTGCCGGCATCGACATGGACAAAACCGGCATTGAGCACCTCTTCCAGGATGGCGAGGATCTCCTGGCCTTCCGTGTCGCCGGAAAGGCCTTTCAGGAAGGCGATCGGGTCGCCCTCCATGTCGCCCAGCGACAATTGGGTCATCATGTCTCCCGTGCCGATCAGCGGCCGAAGCTTTTCGATGTCGCCGCTTTTGCACGCCTCGACGATCAGATCGTGCATGCGCCTGACCGGTTCCGGCAACTTGGCGAGGTCGTAGACGACTTCGGGCACAGGCGCGTCGGGATCGACATGCGGATTGGCCACGCCGCCATCATTGGCCGGCCCTATCGGTTCGGTTTGTTCCGGCTCGTCGGACGGAGTCGGCTGGCTGGCTGCAGGTGGCGTCGTGCCGAGCGGGCCGGGCATCGGCACGGTACTTCCACGCGGCGACACGTCGCCGTCGGGCGGCGGCGTGACCGGCGAGGGCAGGTCTTCGCGCTTGATCTCGCTGAGGGCGTGAGCGGGACTGCTCGCAAGAAACAGTGCAGAAGGAATCATGGCGCAGGAAGCGGTGAGCCAAATGCTGAGGACCAGGCCGTGCGGCTTGCCTGATATCGAAAAATTCACCGCCTGCTACTCCCTGGTTCCAGGCCCGTCCATGTGCCCGGATATGATGTCCGGGCGGCGCGCCGTCGTCAAAGAACCGGGGTCAGTGCCGCAGTCTTTCGGGCTCGAAGGCCCCGGCAATCACCTTTTCACGCATGCGATCGAGCAGGGCAAGCGCCGAGGTCTCGCCATTGGTGCGCAGCATTTCGCCGAATGCCGTTTCGAGGGCTGCCTCGGCGATGATTTCCGGCTCGATCCCGGCCGACAATCCTTCTGCCCAGGCTTCGCTGTGGCTTTCCACGGCGGTCAGGCGCTTTTCTTCCCTGACCAGCGCGTCGATGTCGTTGACGCCATGTTCCATTGCGATTTCCACCCTTTCAAGCGGTGATCCGTTGGACAGGGATCAAGCTTGAGTTGTCCCTTTTACACGCAGGCGCAGTAAGTATTTGTAAATACGACATTTTTTTGGTCGTCTTCTACAAATTCCGTCGCGTCCAGCAAACCTGCGTCCGATCCGATTCAAACTTAGCCGATTAGGCCGGCCAAGGGGACGGAAACCTTCAGTTTGAGTTAATTTCACATTCGCGCGCTAACGTTTCGTTAACATAGTTGCAAAAGTGCAACATCAGGTTTGCACCAAGACCTCACCCGAGGCAAGCGGAGAAGTGTCGAACGCGTCCGCCGCCCACAGCGCCGGCGGTTGATGCCGGTTTGCCGGAACGGCAGCTGCCGTCGTCAGTTTCCGTAGCGCGAAGCGATGTCGCGAGACAGCGTCTCGCCTTCCTTCATGTAGCGGCTGATGGCTTCCGTCGCCGAGGCGGTGCATTGCGTATAAGTACCGCCGAACGACCGGTAGCCGCGGTTGAAGCTGGCGATGAAGCGGGCGCGCCGCTCCGGGTTCGGATTTTCCGATGCGATCAGTTTTTCCATCTCGGCTCGCCACCGATCGCCCTTCTCGCCACACAGATTACGCAGGAAATGCAGCGAGCCGAGCACTTCCGCCAGCCGCATCAGCCCGGGCTCGAACGGTGCTTCGGCGGCAATCGCCGGGCGCGCACCGACAACCACACTGACGGCGAGGCATGCGGCGAGAAACGAAGACGTGCGGCTCATGAGTCCTTGTGCTGAAACAATTTGTCGCCTGCAAGGCGATTCTCTGGCTCAGGTCCCGCCGTCTTTGTTGGGACCGAGTAGATCGTCCGCAATTTCAAACACCGCATCGGCGAGCGGCATCGCTGTCATTTCGGCCAGCGTATAGAAAGCCGCGGTCTCGGCGTCGTCGCTGGCCACCGCCTCGCCGCCAGCATAATCGGCCCCAAACACCGTCAGCCAGTAGTCGACCGGATGCCCGTCGCCGCTGCCGTCGATGTGGATTTCCCGCAGCGGCCGATAGCTGCGCGCCTGCAATCCGGTCTCTTCCAGCAATTCGCGCCGTGCTGCCTGTTCCAGCGTCTCGCCGGCTTCGACCTTGCCGCCGGGAAAGGCATGGAGGCCTTGCGAGGGCGGCCTGGCCCGCTTGACCAGCAGCACCGTGTTCTCGCGCACGACGCAGACCGAGACTGCCGGAATGATCTTGCGTGCTTCCATGGGCTTCGGATCGCTCGATTGGCATAGCCCGTTGTGGACCGGCCGTCGGCGAACAGCTTTAGCGGTTGCGAAAGGCGGGTTCCATGGCCACTTTCACATGCCACCAATTCGAGAGCTGAATTCATGTGCGGACGCTTTGCCTTGACCGCCACTCCGGACCAGACCGCCGCCTTTCTCAGCCTGGCGGAACTTGAGGAGTTTCCGGCCCGCTACAACATCGCGCCGACGCAGCCGGTGCTGATGGCGCTCGCCGGATTGCCGCAGGCGCCGGGCTCGAACCTGCCCGACCGCCGCTCGATGCTGGTGCGCTGGGGCCTGATCCCGGCCTGGGTCAAGGATACGCGTAACTTCCCGCTGCTGTTCAACGCGCGTTCTGAGGGGGCTTCGGAAAAGGCGTCGTTTCGCGCTGCCATGCGCCATCGCCGCGCCCTGGTACCGGCTTCGGGATTCTACGAATGGCACCAAACCGGTGGCAGAAGAGGGCAGCCCTATTGGGTGCGGCCAAGGCGTGGCGGGCTTGTCGCCTTCGCCGGGCTGATTGAGACCTATGCCGAGCCGGGCGGCTCGGAAATGGACACCGGCGCCATTCTGACCGCCCACGCCAATGCCGATACTGCCCATATCCACGACCGCATCCCGGTGGTGATCCATCCCGAAGATTTCGCGCGCTGGCTGGATTGCAGCACGCTCGAGCCGCGCGATGTGGCCCATCTGCTGAGACCCGCCCAGCCCGATTTCTTCGAAGCGATCCCGGTTTCCGACCTCGTCAACAAGGTCGCCAATACCGGGCCGGAGATTCAGGAGAAGGGCGTCGTCGAGCCTGAGCCTAAGAAGGTCAGGCGCCAGAAGTCCGGCGCGAACGACAGTCAGATGAATTTATTTTAGCAAAAGCTACTATTGCTGGGTGCGCCGTGAGCGCCTCAACCTTCCCGACGGCATTCTCAGGCAGCGCGCGGCGAAACGATCTTCTGCGCCGGCTTCTTCTTCTTCGCGGTGTGCAGAAGAGCTGCGACGATTGCTGCCGGGCCGATCGCCCGGTAGTGGCTGGCGAGCGCCGGTTGCTTGGCGCGGTTGGATTCTTGCTTAGGCATTGTTCTCTTCCCTGGTAACGTCTTCATGTCTGCGTTTGCTGGCCGAATCCGACCAAATCGTGACGCTTGCTGATCTAGCCGGCGAATGTTTCATCACAGTGCCGACCTGTTTAATAAAATGTTTCAGTGGCTCAATTCCTGTGAGCCAACGATATTTTTGGCGAAGGTAGCGACTTGACGGCAACACCGGGCAAGGCGATAAAGCCGGCCATGAAAACGTCTTTCGCCATTTGTGGCATTTGCATTATCGGCTAGCCTCGCGCTGGTCCTGGACGTTTTCGCCTCATCTCCTCCCAGATTGGACAAACGCCCCGGCCAGCAGGCTGGACCCCGATTTGCGCCTCGGCGTAACCGACTCCATCCAGAGCACGATCCCAAAAGATCATGCCAAAGTAACGCACCGGGAACGCACGTATGTCTGACGCATCGAAGAGCCTGCGCCTCTACAACACGCTAACGCGGAGCAAGGAGGATTTCTTCCCGATCGATCCGCGCAACGTGCGCATGTATGTCTGCGGCCCGACGGTCTATGACTTCGCCCATATCGGCAATGCGCGGCCGGTGATCGTCTTCGACGTGCTGTTCCGCTTGCTGCGCCATCTCTACGGGCAAGCGCATGTCACTTACGTCCGCAACATTACGGACGTCGACGACAAGATCAACGCCCGCGCGCTGCGCGATTTCGGCGGCGAAATTGCATCGGGCAAGCTGTCGCTGAACGAAGCGATCAGGCGGGTCACCGAAAAGACCGCCGGTCAGTTCCACAAGGACGTTGCGGCGCTCGGTTGCCTGGAACCGACGGTCGAGCCGCGCGCCACCGAGTTCGTCGAGCCCAGGCCCGACGGCAAGGTCGACATGATCTTCTTGATTCAACGCTTGATCGAACGCGGCCATGCCTATGTCGCGGCTGGAGAAGTCCTGTTCGACACCGCTTCCATGCCGGACTACGGGCAGTTGTCGAAGCGCAATCTCGATGAGCAGCAGGCCGGCGCCCGCGTCGCCGTCGATGAGCACAAGAAGAACCCGCAGGATTTCGTGCTGTGGAAATTGTCTTCGCCCGAGGAGCCGGGCTGGGACAGCCCATGGGGCAGGGGTCGGCCGGGCTGGCACATCGAGTGCTCGGCGATGTCGGCCGCCTATCTCGGCGAGGTGTTCGACATCCATGGCGGTGGTCTCGACCTGATCTTTCCGCACCACGAGAACGAGATCGCGCAATCGCGTTGCGCCCACGGCACCGAAACGATGGCCAAGGTGTGGATGCACAATGGTTTCCTGCAGGTCGAGGGCCAGAAGATGTCCAAGAGCCTGGGCAATTTCTATTCGATCACCGAATTGCTGGAGACGGATACCTTTGGCGGCCGCAAATGGCCGGGCGAGGTGCTCAGGCTGGCGATGCTGATGACGCACTATCGCGAGCCGATCGACTTTTCCGTGCGCAAGCTGGAAGAGGCGGAGAATACGCTGCGCAAATGGAAGCGGGCGGCCGATCTGGCGCCGCCGACGGCAAAGCCGGTGCCGGCGGGTGTGATCGAAGCGCTGTCGGATGACCTTGCCACCTATGCCGCATTCCAGTTGCTGACGCAGTTGGCTGGTGATGCTGTTGATTTCAACGCAGGTAGCGGCAACGCAGCCGCCGAAGACAACGATACTGCCGCTTCACTGAAGGCATCGCTTCTGTTCCTCGGCTTCGACATCGCAACAGCCAAGGTGGATGAAGACGCCATTGCCAAGGCGATCGCCAAACGCCTCGCGCTGATCGCCGCCAAGAACTGGGCCGAGGCCGACCGCATCCGCGACGAGTTGCTGACGCAAGGCATCCAGTTGAAGGACGGCAAGGACCCCGTCACCGGCGAACGCATCACCACCTGGGAGGTAAAAAGATGATCGATCATCTCGGCATCACCGTTTCGGATTTCGACGCGTCGAAGGCTTTTTACGACAAGGCGATGGCGCCGCTCGGCGCCTCGCTGCTTTACATGGTGCCGCAGGAATATACCGGCGGCGCCAAGGTCGGCGGCTACGGCCGCGACCGGCCGGTGTTTTGGCTGCATGCCGGCAAGGACAAGCCGAAGGATCATCAGCATGTCGCTTTCACCGCGCGCAGCCGCGCCGAGGTCGATGCCTTTCACGCCGCGGCGATCGCCGCCGGCGGCAAGGACAACGGCGGACCTGGCCTGCGCCCGCACTACCATCCGAACTATTATGGCGCCTTTGTTTTCGATCCCGACGGCAACAATGTCGAGGCGGTTTGCCATGCCCCGGAGTAGTGCGCGATGAGCCTCGACAACAGACCGGTCTATACAGGCGGCTGCCAGTGCGGCGCGGTGCGCTTCCGCGTCGAAGGAACTCTCGGCGATGCTTCCGTATGCCATTGCCGCATGTGCCAGAAGGCGAGCGGCAATTTCTACCTGCCGCTGGTCTCGGTGCGCGGCGCAAGGCTGGACTGGACGCGCGGTGAGCCCAAACGCTTCCGCTCGTCCAACGCGGCTTTGCGCGGTTTCTGCGCCGAATGCGGCACGCCGCTGACCTTCGAAGCGCCCGACGGGGTGGCCCTCGCCATCGCCACATTCGACCACCCCGAGGAGATCGCCCCGACCATCCAATGGGGTGTCGAAGCCAAGCTCCCGTACGTGGATCACGTCCACGAATTGCCAGGTGAGGAAACGATGGCCGACGTCTCGTCGGCCTCCTATCTCGCCGATCTCGTCTCCTACCAACATCCCGACCACGACACCGAACAATGGCCGCCGGAGGAAAAATCATGACCGAAACCGTTCGTACCGGCGGCTGCCAGTGCGGCGCCGTGCGCTTCCGCATCCACGGGGCGCTCGGCCGTCCGTCCATTTGTCATTGCCGCATGTGCCAGAAACAGTTCGGGTCGTTTTTCGGCGCGCTGGTGACAGTGCCGAGCGACGGCGTCGAATGGGTGCGCGAGGAGCCGAGTTACTTTCAGTCGTCGGTCAACATCGATCGCGGCTTCTGCGCCCGCTGCGGCACACCGCTGACCTACCGCCAGCCCGGCGCGCTGGAGATCGCCATCGGCGCCTTCGACGACCGTTCCGATCTGGCGCCGCAGATCCAGGTTAACTACGCCGCCAGGCTGCCTTGGGTCGAGACGATCTTCGACGCGCCGATCCATGACGACCCGGATTTCTACGCGCGACAGGAATCCATCATCTCCTTCCAGCATCCCGATCACGAGACGGCCAACTGGCCGCAGCAGGGCCTGAAATTATGAGCAGCGAATTCCGTACCCTCTATCCCGAGATCGAGGCTTTCGAGTCCGGCATGCTCGACGTTGGCGATGGCCATCAGGTCTATTGGGAGCGCTCCGGCACCAGAGGGGCCAAGCCGGCTGTCTTCCTGCATGGTGGGCCGGGCGGCACCATTTCGCCAAAGCACCGGCGGCTGTTCGATCCGAAGCTGTACGATGTCATCCTGTTCGACCAGCGCGGCTGCGGAAAATCGACGCCCAATGCCTCGCTTGAAGCCAACACCACCTGGCACCTGGTCGCCGACATCGAGCGCCTGCGAAAAATGTGCGGCTTCGACAAATGGCTGGTGTTTGGCGGTTCGTGGGGTTCGACGCTGGCGCTTGCCTATGCCGAGACCCACCCCGAGCGGGTCAGCGAACTGGTCGTGCGCGGCATCTACACGCTGACCCGCGCCGAACTCGAATGGTACTACCAGTTCGGCGTGTCGGAGATGTTCCCCGACAAGTGGGAGCGGTTTCTGGCGCCGATCCCGGAGGCCGAGCGCGGCGACATGATGGCCGCCTACCGCAAACGGCTGGTCGGCAGCGATCCTATGGCGCAGGTCGAGGCCGCCCGCGCCTGGAGCCTGTGGGAGGGCGAGACGATCACGCTGCTGCCGGAACCGGAAACCAGCGGTCCCTTCGGCCAGGATGATTATGCCCTGGCTTTCGCCCGCATCGAGAACCACTATTTCGTCCATGCCGGCTGGCTGGAAGAGGGACAGCTGCTGCGCGATGCATGGAAGCTTAAGGATATCCCGGGTACCATCGTTCACGGCCGCTACGACATGCCGTGCCCGGCGCGTTACGCCTGGGCGCTGCACAAGGCGTGGCCGAAAGCGGATTTCCATCTGATCGAAGGCGCCGGCCACGCCTATTCGGAGCCGGGCATCCTCGACAGGCTGATCCGCGCAACGGACATGTTTGCCGGGAAATGACCATGGCTCGCGAGCGCCTTTATCTGTTCGACACCACGCTGCGCGATGGTCAGCAGACGCCGGGTGTCGACTTCTCCGTCGAGGACAAGATCGCCATCGCCAAACTGCTCGACGAGTTCGGCATCGACTATGTCGAGGGCGGCTACCCCGGCGCCAATCCAACCGACACCGCCTTCTTTGCCGAGCGCCGCACGGCCGATGCCAAGTTCGTTGCCTTTGGCATGACCAAACGGGCAGGAGTGTCGATCTCGAACGATCCTGGGCTTGCCGCGCTGGTCCAGTCGAAGTCGGACGCCATCTGCTTCGTCGCCAAGAGTTGGGACTACCATGTCCGCGTCGCGCTCGGCTGCACCAATGAGGAGAACCTCGAGGCGATCAAGGCCTCGGTCGAGGCGGCGCTCACTGCCGGCAAGGAGGCGATGGTCGACTGCGAGCATTTCTTCGACGGCTTCAAGGCCAATCCAGATTATGCGCTGGCCTGCGCCAGGACGGCCTACGATGCCGGCGCGCGCTGGGTGGTGCTGTGCGACACCAATGGCGGCACGCAGCCCTCCGAGGTGCGCGCCATCGTCGAAAAGGTGATCGCCGCCGGCATACCGGGCGACCATCTCGGCATCCACGCCCATGACGACACCGGCCAGGCGGTGGCGAATTCGCTTGCCGCCGTGGAGGCCGGCGTGCGCCAGATCCAGGGCACGCTGAATGGCATCGGCGAGCGCTGCGGCAACGCCAACCTGATCTCGATCGTGCCGACATTGGCGTTGAAGCCGGCCTTTTCGGGCCGCTTTGCTACAGGCATTTCGGCAGAGGCGTTGACCGGTATATCGCGCCTGTCCCGCGCCTTCGACGAGTTGCTGAACCGCGCGCCCGAAGCGCAAGCGCCCTATGTCGGCGCCTCCGCTTTCGCCACCAAGGCCGGCATCCATGCCTCGGCGCTGGCCAAGGAGCCGGCGACCTACGAGCATGTGCCGCCAGAGACTGTCGGCAACCGCCGCCGCGTCATGGTTTCGGACCAGGGCGGCAAGGCCAATTTCCTGGCCGAGCTGAAACGGCGTGGCATCGACATGCCCCGGGACGACCATCGCCTCGACGCGCTGATCGCCGTGGTCAAGGAGCGCGAGGCCGAGGGCTATGCCTACGAAGGTGCCGACGCCAGCTTTGAGCTTTTGGCGCGCAAGATGCTGCACGGCCTGCCGGAATTCTTCCGCGTCACTTCGTTCCGCTGCATGGTCGAGCGCCGCTTCGACGCCAACGGCCAGCTGAAGACGGTCTCGGAGGCGATCGTGAAAGTGCTGGTGGAGGGCGAGGAGAAGATGTCGGTGGCCGAAGGCCACGGCCCGGTCAACGCGCTCGACATTGCGCTGCGCAAGGATCTCGGCAAATTCCAGAGCGAGATCGCCGATCTCGAACTGGCCGACTTCAAGGTGCGTATCCTCAACGGCGGCACCGAGGCGATCACCCGCGTGCTGATTGAATCGCATGACGGCACCGGTGCGCGCTGGTGGACGGTCGGCGTCTCCGAAAACATCATCGATGCTTCCTTCCAGGCGCTGATGGATTCGATCGTCTATAAGCTGATGAAGAACCGCGACATGGCGGGCTTGGCGGCGGCGGAGTAAGAAATGGGCTTTTCGATAAGCTGGCTGGGCTTTCGCGGTTACGGGATAAAGGAAGCTGCGGCGTTGTTCGGGCGCGAGATTGGCGATCCATCGGAGATTTTCGAAGCGCCTGTGAACGCCTATGCCAGCGAAAAGAACTGGGCGATCATCATCCTCGATCCCTGCAGCTTTCCGAACCCGCCTCAGCAATATCTGGCCGCGATTTCGCAAGAGCGGGAAATCGTGATCGCGCACATAGAAGAGCATATAATGTTCGCGCGCGCCGAGCTCTGGCGCGACGGAAGGAACATCTGGAAAGTCTGGCACAGCGGCGACAAGACCGTGCGGGACTTGCATGTCACGGGTGATCTCCCCGCGTCTTTCGAAGCGCTGAAGCAACAGTGTTTTTCAAAGCAGGATGAAGAAGATAGCAAAGGTACAGAGGTCGATCTTGTTTTTGACCTTCCCCTCGATCTTGCGGCGGAACTGACGGGCTTTAGGCACGATGAAGGTTCGCCCCGACAACGTCTTTTTCGAACTCAAGGAGAAGCCTGCTCCGCCTTGAGACCGTGTCGTGCCGGGCCTGCAATCACTCTCGCAGACAGCGGCAATTGTTCGACGTTTAGCGGTCGTGTTGAACCATCAGCAAGACTCCATTGATCCATCAGCAATTTGCGATGGTTTTGGGCAAGCCGCTGGCGCATAGCCTTGGGCCATGACTACCCAAGCACTTCACATCGAGGCCGACACCAAAGCTCGTCGCGGCTTCCTGCTGGCGCTCGGCGCCTACCTGCTTTGGGGGCTGCTGCCCTTCTACATGAAGGCTGTCGCGCATCTGCCGCTGGCCGAAGTTATCGCCCACCGCATCGTCTGGTCGGTGCCGATCGCGGCCGCTGTCCTGGTCTGGGCCGGTCGCACTGCCGATTTCAAAGCGGCAGTTCGTTCGCCGCGCATCATTTCGATGGCGGTGCTGACGGCGGCGCTGATCTCGGTCAACTGGGGCATCTATGTCTGGGCGATCGCGGTCGACCGCACCATCGAGACCGCGCTCGGCTACTACATCAACCCGCTGGTCAGCGTCGTTGTCGGCGCGCTGCTCCTCGGCGAGCGGCTCGACCGCCTGCAGATCGCGGCGGTGGTGCTGGCGGCAATCGCGGTCGCGGTGCTGACCATCGACGCCGGCAAACTGCCCTGGGTGTCGCTGGTGCTAGCCTTTTCCTTTGCCGCCTATGGCTTCTTCCGCAAGACGCTGCCAATCGGCCCGAGCCAGGGCTTCCTGCTTGAAGTGCTGCTGCTGTCGGTGCCGGCACTCGGCTACATCATCTTCCTGATCGCCACAGGACAGGATCATTTCGTCTCCAGCTCGCTGAACGACACCGCCTTGCTGATCGGCTGCGGTCCGGTCACCGCCGTGCCTCTGCTGTTGTTTGCGTTCGGCGCCAGGCTGCTGCGCCTCTCCACCATCGGCATCATGCAATATATCGCGCCGACGATCGTCTTTTTGATCGCGGTGCTGATTTTCGGTGAACCCTTCGGCAGTGTTCAGGCCATAGCCTTCGGGCTGATCTGGGCGGCACTGGCGATGTACTCCTGGTCGATGTTTTCTTCGGCGCGCAAGACCGTTTCCGCATCAGCTCGAGCCGCGTAACGAAGAAAGGCGGCTGGCCGGTCTTAATGCCGGCAGCCGCGTCTTTCACGAGCGCTCAGCGCTTCGGCCCGAAGCCGGGATATGGCTGCAGCGGCACGACGGCGGCAATATCCATCATGCCGGCCTTGACCAGCGGTAAAGTTGCAAGATGGTGGCGCACATCGGCATCGCTGCCGGCTTCGAACATCATGCCGCTGCCGGGAATGTCGCCCCGATTCCACACCTGACGCACGGCGCCTTCGGCATAGAGCGTGCGGCGCTGCTCGGCCTCGCCAGGCAGCAGCGGCGCGAAATCGGCGTCGGTGAACTTTTCGGTGTTGCGCGCAAGAAGGGCAAAGAACTGCATCGGAATCTCCTGATGTTGGCCGTTGGAATGGCGGAAATATTCGCTTCTGCTGGCCAGACAGTCCAAGACTGATTAGGCTAAATTTGAGACCTCACGGGACTTGAGCATCGAAGCAACAATGTTCGACCTGCGCCAGCTCCGCTATTTCATCACGGTGGCCGAAACCGGCAACGTCGGGCGTGCCGCCGAATTGCTGCACATCTCGCAGTCGCCGCTCAGCCGTCAGATCATTCAGCTGGAGGAGCAGGTGGGCGTCGCACTGTTCGAGAGGGCGAGGCAGCGTGTTCATCTCAATGCCGAGGGCCGCGCTTTTCTTGCCGAGGCGCGTGCGCTGCTGGCCCATGCAAGACGGCTCGAGGAGCTCGGCCGCAATCTCGCCAGCGGTACGGTCGGCCGTCTCGCCATCGGCTATGTGGAAGGTGCGGTCCATGCCGGGCTTGTCGCTCGGATGCTGCGCCAGTTTCGCCGCGACCGGCCCGAATTTCATCTTCAACTGAAGGGTCAGCGTTCCGCCGCCCAGATCGAAGCGCTGCGCGAACGATCGCTCGATCTGGGCCTTGTCTACACGCCTCCTTCTGCCGATGATCCCGACATCGTCGCCATGCTCATCATGCGCGAGCCGCTGGTTCTGGCGATGCCGGAAGGCGATCCATTGGCAGAAATCGTAGAGATACTGCCGCAGCAACTGGACGGCCGTACCTGGATCACGGTGGTGCGCCAGCCTGACGACACCAACCGCAGCCAATTTCTCGCCGCCTGCGCGAAGGCCGGTTTCCTGCCCGACATAGCCTATGAGACGACCGATCCGTTGACGTCGTTGGGCTTGGTCAGCGCCGGGCTTGGGCTGGCGACGGTGCAGGCCAGCCTGCGGAGTGCCGCGCCGCCTCAGATCGTGTTTCGCGATCTGCCGTGGTTCGAACGCACCGTCTCGATCCATCTCGCCTGGCGGCGTCAGGACAAGCGTGCGGTCATCGGAGACTTGAGGAAGGCAGTAGGGAAGGAGTGAATAGAGTGAATAGTGAATAGTGAATAGACAGGCGCCGGTTTGGAAAGTCTTCACCATTCACCATTCACCATTCACTCTACATCTTATCAATCACCGACTGCACGCCCTCCGTCGGTGCATCGACGGAGGATCCCGCCACCATGATAGCGGCGACGATTGCTTCCGGATCCTCGACCACCAGCGGCTTGACCCGTTGCGCCGTGTGGATGAAGCCCTCCGTTGCCATGTGGTCGAGCAACGCCAGCATCGGATCCCAGAACCCGCCGACGTTGCCGAAGACGATCGGCTTGCGGTGATGGCCGAGCTGTGCCCAAGTCATGATCTCGACGATCTCCTCGACGGTGCCGATGCCGCCGGGCAACGCCACAAAGGCGTCGGATTTCTCGAACATCCTGTGCTTGCGCTGGTGCATGTTGTCGGTGACGACGAGCTCGTCGAGCCGGTTAAGCGCGGTTTCGGTCGCCTCCCTGTTGATCAGAAAACGCGGAATTATGCCGGTTACCTTGCCACCGGCCTTTAATGCCCCTTCAGCGACGGCACCCATGATACCTTTAGTGCCGCCGCCATAAATCAGACGCAGGCCGGACTTGGCGATCGAGCGGCCAAGCAGGTGTCCGGCCTTGATATAGGTTTCATCTCGGCCCGGGGACGAGCCGCAATAGACGCAGACAGATCGAATCGTGTTCATGTTATGATTGGTGATAGGGACTATTGGCATGGTCAAGCCCTGGGGCGGGCTTTTTCTTGTCGGCTTTGGTAAAACAGGCTAGACCGAAATTAGGTGGCTAAGGGGCAGGGAAACATGGCAATTAATCCATTGAAGGCGTTTTTGTTCGCGGCTGGCGGCTCTGTCGCCGCGGCGGGAACCGCCTATGTATCGGGCGCGCTCGACCCGTATCTCAATTCTACCCGGCCTGCGGAGGTCGCGGCGCTGACGCCGCCGGCTTCGAAACCGGCCACTCCGGCGACCGAGGGCCGCCTGCCGCCTGCGCCCGCCGCGTCCACCGATGCCGCAGCGCCCGCCGCGCCGGCCACAGCAGGTGCAATCGTGCCGACCTTCGACATCGTGCGCGTCGAAAGCAACGGCTCGATCGTCGTCGCCGGCAATGCGGCGCCCAACGCCAAGGTAGAGATTCTTAACGGTTCGGCTGTGCTCGGCTCGACGGTCGCCGGCCCTGACGGCGCCTTTGCCATTATTCTCGACGATCCGCTGAAGCCCGGCGACTATACGATCACGCTGCGCTCTACGGCTGGCAATGTCGTGACCGCCTCGGCGCAGACCGCCGTCGTTTCGATCCCCCAGAATTCCACCGGCCAGGTGCTGGCAATGGTCGAGGAGCCGGGCAAGCCGTCCGAACTGCTCACTGTTCCGGCCCCTCAGGCGAGATCTGACGCCTCGCCGCCTGTCGGCGAACAGGCGGCCGTTCAGCCACCCGCCACCGGCACCGAATTGCCGGCTGCCGCAGCGCCGGCGCCAGCCGCCCCGGCGGCTGATGTTCCAGCAGCGCCTGCTCCTGCCGCGCCGGCCGCTGTTGAAGGCGCGCCGGCTCCGGCAGCACCCGCCACACCGGCAGCGCCCGCTACTCCCGCGGTGGAGCCGAAGATCGTCGTCGAAGCCGTCGAAATCGACGGCAACAAGATTTTCGTTGCCGGCCTCGCCGATCCCGGCCGCAAGGTGCGTGCCTATGCCAACGATATCCTGCTCGGTGACGCGAAGACCTCGCCCGACCGCCACTTCCTGGTCGAAGCGACACGCGACATCCCGGTCGGCACCTACACCATCCACGTCGATGCGCTCGACGCCGACGGCGTGACGGTGGTGGCCCGTGCGGCTGTGCCGTTCGAGCGCGAGCCAGGTGAGGCGGTTGCGGCCGTGGCGCCGGCCGAGCAGAAGCCTGCCGGGGTAAAACAAGCCGAGCCGAATGCTCCGGCGACCGAAGCCGCACCGGCAACGGCCGCCGAAACGCCCGCAACTGCCCCCACTCCTACAACCGAGGCCCCGGCCGAAATGGCTGTCGCAACGCCTCCGGGCGAAACTCCCGAGACCGTGGCGCCAAAGCTCGAACATGCCGATGGCGCAGTCATCATCCGCCGCCATGACACGCTGTGGCGGATTTCGCGGCGGGTCTATGGCCAGGGCATGCGCTACTCGACCATCTATCTCGCCAACCAGGACCAGATCAGCAATCCGAACCGCATCTGGCCGGGGCAGGTGTTCAAGGTGCCGCAGAAATCGAAGGAAGGCGAGCCCGCCGATCTCAAGGCAATGGGCGACCAGATGACGACGGCGCCAGTCAAGACCGAGTAGCCGTTCTGCCCATCAGGATAGCTTGCGGCAGGGCCAGTCATCGTTTATCGCCGATGGACGATGACCGAATCCCCCCTCGTAACGGACCGAAGCCGCGCGGCAGATGAACGCGCGCCAGCCAACTGCACGCCGGCCAACTGCACGCCGGATAGCCGCGCTGTCGCTGTCCGGCTCGCGGCCCTTTCGCATCCAGCGCGGATCGAAATTCTCAAACACCTTTCCGCAAGCCGTTCCTGCTGCTGTCGCGAGGTCGTCGAGCATCTCGACCTGGCGCAGTCCACCGTTTCCCAGCATTTGAAGATCCTGGTCGAGGCCGGGCTGATCCGCTTCGAGCCTGACCGCCAGCGCTCGCGCTATGAGCTCGACCGCGCCGCGCTCGCCGATGTTTCGGCATCGCTGGCCGCGCTGGTCGATTCCTGCTGCTCCGGCCGCTAAAATCATAAAGGTAAACAAGAATGGCCGAGAAAACCGTTTCCGCAGATTCCGGCTCGACCTTCAGAACGTTGCGCAATCTCTGGCCCTATATGTGGCCGGCCGACCGCGCCGACCTGAGGGCGCGCGTGGTGTGGGCAACCGTACTGCTGGTTGTCGCCAAGCTGACCCTGGTGGCCGGACCCTATTTCTTCAAATGGGCGACCGACGCACTGGCCGGCGATAGCAAATCGCCGCCGCCGCTGCCGGCTCTGCTGCTGGCGCCGGTCATGCTGGTCGTCGCCTACAATGCCGTGCGGCTGGTGCAGCTCGGCTTCAACCAGTTACGCGACGCCCTGTTTGCACGGGTCGGCCAGCATGCGGTGCGCCGGCTCGCCTTCCGCACCTTCGTGCACATGCACGAACTGTCGCTGCGCTTCCACCTCGAACGGCGCACCGGCGGACTGTCGCGCGTCATCGAGCGCGGCACCAAGGGCATCGAGACGATCGTCCGCTTCACCATGCTGGCGACGGCGCCGACAATCGTCGAATTCGCGCTCACCGCCGGCATCTTCGCCGTTACCTATGGCTGGCTATACGTCTTGGTGATCGCGGTCACGGTCTGGCTCTATGTCTGGTTCACCGTCAGGGCGAGCGATTGGCGTATTTCGATCCGCCGTGAGATGAACGAAAGCGACAATGAAGCCAGCACGAAGGCGATCGACTCGCTGCTCAACTACGAAACAGTCAAATATTTCAATAACGAAGCCATGGAGGCCGAGCGGTTCGACCGGTCCACGGCGCGCTATGAGTTGGCGGCGACCAGGACCTGGACTTCGCTTGGCTGGCTGAACTTCGGCCAAGGTGTGATCTTCGGTATCGGCATGACCGTCGTCATGGTGATGTCGGCGCTCGAGGTGAAGGCGGGCACACAGAGCGTCGGCGATTTCGTCTTCGTCAACGCCATGCTCATGCAGCTTTCGGTGCCGCTGAATTTCATCGGCATGATCTACCGCGAAATTCGCCAGGGCCTGACCGACATCGAAAACATGTTCGATCTGCTCGACGTCAAGCGTGAGATCGTCGATCGGCCGGGCGCCAAGCCGCTGGTCGTCGATGCCGGCAGGGTCGAGTTCCGCGACGTACATTTTTCCTACGACCCCAACCGCAAGATCCTGAAGGGCATCAGCTTCGAGGTGCCAGCCGGCAAGACGGTGGCCATCGTCGGCCCCTCGGGAGCCGGCAAGTCGACCATTTCGCGGCTTTTGTTTCGCTTCTACGACATCCAGCGCGGCAAGATTCTGATCGACGGCCAGGACATTCGCGACGTGACGCAGGAGAGCTTGCGCGCTGCCATCGGCATGGTGCCGCAGGACACGGTGCTGTTTAACGACACCATCGCCTACAACATCCGCTACGGCCGCGTCGGCGCCAGCGAGGAGGATGTGCGCAAGGCGGCAGAACTGGCCCAGATCGGACCGTTCATCGAGCGGCTGCCCGACGGCTATCGCTCAATGGTCGGCGAGCGCGGATTAAAACTGTCCGGTGGCGAGAAGCAGCGGGTGGCGATTGCCCGCACCATTTTGAAGGCACCGCCGATCCTGATGCTCGACGAGGCGACCTCGGCGCTGGACAGCCACACCGAGCAGGAGATCCAGGCGGCACTCGACCTGGTCAGCCAGGGCCGCACCACCCTCGTCATCGCCCATCGGCTGTCCACAGTGATTTCGGCCGACGAGATCATCGTCCTGCAGGATGGCCAGATCGCCGAGCGCGGCACCCATGTCGCCTTGATAGCCAAGCGCGGCCTTTATGCATCGATGTGGGACCGCCAGCGCGAGGCAAGCGAGGCCGAGGAGCGGCTGCGCATCGCCCGCGAAAGCGACGAGTTCGGCGTCGTCGTCCGCCGCCGCACCTCGGAGGTGAGCTGAAAATTCGTGCTTGACCTCAACTTAAGTTGAGATCGTAGGCCGTTTTGGATCGCAGCAAGATGCGTCGTTCAAAAACGGAGGCAATCGATATGAATGCGATAAATCAGGCAGTTAGTGGCGGCAGTGTATTCCGGGTGGACAAGTTTGTCGTTCCGGCCAACGCCCGCGAGGAGATTCTTGCCAAGGTCCGGATGACGCATGATTTGCTGCGCCAGCAGCAAGGGTTCGTCCAGGATTTCCTGCTTGAGCAATTCTCGGGGCCGGGCGAGTTCAACCTCGTGACCATTGTCGAATGGGAAGGGCAGGCCGCCGTCGACAAGGTCGTGCCGATCATCAAGGCCGCGCATGAGCGCAGCGGCTTCAATCCTCAGGAGATCATCGCGCGACTTGGCGTCAAGGCCGATATTGCCAACTATCAGCGGATTCCCGGGATGTAAGCTCTCTACGGCCAGCCGGCGCCCGGCGCAGTAGCGTCGACGCTGAGCACTTGGCCGGTACGGGCATCGCTGATCATATGTTCGAAGCCGCGCCATTCGGCGGCCACGATGAACAGCGTTTTTCCCTCGCTGCCGCCGAGCATGCAGGCAAAACAGCCGCGATCGACGTCGACGCTTTCGAGCATCGCGCCGCCCTCGCGCACCCGCACGCAATGCCGGTTCGGAACGTCGGCGTACCAGGCCGCACCTTCGGCATCGAGGCAGATGCCGTCGGGAAAACCGTTGCCGAGATTGGCCCAGATCCTGCGGTTGGAAAGGCCACCATCGGCAGCGATGTCGAAGGCGGTCAGCCGGTTTGCGTGGGACTCGGCAACGACCAGCGTCTTGTTGTCAGGCGTCACCGCCATGCCATTGGCGAAGGCGAGGTTCTCAGCCACCTGCTGAACCGAGCCGTCAGGCGCGACCAGCACGATGGCGCCGGGGCCGAAATGCTGGCCGGGACCCGGAGCGGGCCCACCGCCATTGACATAGATGTTGCCGCGTCCATCGACGACGATCTCGTTCCACGGGCCCTTTGATAGTTGTCTCAGATCGGCATGGGTGACCAATGTCCCGTCTGCCTCCTGCCTGAGGATCAGCCCTTCGCGGCCGGACACGACAAGCAGGCGCCCGTCCGGAAGCCAGTCAATGGAATAGGGCAGGGTGGCCGGCACGGTGAGCACGATCTCGCTGTTGCCTAGGGCGTCAACGGCGATGATCTGGCCTGTGCCCCAGTTGCAGAACCACAGCCGGCCATCGTGCCAGCGCGGTGACTCGCCGAAGGCCAAGCCGTTCATCACCACTTGCACTTGCCTAGCTGCTGATTTCTGCATGGGCCGAGAACCTCCGGGTTTGCGCAAATCGTCATGGCCGAAAGGCCGATGAGAGGCGCTGTCTTGCCAAGGACGGGCGAGAGTGCTGCGTTCCGACAATCGCAATGAACATTTCCGGTTGATCACTTCGGCAGTCCGGATGCTGCTAACGACATCCTGAAACGGCGGCGACCGCCACCCCCCAAGCGCTCTCATTGTCGCGTTGCGACTGCGGGGTGTTTCCGCTATTGAGGCCGGAATTGGAACCAAGGTTGCCCTCATCCATGAGCCTCGTTGACACGATCAAGAATGCGTTCGTTCCGATCCATCGCGAGGGTTATCCCTTTATCGCTGCGTTCGGCGCGGCGACGCTCTTTCTTGGCTACTTCTCCTCGACCCTGTTCTGGATCGGTCTCATCCTGACGGCCTGGTGCGCCTATTTCTTCCGCGATCCCGAGCGTGTCACGCCGATCGATGACCGGCTGGTTGTCAGCCCGGCCGACGGCATCGTCTCGGCGGTTGGCCCGGCCGTGCCGCCGCGCGAGCTTGGCCTCGGCGGCGGTGAAATGACCCGCATCTCGGTGTTCATGAACGTCTTTTCCTGCCACGTGAACCGCTCCCCGGTGCGCGGCCGCATTTCCAGGATCGAGCATCGGCCAGGAAAATTCCTCAACGCCGAACTCGACAAGGCAAGCACCGAGAACGAGCGCAACGGGCTGGTCATCGAAAGCCCCAATGGAACGGTGGCCGCGGTACAGATTGCCGGCCTGGTGGCGCGGCGCATCGTCTGCTGGGCCGAGCCCGGCGGCGCCATCGGCACCGGCGAGCGCTTCGGGCTGATCCGCTTTGGCTCGCGCGTCGATGTATTCCTGCCCTCGACCGCGACGCCGCGTGTCGCCGTCGGCCAGACCGCGGTTGGCGGTGAGACGGTGCTGGCGGAATTCGGCGGCGTTGCCGCAACGCCGCTCGTGCGGATCTCCTGACCGGTGGCCCCGCCGTTCAAGAAATTCGAGGCGCATGGCGGCGGTGGCCCGCGCATTCGCGAAATCCCGATGCGCATGGTGCTGCCCAATCTGGTCACGGTGCTCGCCATCTGCGCCGGCCTGTCCGGTATTCGCTTCGGCTTCGAGGGCCGCTTCGAGCCAGCGGTGGTGATGGTGCTGCTCGCCGCCTTCCTCGATGGTATCGACGGCCGTCTGGCGCGAATGCTGAAGGCGACTTCCAAATTCGGCGCCCAGATGGATTCGCTGGCCGATATCGTCAATTTCGGCGTGGCACCGGCGCTGGTGCTCTATGCCTTTCTGCTCGACAGGGCAGGTTCGCCGGGCTGGATCGCCGCGCTGCTGTTCACCATCGCCTGTGGGATGAGGCTTGCCCGTTTCAACGTGCTCGACGAAGAGCTCGACCGTCCGCAGTGGCAGACCGAATATTTCGTCGGCGTGCCGGCGCCGGCGGGTGCGGTGCTGGTGATGCTGCCGCTCTATCTGTTCTTCCTCAGGCTTGGGCTTGAACCCAGCCGCCTGGCAGCCTTCATTGCCACCGGCTTTACAATATTGGTGGCGTTCCTGCTGGTCAGCAGACTGCCCGTCTATTCCGGCAAGAGCGTCAGGATACCGGGCGACAGGGTGCTGCCGATCATCCTCGCAGTCGTCCTCTACGTCCTGCTTTTGATGACCTATCCCTGGTATACGCTGACGGCCTCGGTTGCCGGCTATCTGGTCTTCTTGCCGTTCAGCGTGCGCGCCTATTCGAGACGCGCCAAGCGCGAAGGCGAGAAGGTGCCGTCCTCGGATATTGGTTGACAGATTTGGTGCGAGTTCGCGTTGCGCCTGGCAGTGCATGATTCCGAAAAGGGTCGTCCGTTTAGACTCAGGACCGGCTCACACAGCGCGCGGCGCTGTGGAATGCACCTCAAAAACCCCATTTTCGGAACTTGCTGGGCGGCTAGACCGTTTGTGTTTGGTAGGTCCGTCTGAGCGGCTGCTCGTGGTATGTCATCTACGTCGCGCAAGCTGCCGCATCGGGCGCAGAACCACGGAAACGAGGAGAAATGGCTGTCATCCTCATCGGCGTGTTACTGACTGTCGCCGGCCTCGTCTATATGGCGGTAGCAGCCATCATGCGCGGGCGGCTTAGTGAACCGGCCGCTGTCTCCACCGCGCCGGACAGTCCGCCTAATCTCGCAACACCAGGTCCGACCCTGGAGCCGCGGCGGCGCGGGCTCCGTTTTCTCGGCCTGTCGCAGAACTGGCCGGGCCTGCTGATGATGGCCGTCGGCGCCATTCTGCTGTTGTCGGTGGTGGTCTTCTAATGCATTCGCGCAAAAGTGTGCAGCGGTTTTGCGATAACCGCATGCATAAAAGCAAGAATCTAAAGCGCGTCGCACAAGGCCGGTCGAACGCGACGCGCTTTAGAGTTCTCGACAGCAAACCTTAGGCGGCTGCGCTCAGTCCCAGCCTCTCGAGTGCCAGCTTTCTAGTCGAGACATAGTCGGTCTTGCCGGAGCCCAGTACAGGGATCTCCTCGACCTTGACGATGTCGTTCGGCACCATCAGTTCGGCCGCGCCGGCTTTTTTGCCGAATTCGCGCAATTCGTGGGGATCGGCATTGTCGGCGGTGGTGACCAGAACGAGGCGCTCGCCGCGCCGCTTGTCCGGCACCGCTACCACGGCGTGATGCTCTTCCGGCCACAGCGACTGCACCAGCATCTCGACCGCACCAAGCGATACCATCTCGCCGGCTATCTTGGCGAAGCGCTTGGCGCGGCCGCGAATGGTGATGAAGCCTTCGCGATCGACCGAAACGATATCGCCGGTGTCGTGCCAGCCTTCGAGCGGCTGCAACTCGCCAGGCCGGTCGCCGGTCATGTAGCCCATCATCAGGTTCGGCCCGTCGAGCCACAGCCGGCCGGCGTCGCTGATGCCTTCGACCGGTTCGAGTTTCATGCGCATGGCCGGCAGCAGCCGCCCGACCGTTCCATCGCGGCCGTGGATGGCGGTGTTGACGGCAACCACTGGTGCGGCCTCGGTCAAGCCAAAACCTTCGATGATCTCGGCCTGGAAGCGCTCGCGGTAAACCCGGCGAGTCTCCGGCTTCACCGCCTCGGCACCGGCCACGACGAAGCGCAGGCTGGAAAAATCGCCGTCCTTGGCGGTGCGGGCATAGTTGGCGAGGAACGTGTCGGTGCCGAACATCACCGTCGGCCGGACCTTGCGCGCCACCTCCGGAATAAGTTTGTAGTGGAGCGGTGACGGGTAGAGGAACAGCTTTACTCCGGTGACCAGCGGCAGGATGGTGCCGCCGGTCAGCCCGAACGAGTGGAACACCGGCAGCACGTTGAGCAGGATATCGGCCGGCGAGATGGTGATGCGAGCTTCCGCCTGCATCGCATTGGCAAGAAGGTTCCGGTGCGACAGCACCACGGCCTTGGGCGTGCCTTCCGAGCCGGAGGTGAACAGGATCACCGCCGGCTTGGCTGCATCCTGGCGCTGCAACGGCCAGCGCCACAGCAAGCCGGCTGCGGCCTTGTCCAGCACGGTCACGCTTGCGCGGACATCCTCCAGCCACAGCAGTTTCGCCCCGCCCTTTTCCACCGCCTCGACGATGTCGGCGAGGTTGGCCTTTTCGACAAAGGCGCGTGAGGAGACCACGGTTCGGATCATCGCCGTGCGGATGGCGGCGGTGACGCTGGCCGGGCCGGCGGTATAGTTGATCATTGCTGCCACCCGCGCAGCCGACAAAAGTCCGACGAACGACAGCACGACGCCATTGGCGTTGGGCAGGAGCAGCCCAACCGCTTCGCCCGGCGCTGTTATTGCCTCGAACCGTCGGCCCAAAACCCTGGCGCCGATGAACACTTTCCGGTAGCTCAGGGCACCGCCAATGACGTCCTCGATTATTGGGTGCGAAGCGCCAACACGGTCGGCCGCATCGCGCATGGCGAGGAACAGCCCTCGGTCGAGATCACTGCCGAAAAGCCTGGCCTCGGCGAAGCGATCAAACAGCGCATTGGTGTTGGAGGCCTGATCTGGGTTCCGCGCCACCAGCTCGGCGATGGTCATCGGCTCCAGTGCGCTGATCGACAGCTGCGGAAACCAATGGCGCGGCGCCTTGTCCGCCGGCGTCAGCGAGGCCGGCAGGCTGCGTGCGCCGGCAACGAAGACCGGCACGATACGGGCGTCGGCCTGCATGGCGATACGGGTGATGGCGCGAAACAACCGAAACGACTTGACGTCTGGCTCGACCGCATCCGGCAGGTAAACGGCGAGCCGGCCCTTGCCCTTCAGCACCCGCACCAATCTGCGGCTGACGAAGACATGCTCGGCGTTGAAGGCGATGGTGCGGCCGAGCTCGCGCCACGGCTCCAGCCACGGCGATCTGGCCGAAGCCTGGTCGAGGATGTGCAGCGTGTCCTCCGGCAGCAGCGACAGCATCAGCGCCGGCTCGATGCGTGACTGATGCCAGATGACATAGATGACCGGGGCCACCGACCTGCGCGCAATCTTGATGCGCTCGTCGCTGATCCGGTAGGCGAGCTTGAACGGCACGTAGAGCAGCGCCTGGCTCAAACGCAGGCCGAGGCGGAACTTCTCCACCACGCCGATCAGCAGCCAGGCCGCGACAAGACCCGCAAGCAGCGCCAGTGTCAGGATCATCGCCGCATCTCCCAACGATCTCACGTCACGGCTCTTCAATGGCCGCTTCGGGTGAGAACCTAGCCGAAGTTGGATCAACGTCAATGCGGCTCCATTTTTCCTTCTTGATTCGGCTCGGCTGCCTATCGCAGCTACGCCGCTTTCATCCTTCCGCTGATGAAGCGGAATTCCTGCGTCTTGCCGCCAAAGCCATACGCGGCCGCAGGCACTTCATGCACGAGGGCGTAGCTTTCCTCATGCACCTTACCCAGCAGCCGGCCGAATGCCGCGAAAATTGCCTGCAGATACGCCTCCAGTTCGAGCTTGGTGTTGGTGCCGTCGACAACCTTGATGTCGAGCCAGGCCGTGTTGGTGCCATGTTCGGCCAGCGACTTGCCGCCGGCGAACCAGTGCTCGGGGTCGTGATAGGAAATGGCAACAGCTGTGATCGTCGCGTCCTTGCGCAGATGCGTGGCCGTCAGTTCGGTCACTTCCTTGGCAATGGCGGCGGACAAAGCGGCATCGGGCTTGCCGGTAACGCTGACATTGATGATCGGCATATTTCTTCTCCTCGGTTTCAAGCGGCGCCTCTTCGCCGTCGAGAAAATCATGCCATCGTCCTTTGATCAAAAAAATCGAATTGTTTTTGATAAACACTTTGATAGTATCGAATTATGCAGATGTTCGATCCCGACCTCCTCAAGACTTTCCTCGCTTTCGTCGATGGCGGTTCCCTGGCGCGGGCCGCGTCGATCGTCGGTCGCTCGCCGTCCGCAGTGACCGCGCAGATGCAGCGGCTGGAGGATGTTGTCGGCGAACCGCTGCTGGTGCCGCAGGGGCGAGGGCGCGGCCTGACGCCGGCAGGCGAGGATCTGATCGTTCACGCGCGTCGCATCCTTGCCGCGCACCGCGAGGCGTGGCTGGCCCTCAAAGGCGCGCACGCCGACGGACGCGTCGCCATCGGCACCACGCAGGATTTCGCCGACAGCGGCTTGCCGCAGCTTCTCAGGGCTTTTGCTGTCAGCCATCCGCGCGTCAGGATCGAACTGCGCGTCGGCCGTTCCGCCGAACTGGCGCAGGCTTTGCAGGCCGGCATCCTTGATCTGGCCATTGCCATGCGGCAGGTGCCGACACGGGACGAAGTCGGTGTGCTCAAGGAACCAATGATCTGGCTTTGCTCACAAAACGGGCTGGCCACCCGCCACGACGAACTGCCCTTGGCGCTGCTCGATCCCCATTGCGGGTTTCGCGAAGCGGCGACCAGTGCACTCGATGCGGCCGGCCGTCGCTACCGCATTGCTGCCGGCAGTGCCAGCCTTGCCGGCCTGCGCACGGCGGTGCACGCCGGCATCGCCTTGACGTTGAGGACGGCGCGCTTCGCTCATTCCGGCATCGTCGAGGCGCCGCGCGATCTTGATCTGCCGCCGGTGCCGGTCGCCGAATTCGCCGTCCGCTTGCGTGAGGATGCCGACCGGCCGGCGCAGGATCTGGCCGCGTTGTTCAGCGGCAACCTGGCCTTGGCCAATCGAGCCAGCAAAGAAAAAGCCGACCTTGCGGTCGGCTTCTAAGTAGGACGGGCCGAGGGGTTTGGGGGGACTTGGGGTGGCCCGTCGCAGCCATAATGCCTGAGCCCTATGATGGTTCCATGACTTTTCAAATTAATTTTCAGGACCGGATTTCTCGTGATCGGACCACCAACTCGCGCTCGGACGCGGCGAGGATTGGTCATGCATCCGCTGCGCGCTGCCTGGCCATCAGCCAGTCGCGGCCGGCGTGAGCGAACACCGCGCAAAGCACGATGGCGCCACCGACCATGCTGGCTGCCGGCGGGATCTCCGCCAGGAACAGGAAGGCAAACAGGATCGCGAATGGCACTTCAGCTGAACCCAGCAATCCGGACTCGGCCGCTGGAATAAGCCGGGTGCCCTCCGTCCACAGGATCGAAGCCAGCGCGAACGAGGCGCCGAAGGTGGCTAGAAGCACAGCGTCCCTGGCCGAGACAGCCAGCGGATCGGCGACGAACCAGCCGAGCACGAACAGAAGGAATGCCGACACCGCACCCGCCCACACCACCGGCGTGTCGCGGAAGGCGCGCACCATGATCATGTAGAGCGCGCTCCCGATCGTCATCAGCAGCGCCAGCCCGTCGCCGAACAAATGGCCGGTGCCGAAGCCGGACCAGACCATGATTGCCACACCGCATAGTGACACAGCAGCGGCGGCAAGCGTCTGCAGCCGGAACGGCTCGCGGACCAACAGGAGGGCCAGCAGCGCGGTGACGAACGGGGCCGTGGCATAGATGATCGCGACATTGGCGACAAAGGTGAACTTGAACGCCGAGATAAAGGCGATGCTCGCGAGTGCGCCCTCGATCGCCAGCAGCCAGCCTCGCCAGCCGAGCCGCAAGCTGTCGCGACCGCCGGAGCGCTGGCGGCGCCATAGGACATAGAGGCTGATCAGGATCGAGCCGACGAAGCCGCGCCAGCAGGTAATGGTCAGCGGGTCGGCATGGATCGATTTGGTCAGCACGCCGGTGAGGCCGAAGACGGCCGCCGATGCCGAGACCAGGATGAAGCCGAGGGTACGCTCGCGGGCGCTTTCCACTGTGCATGGCATGTCCAGCGATCCCGTCATCTCACCAGCCTGCGCTGCCCCTTCCTGACACCATAGTGTCAGCTCGAGGCGTCCTGCATCGAAAACAGCAGGTAGGCAGCCCCGGTGAACAGGATTCCGGCAAGAACCCGTTCGCGGGTTTCCGCGATGGCGATATCGGCCATATGTCCGGCGGCCTTACGAATGTGTTGCGAGAGACGGTGTGAAGGCGTTGGATGCTCCCCGTATCGTCAGGCTATACGGGCGAAACCCTGCCAAGCGCTACGCCAGTGGAGACTTGCGTTTGGGCAGGCGGCATCGCCGTTAGGCAGCGAAGCCAGGCAACTATGGGAGAGAAACGAAATGGATGCGATCGCATTGAAGGCCATGCAGGCGCCGCTGAAGGTGGCCTATCGCGACGACGCCTCGCGCGCGCTGATTACTCTCCGCGCCAAAGGCTCGATCGACGACCAATCGATCGCCTGCAAGGTCGAGACAGGCAGGGCGATCGCCATTGCCGGGCTGCATCCGGCGACCGGCGGCACCGGGCTCGAACTCTGCTCCGGCGACATGCTGCTGGAGGCACTGGTGGCTTGCGCCGGCGTCACGCTGAAGGCGGTAGCGACGGCGCTGGAATTCAAGCTTGGGGCCGCCACGGTGGAAGCCGAAGGCGACCTAGACTTTCGCGGCACGCTTGGCGTGGCAAAGGATGCGCCGGTTGGCTTCCGCGCCATCCGGCTGACATTTGGCCTCGACACCGACGAGCCGCAGGAGCGCATCGATGCGCTGCTCAAGCTGACCGAGCGCTACTGCGTCGTGTTCCAGACCATCAGCCAGAAGCCGGAGCTGACGGTAAGCGCGCGACGCTGACGATCTCCCCCCTTGAGCGGGAGATGTCGCCGAAGGCGACAGAGGGGGTTGTCTCGCGTGAAGCGGCAACCGCTGCAGCAGGCCGAGCCCGGTCGGACCAACCCCCTCTGGCCTGTCGGCTATCTCCCCCTCGAGGGGGAGATCACGCTGTCCTACTGCGCCGACGGCTCCTCGGCGTCGCCCTCGTCGGCGAAGGGCGAGGCGCTCGGCACGCACTGCACCGACCAGCCGGCCGGCGTCGGTTGCTTCTGGTATTCGGTTATGGCGAAGGCGCACTGTTCGCGGGTGTCGAATGTGCTGGGCAGCACGACCATGCCGCCTTGCGGGCCGGCGATCACCAGATACCAGACTAACGCTACGCTCGGTGCCGCCATGAGTATTTCCTCGCTCTGCTTGTTTTGGGAGTCGCACGATCCTAGCAACTCCGGCCCAGCGGCGAAAGCTGGGCCAAAGCGCGGCGTTAAGCCACGGCATCACAGCCACGTGACGTCGGGTCGTTTTGGTTCAGTTCACCGCAAAACAATAGAACAGGCCGTCGCCGCCGGTGCCCTTCAGCGCTTCCTGGCTGCAGCCACCGCGTGACGCATGCGAGGAATTCCACGATTTGGCGGCTGCCGAATCATCGAGGCCGGTACGATCGTGATGACCCATCATCGCCACACCTTCTGCTTCGCTCAGCGTCCAGTCGCCGCAGGTCTGGTCGGCTATTTTCGTGCCATCCGGCTTGGAGCCGGTCAACACGTCGTGCCGGTTGGGCGTGTCGCCGCGGCCGTTGACCATTTGGCCCTTTTCGTCGAGTGCCGTCTGTTTGGTGATGGCGTTGGCATCGCTATGCAGGGAAGCGACATCATCGGCGATCTTGACGCCCTTGGCGTTGAACCACGGGCCTTTGCCGATACGGTCGCGTGCATCGGTATCGCTGGTCGAGAGATAGGCGCGCCATGTCTTGCCGGTAACGCCCGCGGCTTCGGCCAGTGAACTACAATGGGCGTCGGCGCCGGCGAGACCGCCGAGATCGGCGCCTTTGCCGGAGCCGACGCTGGTGACGAAAAAGCTCATCGTTGCCTCCTGCGACGACGCGGCGCCGATCACTGCAAGCAGCGCGGTGGCAGTCAAGAGAAGCAGTCTCCGCATATGGTCCTCCGTTTCTCGAATTGTGGCACCCGAACAACGTTGGTGCCGGCGCAATTCTTCCGGCAAAATGCGATGTGTGGCTACTCCGGCTGCCGGTAGGCGACAAAGCGATTGTGCTTGGCCTGGAAGATCAGCCCGGTCTCCTTGAGCGTAGGGCTGGCCAGCGGCACGATACGCTTGGCGATCTCCGAAGGGTGCGGCAGTGTTTCAGGATCCTCGCCGGGTACGGCCTGCGCCCGCATCGCGGTGCGCGTTGCCCCGGGATCGGCGGCATTGACCCTGAGCGGCAGGTTTTCGGTCTCATGCGCCCATGAACGCGTCATGGCCTCGACCGCCGCCTTCGACGCCGCATAAGGCGCCCAGAAGGCGCGTGCGGAGTGGGCAAGGCTGGAGCTCAGCACGATAGCACGGCCGGCATCGGAAAGCCTGAGCAGCGGGTCGACCGAGCGGATCAGCCGCCATGTTGCGGTGACGTTGATGGTCATCACCTTCTCGAAGGTCTTGGCCTCGACATGGCCGATCGGGGCGATGACGCCGAGCACAGCGGCGTTGGCGACCAGTATGTCGAGCTTGCCCCAGCGCTCGTGGATGGCGCCGCCCAGCCGGTCGATCCCAGCCATGTCGGCAAGATCGAGCGGTACCAGCGTCGCCTGTCCGCCACCTGCCTTGATCTGGTCGTCGAGTTCTTCCAACCCGCCGACGGTGCGAGCAACCGCAATCACATGCGCACCGGCCGCGGCAAGCTCCCTGGCGATGAAATAGCCGATACCGCGCGAGGCGCCGGTGACGACCGCAACGCGGCCGGAGAGATCGAGGGGAGGGGTCATGAGCTATTCTTGGGTTGCTGGTCTAAGAACGACAGCTGAATGAAGGCAATCAATTGTTTGGCGGAATTCTCATCAAGAGGGACAAAAACCGTTGCATCACCATCAATGGCTTTGACGACGACATACTTGTCCTGAGTCTCCCTCGCCTCTCTAGCTTGGCAAAAAAGAAATCCATTACCGAGAGGCGTATCGATATCGACCTCAGATCTAATCTGATCTTTGAGCAAGGATTTTGCAAATGAGAGTGAATCCTTGAGGGCTTGCCATAAGCCTCGTCGAGCGCTCATGTCTTACCTCCGTCCGGATCGGAATTCTAAGACCCGCCGGCCGCTAACAGCGACAGCGTGCGCACATTGTCGGAGCCTTCGAAGTCGGCAAGCCGGGTCGGATACTGGCCGGTGAAGCAGGCGTCGCAGAATTGCGGCTGCTCGTTGTCGCGGCCGGCCTCGCCGACGGCGCGGTAGAGCCCGTCGATCGACAGGAAGCCGAGCGAATCGACGCGGATGAACTCGGCCATCTCCTCCACCGACATGCGCGACGCCAGCAGCTTCGACTTTTCCGGTGTGTCGACGCCGTAAAAGCAGGAGGCGCGCGTCGGCGGCGAAGCGATGCGCATATGCACTTCCTTGGCGCCGGCATCGCGCACCATCTGGACGATCTTCTGGCTGGTGGTGCCGCGCACGATCGAATCGTCCACCAGCACCACGCGCTTGCCTTCGATCATGCGGCGGTTGGCGTTGTGCTTGAGCTTGACACCCATGTGGCGGATCGAATCGCCGGGCTGGATGAAGGTGCGGCCAACATAGTGATTGCGGATGATGCCGAGCTCGAACGGAATGCCCGCGGCCTGCGAAAAGCCGATCGCCGCCGGCGTGCCCGAATCCGGCACCGGCACGACGATGTCGGCCTCGACCGGACTTTCCTGCGCCAGCTCGGCGCCGATGCGCTTGCGCACTTCATAGACGTTGCGGCCTTCGACCGACGAATCCGGCCGCGCGAAATAGACATATTCGAAGATGCAGAAGCGGGTCTTCTGCGGCTCGAACGGGAACAGGCTTTCGATGCCCTTGCTGGTGACGACGACCATTTCGCCGGGCTTCAGGTCGCGCACGAAACGCGCACCGATAATATCGAGCGCGCAGGTCTCGGAGGCGAGAATCCAGGCGCCGTCGAGATCGCCGAGCACCAGCGGGCGGATGCCGAGCGGGTCGCGGCACCCGATCATCTTCTTGGACGTCATCGCCACCAGCGAGAAGGCGCCTTCGACTTGGCGCACCGCATCGATGAAGCGCGAATTCAGGTCGCGCTCTTTGCTGGTGGCAACCAGGTGCAGGAGCGTTTCGGTGTCGGAGGTGGAAGAGAAGATGGCGCCTTGCTTCTGCAGGGCGCGCTGAACGGTCATGGCGTTGGTGAGATTGCCGTTATGGGCGACGGCAAAGCCGCCATCGGCAAGTTCGGCGAAGAAAGGCTGGATATTGCGCAGACCGGCGCCGCCGGTGGTGGCATAGCGTGTGTGGCCGATGGCACGGTTGCCTTGCAGGCTGTCGATGACACGCTGCTTAGTAAAGGTGTCGCCGATCAGGCCGACATGGCGTTCGACATGGAATTGGGTGCCGTCATAGGAAACGATGCCGGCCGCTTCCTGGCCTCGATGCTGCAACGCATGCAGACCGAGCGTTACGATGGCTGCGGCGTCCTGCCGGCCGAAAATGCCGAACACGCCGCATTCGTCGTGGAAATGGTCGTCGGCTTCGGCGGAAAGCACGTCGTCTGCGTCTGCCACTGAGGCTGCCATTGGGGCTCAAGCTCCGCTAAAGTCGCCATATAAGGTCATAGCGCATCGAAAGCAACGCACGTCGTGCGGCGTTCACATGATCGACAGTCTTGAGCCTCGCAAGTCTGTCGAAATCAGTTTGCCGGCGCCGGGTTTGCAGGTGCCGGCGTCGCGGGCGCATTGTCGGCCGGCGGCGCATCGCTGTCGTCGGGTGCCGGAGCAGTGGCGTCGTCGCCGGCGGCAGGGGCTTCCGCTGCAGGCGCGTCGGGGGCCAGAGGCGTCTCGGTGGCCGGCTGATTCGGATTGAGCTTGTTGAGGATGGCGTTTTCCGGATCCTCGGGCAGTAGGCTTTCGAGCTTGGCGCCGATCGATTCGAGCAACGGCTTTGACTTGGCGTTGGCAATCCAGCCTGGAGCCTTGGCGCCGGCCAGCCAATTGAAGAAAAGCAGCGCGACAGCGACGACCAGGATGCCGCGCGCCGCGCCATAGAGGAAGCCAAGTGTACGATCGAGCGCGCCGATCCTGGAATCGATGATCCAGTCGGCGAGCTTCATGGTGATGACCGAAACGACGATCAGCGCGACAATGAAGACGATACCGGCGGCCGCCGCCATGGCGGCCTTTTCGTTGTCGACATAGGGCTGAATGTAAGGCAGCACCGGCTTGTAGAAGAAGAAGGCGGCGGCCGCGGCGGCTGCCCAGGAGATGATCGACAGGATCTCGCGCGAAAAGCCGCGAACCATAGCGAGCATCGCCGAGACCAGGGTGAAGCCGACGAGAATTCCGTCAAGCAGCGTAATCGGCATGTTTTTCGCCCCACTCCGATCTCTTTTTCACGGCCCGACGAGCCGCATCACTCTTGCTCGTCGGCGCGGCTGCGCCGAGAGCCGGCTATGCGCGCCACGAGATCGGCAAGCTCGGTGGGCTGGAAAGCGCCGGCTCCGATCCCCCCGACCCCATTACCACCAACAAGTTCCTCGCTGCCCAAGGGCAGAACCGCGCGTCCGAAACCCAGCTTTTCGGCTTCCTTGAGGCGCTGCTGCGCATGCGCAACCGGCCTCACCGCACCCGAAAGGCTGATTTCGCCGAAATAGACGCAATCGGCGGGAAGGGCAAGACCGGTGAGCGAGGAAACCAGTGCCGCCGCCACTGCCAGGTCGGCCGCCGGCTCCGAAATGCGGTAGCCGCCGGCAACGTTGAGATAGACGTCGTGCGTGCCGAAGCGGACGCCGCAATGGGCTTCCAGAACCGCCAGGATCATCGACAGCCGGGCACCGTCCCAGCCGACGACGGCGCGGCGCGGTGTGCCCAGCGTCGATGGCGCCACCAGCGCCTGGATCTCGACCAGCACCGGCCGTGTGCCTTCCATGCCGGCGAAAACCGCGGCACCCGGCGACTTCGCATGGCGCTCACCGAGGAAAAGCTCGGACGGGTTGGCGACTTCCCGCAAGCCCTTGTCCGACATTTCGAAGACGCCGATCTCATCGGTTGGCCCGAAGCGATTCTTGACCGTGCGCAGGATGCGGTAGTGGTGGCCGCCTTCGCCCTCGAAATAGAGCACCGCGTCGACCATGTGCTCGACAACGCGCGGTCCGGCGATCTGGCCCTCCTTGGTGACGTGGCCGACCAGAACGATCGCCGCCCCTGTGGATTTTGCGTAGCGGATCATCGCCTGGGCGGCGGCACGCACCTGGGTCACCGTGCCGGGCGCCGAATCGGCCATATCGGTCCACAGCGTCTGGATCGAATCGAGAATGACCAGATCCGGCCGCTTGCCATCGGCGATGGTGGCGAGGATGTCCTCGACATTGGTTTCGGCGGCGAGCTCGACCGGGGTGTCGGCGACGCCGAGCCGCTGGGCACGCAGCCTGATCTGCGCGACCGCCTCTTCGCCCGAGACATAGACGATGCGGTGGCCCTTTGCCGCCAGCGCGGCCGCGGCCTGGGTGAGCAGCGTCGACTTGCCGATGCCGGGATCGCCGCCGACCAGCAGCGCCGAGCCGCGCACGAAGCCGCCGCCGGTGGCCCGGTCGAGTTCGCCGATGCCGGAGACGATGCGCGGCGCGTCCTCGATGTCGCCGGAGAGGCTGGTCAGCACCACCGCACGGCCCTTGCGGGCGTTGCGCGTATTGGCCGGGCCGGAGCCGATACCGCCTGACGTACCTTCCTCGACCAGCGTGTTCCACTCGCCGCAGGCATCGCATTTGCCAGCCCAGCGCTGATGCACCGATCCGCAATTCTGACAGATGAACTGGATACGGGATTTGGCCATCAGTTTATTGGTTCCAAGAGGTATTTGGAACGATCCCAGTAAATCGGCAAAGCATTTTCGACTGTATCGAAATGAGTGCGGCGCTGGCCGTTGCTCTGAGCCCAATTGTCGTATGCCGACCAACATGCATAGATGAACAAATTTACCGCCAAATCATTGTCTCGCCTGACTTCTTCATGCAGCGTTTCGAACAATCGCCTGAGCGCTAACGAGAGGCGGCGGTCCTGAAGCCGATGCATGAGAAGGAATGCACACCCGATCGCAGCGACAGACGTACTCTGCCGAGAGTCCCCTGACCAAAGTGCCAAAAGGCCCAGAAGATCATCGATGTCGCGAGTCGTTCCCAGCTTCCAAATCCGATAGAGGCCGGTCACTGCCGCGCTTCGCGTATAGTCTTCGACATGCTTGGCAAGGAATTTCCTCACCAATTCAACGTTCTCGGGCGTCGGTTCGCTCGAGTAGCAGAACACCAGCAAACCGGCGTGCGATTCCGTGCGAGAAATTGACCCGGCAGATCTCAAATATTCAGTGAGTTGCGCGCGTTCATCCTCGGAGATGTCATACTCTTCGAATTTTATCCTTTGGTAGATATCGCTAAAGTCCAATCGGCTGCTCCGCGACAATGCCTACTCGAACCGATCCGGCAAATGATGCTCCTCGGCGAGGTCCGAGAAGCGGGTGAATTCGCCCTGGAAGGCGAGGCTGACCGATCCCGTTGGGCCGTGGCGCTGCTTGGCGACGATGACCTCGGCCTTACCGCGCATCTCGTTCATCTCGTGTTCCCATTTGATGTATTCGTCGGTGCCCGGCTTCGGCTCGCGGTTCTTCAGGTAATATTCCTCGCGGTAGACGAACAGCACCACGTCGGCGTCCTGCTCGATGGAGCCCGATTCGCGCAGATCCGAAAGCTGCGGGCGCTTGTCATCGCGGCTCTCGACCTGGCGCGACAGCTGCGACAGCGCGATGATCGGCACCGCCAGCTCCTTGGCTAGTGCCTTGAGGCCGGTGGTGATCTCGGTGATTTCCTGGACGCGGTTTTGCGAGGATTTCGCGCTCGATCCCTGCATCAGCTGGATATAGTCGATAACGATGACGTCGAGGCCGCGCTGGCGCTTCAGGCGACGCGCGCGGGCCGACAGCTGAGCGATGGAAATGCCGCCGGTCTGGTCGATGAACAGCGGGATTTTCTGCATTGTCTGCGAGCAGGCGACCAGCTTTTCGAAATCCATCTCGCTGATCTCGCCGCGCCGGATTTTCGACGACGGGATTTCCGTCTGTTCGGAAATAATGCGGGTGGCCAGCTGTTCGGATGACATTTCGAGCGAAAAGAAGCCGACGACGCCGCCATTGGCCGCCTTGAACGAGCCGTCCGCCTGCTGCGCCGGGACATAGGCCTCGGCGATGTTGAAGGCGATATTGGTGGCGAGCGAGGTCTTGCCCATGCCGGGGCGGCCGGCAATGATGATCAGGTCGGACGACTGCAGGCCGCCCATGCGGCGGTCGAGATCGCGCAAGCCGGTAGCAACGCCCGACAAATGCCCGTCGCGCATATAAGCCGCATTGGCCATGTCGACGGCGGTCTTGACGGCATCGGTGAAGCTCTCGAAGCCGCCGTCGTAGCGGCCGGTCTCGGCCAACTCGAACAGGCGCCGCTCGGCATCCTCAATCTGGTCGGAGGGCGACATGTCGACCGGCGCGTCATAGGCGATGTTGACCATGTCCTCGCCGACAGTGATCAGCGCGCGCCGCGTCGCCAGATCGTAGATGGCGCGGCCATAGTCGGTGGCGTTGACGACGGTGACGGCCTCGACCGCCAACCGCACGACATATTGCGCCACCGTCATGTCGCCGACCTTCTCGTCGGCCGGCAGGAAGGTCTTCAGCGTGATCGGCGTCGCGATCTTGCCCATGCGGATGAGCTCGGCCGCGACCTCGAAGATCTTTCTATGCAGCGGCTCGTAGAAATGGCCGGGCTTCAGGAAGTCGGAGACGCGGTAGAAGGCATCGTTGTTGACCAGTATGGCGCCGAGCAGCGCCTGCTCGGCCTCGATGTTGTTCGGCGCCTCGCGATAGAGCGGTGTTTCCGCCACGCCGAATTTTCGTGCTGCCTCTGCCATGATGTCCCCGGTCCTGATCCCCGTCTCTCGATATCAGAACGAGACAAGTCGGTGATGACTTATCTGCATCAGTCCCCAACCAACCAACTTTGATGCCCGCGATTCACAGCCAGGATCTTTCGGTGGAAAGAATCTCGATTGACTCGAATCAAGATGGCGAGCCTAGCCGTTCTCAGGCGAGAACAAAACAGGAAAATAGCTGCCGGTCATTCCGGCAAGGCATCACCCCAATCCAGTCGCCGCGCGGCCTTGAACGTCTCGCCGTCGCGCTTGGTGAACAGTCGCTCGGCAGCACCCCCATCCTGTTCGCAAAGCTTCAGCAAGACCTTGCCGGAGCCCGACTTCGGCGGTGCGATCACTCGCGCTCGAGGCGGAGCGGCCGGATGGCGGGAGGCCGCGACAAAGATGAATTTCTCGTCCTCCCACGGCACCTCGGCATCCTTGGCCAGACGGTGTAGGCGCGAGCGGGCGACGCGGCGGGCGAAATGGCACCAGTCGGGGGCGACGAGCGGACAGGGCGCCTCATGCGGGCAGGGCGCAAGCACGTGCGCGCCCGCCTCGATCAGCTGCCGCCGCACGGCAAGAATACGCTGCCAGCCGGCCGGCGTGCCCGGCTCGACCACCAGCAGCGTGTCTGCGGTCAGCTGCCAGAGCCGGTCGACGAGTTTTGCCAGCGATGCCGGCGCGATCTCGTCCAGCACATAGGCTGAAGTCACCAGATCGGCCGGCTCCAGATCGACCAGGTCGATGGTGATGTCGCCGGTCCGCCAGGCGGTCCTGGCCGTGATCGAATCCGCGGCAAGTGCTTCGCCGACCCTTCGTACCGCGGCGCCGGCCTCGAGCAGCACCGCCTGTTCGAGATCCGGCCAAAGATTGATTGTGGCCCAAAGCACCGTGCCAGGGCCGGCGCCGACATCGAGCAAGGTCTTCGGAGCATAGTCGGGCCGAGACTCGCCCACCGCATCGAGGCTGGCGCGAACGGCCGCATAGGTCGCCGGTAGCCGCGTTGCCAGATAGGCCTTCACCGCCATGTCTTCGGCCATGTGCAGGCGGCCGTCGCGCAACTCTGCGCGGTAACGGTCCGACAGCGTCCTGGCCGCTTGCTTAAGCATCGGCAACGGCACTTTTTCGAGGAGGCGGTCGACGCCTTGTCTAAGTGGGACAGGCAGTTCCATCGCTTACGCCGCCCGAGGTGCGAGCACGATGACCGAGGCGCCAACGATGCAGATCGCGGCACCGGCAAGGTCCCAGCGGTCTGGGCGCACGCTTTCCGCCAGCCACAGCCAGACCAGCGAGGCGGCAATGTAGATGCCGCCATAGGCGGCATAGGCCCGGCCCGCCGCACTGGCGTCGACCAGCGCCAGCAGCCACGCAAATAGCAGGAGCGAGACGAGACCGGGCGCCAACCACAGTGGCGACTTGTCCAGCCGCCACCACGCCCAGAACGAAAAGCAGCCGGCGATCTCGGCAAGTGCGGCGGCGACGTAGAGGAGGTAGGTCATGAAAAAAGGTCCCGCGTTGACGAGACCTTTTTCAGCGTGCCAGCCGGCAATGGCAAGCGGCAATGGTGCAATCGCAGGCAGTCTACTCCGGATCCGCCACCTTGCGGCGGCGCGTGGGCTTGGCCGCAGAAGCCTTTTCACGACGTCCAAGATCGCGCATCTCCAGCGCCTTCTCGCAACTGGCCATGTAGTCGCGCGTCATCGGCAGCGTGTCGTTCTTCTTGGCAATCTGGATTTGGAAAATCACCAGATCCTGCCAGCGGAAAGCGGCTTCCGAGGCGGCAAGATAGAACTCCCACATGCGGCAGAAGCGCTCGTCATAAATCGCCTTGGCCTTGTCGCGGTTGGCGGCGAAGCGCTCGCCCCAATGCTTTAGCGTCTCCGCATAATGCAGCCGCAGGACCTCGATATCGGTGACGACGAGCCCCGATTTCTCGATGGCCGGCATCACTTCGGAGAGCGACGGGATGTAGCCGCCCGGGAAGATGTACTTGCGGATGAAGGCGCTGGTTGCCCACGGCACGCCGGAGCGGCCGATCGTGTGCAGCAGCATGACGCCGTCCGGCTTCAGCAGCGTCGCCGACTTGTCGAAGAAGGTGCGGAAATGATTGACGCCGACATGCTCGAACATGCCGACGGAGACGATGCGGTCGAAACGCTCATTGAGCTCGCGATAGTCCTTGATGTCGAAATGCACCCGGTTTTGCAGGCCTTGCGCATGGGCGCGGTCGGTGGCGACGCCGTGCTGCTCGGTCGACAGCGTCACGCCTTGCACGTCGACGTCGAACGCCTTGGCTAGATAGAGCCCAAGCCCACCCCAGCCGGAGCCGATATCAAGAACCGTCTGGCCGGCCTTCAGCCTGAGCTTGGCGGCGATATGGCGCTTCTTGGCCGCTTGTGCCTCGTCGAGCGTCATGTCCGGCTGCTCGAAATAGGCGCAGGAATATTGCATGTCCTCATCGAGGAAGAGGCGGTAGAGGTCGCCCGACAGATCGTAATGGCGCTGCACGTTGCGGCGCGCCCGCGACGCCGTGTTGATCTGCTGCAGGCGCCGGAAGGCGTGGCGCAGACCTTCGATCGCCTTCGACCAGGTGGCATCGATACCGCCGCTGCCCATGTTCTGGAAGGCAATCCGCATCACCCCCAGCACGCCGCCCTCGAGAATGTCGAGTTCACCGTCCATGTAGGCTTCCGGCACCGCCAGCATCGGATCGAAGGTTATTGCGCGCTCGGCATGCCTTGTCTTGATGTGCATGTGCACCGGCTCGCCGCTGCCGTCACCGAAAGTCACCATCGAGCCTTGCGGCCCTGTCACCTTGAGATTGCCTATGCGGACCAGGCGGTCGAGAACGCGTTTCAGCAGAATATTCATGACCAATTGTCCCCTCTCGGCCAGACATGCTGTCCTATTCTGCATCAAGATATAGGGGTTCGAAAAGTTCCATTTGGCATAAAAATGCCCGGGTACGGGGCCCGGGCATTGGTCCAGAATAGCGATTAGCCGGCGAATGCCGACGAATGACGATCAGCCGTTGTCTTCGCCGCCTTCGAACTCCGCATTCGGATCGAAGAAGTTTTCCGGCCGCGCATTATCGTTGATGTCCTCGCCGTAGATGGCTTCGGCGGTGGTCAGTGTTTCGCCCTTGGCCTGGCGCTCGGCTTCGTCGGCCGTGCGGGCAATGTTGAGTGTGATGGTAACCTCGACTTCCGGGTGCAGCGCGATCGCCACATTGGTGACGCCGATGGTCTTGATTGGCTGGTTGAGCAGGATCTGGTTGCGGTTGACCGAAAAACCTTCCGCCGTCACCAGCTCGGCGATGTCGCGCGTCGAGACCGAACCATAAAGCTGACCGGTTTCGCCGGCCGAGCGCACGGCGATGAAGCTCTTGCCGTCGAGCTTTTCTGCAATCTGCGCGGCTTCGGACTTGCGCTCCAGGTTGCGGGCTTCGAGCTGGGCCCGCTGTCCCTCGAACTTCTTCTTGTTAGCTTCGTTGGCGCGCAGCGCCTTGCCTTGCGGCAGCAGGAAATTGCGGGCGAACCCGTCCTTGACCTTGACGGTATCGCCCATCTGGCCGAGGCGGGAAACGCGTTCGAGAAGAATGACTTCCATGGTTTTGTTCCTTCGCTTGGGCGCTATCCTCAGGATCGGCGCCGAGTTGTCTGGAACAGGTCAGGAAGCTGGGGCGTCGCCGCCTGTGTCGCTGTCCTGCCTGTCGCGGCAGTTAGGATCTCTTGTCGAAATCCAACCCGGGATTTGGTATTCGATCCGGCTACGCCCGTCGTGGCCGGTGAAAAAGCGGGCGGCGAACCGCCCGCTGGCTAGACCATGATCCCGAAAAGTGGAAACCGGTTTTCGGATAAGATCATGGTCAACTAATCAGTGTTAGCGGACCACGTAGGGCAGCAGGCCGAGGAAGCGGGCGCGCTTGATCGCCTTGGCGAGTTCGCGCTGCTTCTTCTGGCTGACGGCGGTAATACGCGATGGCACGATCTTGCCGCGCTCGGAGATGTAGCGCTGCAGAAGCCGCACGTCCTTGTAGTCGATCTTCGGCGCGTTGGCGCCGGAGAACGGGCAAGTCTTGCGGCGGCGGTGGAAGGGGCGCCGGGTTGGGATCTGGTTGATGTCGACCATTATTCTGCGGCTCCTTCAAAGCCTTCGCGCGGACGGCGCGGGCCACGATCGGCACCGCTATCGCCGAAGCTGCGCGGCGGACGATCACCACGGTCCCCGCGATCGCGGTCGCCGAATGAGCGCGGGCCACGATCGCCACGGTCGCGGTCGCCGAAGCCGCCGCGTTCCGAGCGCTCTTCGCGCTTCTGCATCATTGCCGACGGACCTTCCTCATGCGCATCGACCTTGATGGTCAGGAAACGCAGCACGTCCTCGGACAGGCCCATCTGGCGCTCCATCTCATTGAGCGCGGCCGGCGGGCAGGTGATGTCCATGAGTGTATAATATGCCTTCCGGTTCTTGTTGACCCGGTAGGTGAGGGACTTCAGTCCCCAGTTCTCGACCCGGCCGACGGACCCGCCATTCGCGGTAATGACGCCCTTGTACTGTTCGACAAGCGCATCGACCTGCTGCTGCGAGAGGTCCTGCCGGGCAAGAAACACATGTTCGTATAGAGCCATAGTGTTCGTGCCTTTCTTCGTTTCTCTCCCGGTTCCCGGCGGCAAAAGCCTCTGCAACTTCTCTGACCCGCAATCCTTGCGAAGGCGGGGAAGAAAGGAGCATGACGAGACGGTCGAGAGCGGAGACACGGGAGGCGGAAGCGCTTCTCGCTTCACACGAAGGTTTCGAAAAACCTCCGGCCCTCCGTTCAGCCCCCAGCAAGGACCGGCAGATTGCGGGCGTCTATACAGGAATTTGACCGCAAAGCAAGGCCAAACGACAGGGCAAACGGCCCTACCGTCCCAGAGCGCCACGGGCCTCGACGGCAAGGCTTACGGATTTCCTGAAACCGGACCTTAACCACCATGCGAAGTTCCAGCACCGGCGGGCGTGGCGGCAACCCGTCGTTCATCATGCGGATGCAAAAGCAAACAGTCTGCGCGAGGTCGGCAGCAAGGCGGTTTTGGGGACAAAAATGCTTTTCGACAAATTCTGCCGTTCGAAGAGCGGCAACTTTGCCCTGATGCTGGCGTTCGGGCTGCCTGCGGTTCTGACCGCGGTCGCCTTTGCCGTGGACGTGTCCACCTTGATGAGGGCCAAGGTCAGCTTGCAGAACGCGCTCGATGCCGCGAACCTTGCATCTTCGCATCTCGGCGACATCGAGGCTTCCCGCAAGGACGTCTTCGACCGCTACTTCCAGACCAATGTCGCCGGCCACAGCGAGTTGAGGAACGCCGAAGCGACGCTTACCGTGGAAAGGGGCCTCAATTACATCCAGACAAAGGCTGTCGCCATGTCGGACGTCAATTTGAACTTCGCCTTCCTGTTCGGCAACGACAAGCGCATCACCGTCGATGCCGGCGCCGTCGAATCGACCAATCAGCTCGAAGTCGTGCTGGTGCTCGACAATACCGGGTCGATGGCCAGCAACGATCGCATCGGCGCATTGCGGACGGCGGCGACGGCCCTGATCGATATGCTCGAAGCGGCGAAGTCGCCGACGCGCAGCGTACGTGTCGCGGTGGTGCCGTTCGTCACCGCGGTCAACGTCAAGGGCGAGGACTACGATCCGGCCTGGATCGACATGGCCGGCAAATCGCCGAACAATGGCGCCAATTTCCCCTTGGTCGGCGGCAAGCGCGTCAACCATATGGACCTGTTCAAGCAATTGGGCGTCGAATGGAGAGGCTGCGTCGAAGCGCGGCCCGGAACCAACAATGTTTCCGACATTTCGCCCGACCAAAACAAACCGGACACCCTGTTCGTACCCTATTTCGCGCCGGACGATCCAGGTAACGCTAAAAATCCAACCAGCTCCTACGGCAATTCAGCGACCGGCTACAACAATTCCTATCTCGACGATACCGTTGTCACCGTGCTTCCCGGCCTCACCAGCGACATGGCGAAGTACAGTGTTTCGACGATGAAGCTGATCAACGACAAGAGAGGCCCACTGACTATCGGCCCAAACCGGGCCTGTCCGACGCCGATAGTGCCGCTGACCGATGATTTCGACAAATTGCGGAAGGCCGTCGGTGAGATGATCGAATGGAACGGCTCGGGGACCAATGTTTCGGAAGGCTTGTCATGGGGGATGCGGGTGCTCTCGCCGGAACCGCCTTACAGCGACGGCGCGCCGTTCAGGGCGTCAGGCGCGACCAAAACGGTGCTGCTGCTCACCGACGGCGAGAATGTTGTCTATGGCGCGAAGGATACGCCACAGAAGTCGGACTATGGCTCCTACGGATTCCTGGCCTCGGGTCGGTTTGGATCCAGCGACCAGACCGCGGCTGCGCGCAATGTCGACGATTGGACAACCAATGTATGCAACACATTGAAGAAGCAGGACGTGCAGATATTCACAGTGCTGCTGCAGGCCGACACCGCAGCCAACCGCAAGCTTTACGAGGCCTGCGCATCGTCGCCGTTGGATTATTACCCGACCAACGACGTCAGTCAGCTCGAAAGCGTCTTCCTGAAAATCGGAAGCTCGATTTCGCAGCTGCACTTGACGAACTGAACGACGTCGGCCGCTCTCCCGCCGCCGCTGCTCAACTCGTGTGTGCAGCCACTTTGCCTGTGGTTTCGGGGAAGAAATCGGGCGCCGCATGGCGCTTGCCGAACATCATGTCGTATTGCAGCAGACGGAAGTCGCGGATTGCCGGATCGATCTCTTTCTGACGCGACCAATCGGGGGTGGCGTCGCCCCCCGGTGCCAAAAGCAAATTGCGGTCGATAACGCGGTAGCGCTCTCGCAACTGTCCGAGGAAGCCGGTGTAATAGGGATGGCTGATGCCGGCTGTCTTCAGGATATGGTAGGGCAGGAAGGACGGGCTGACGGCGCCCAGATCCTCGGCCGGGCCGCTGCGATTCGACCAGACGATCAGCGGCGTCTGGTGGTGCAGCAGCATCTGGTCGGCCGCCTCCTTGCGCGGCGCAACATTGTCCTTCAGAAAGCCGGTCTCGACGTAGACCGGCCCAAGTGGCGGCAGATGGTCGCCGAAGAACGCGATGACGGTCGGCCGCTCGCGTTTCTTCGCCCATTCGATCAGCCGCTCGAGGCCGCGGTCCGCGTCGGAAGAGCCTTCGGCATAGCTCAACAGCGATTCACGCGCCCATTGGCTGATCGGCGCCTGCACCTTGTGGGTCGGATTGTTATAGCGATACGGCTCATACGGCCCGTGGTTCTGCAGGCTGACGGCGAAAAAGAAGACCGGCTCGGCGCTGGTATCGGCTTCGTGGATGATCTCGTCGGTCATCGCGGCGTCCGACGCGAGCGGTCCGCGCTTCTGCATGGGCGGCAACGTCTCCTCGGACTTGAAGTCGTTGAAGCCGAAATCGGCATAGACGGCCCCCCGGTTCCAGAACCAGTTAGTGCCGGGATGGATAGCGCGCGCCCGGTAGCCTTGACTTTTCAGGAAGGTCGCCAGCGAGGGAGTCGGTGTCCGCACATATTGCTGGTAGGGAATGCTGCCCGCCGGCAGGAAGGCGTTGGAAAAGCCGGTCAGGGCCTCGAACTCGATGTTGGCCGTCATGCCGCCGAACTCGGGCGAGAACATGTAACCCGTGCGCAGTGCCCGCACATTGGGGATAGGGTCGGGCGTGATGGTGACGCCGGGTAGCTTGGTCGGATCCCAGAAGGATTCGCTCATGACGACGATGATGTCGGGCTTCTCGGCGGGTACCGAAGCCGTCACCTGCGGTTTGCCGATCGCTTCGATCGCCTTGCCGGAATAGCCGGGCGGCGCCGAGACATGCGCCATCGGGACGTTCAGCGCGAAGGCGAGCGCAAAACCGTTCGAGGCATAGTTTTCCTTCTGGTCCCACATGATCGGGATGATCTGCAGCCGGTCGCGTGTCCACGAGAAAGTGGCATAGTCCATGATGGAGACGAAGAAGGCGATCAGCGGCACCGTCAGCGTCAGCCGGGCAAGGCGGCCCTTGTGGCTGAGTGCCGGAACGCGGCGGCGCCATAGCCGCCAGCCATAGACGAGCAGCGACAGCCCGCCGACGATGCCGATCGCCAGGGCAATGGCGGTTCCCGGGCGATCGCGTACCAGAAGCGGCATCAGTGCCACGATCTGCCGGGAATAGAGGAAATCGGTCGGATAGAGCGGATCGCCGAGATACAGCGACTTCTGGTGGCCGACGAACGCCAGCGACAATGTCAGCGGCGCGACGATCATCAGGCTCTGATGACTGCGGCCGAGCACGGCGTCGAGGCCGATGAGGATCAGCGCAAAAATGATGATCGTGGTCCAGCCGGGTTTGAAAGGCTGCAGAAAGAAATCAATGGTGCCGGCAAAGTTGCCGCGCACGATCAGTTCGATGGCAAACACAAGGATGGCCGCAGCCAGCAAGCTGATAAGGCCATAGCGGATGACAGGCCATTTGCGCGCCGGCAGATAGCCGGTCGACGGATCGCCTTCAAGAAACTGGGGCGCCGCCTCGGCTGCGCTCTGCTTGGTCTTTGCCACTTCAATAGTTCCCCGGCCCGCAACAAAAGCGTCACTCGATTGTCATCGAACTGTCACGCAAAGCCTAGCGCCTGTGGCGGAAATAAGAAGAGCCAGCAAACAAATCGTGAGCGGTTTTCATCATGAGTGATCGCCAAAAAGCCTGCCGAAACAGGCACTCGGCCGATATTACGCGATCAAGGTTGGACTTGACTTGGCCGCATGCCTTGCGTCACAGGCAACGTGAACCAGCAGCTGGGAGCCGCCGATGGCCATCGCATTCACCTTTCCGGGGCAGGGCAGCCAGGCTGTCGGCATGGGCAAGGACCTCGCCGATACCTTTGTGGAATCGCGGCGGATCTTCGAGGAAGTCGACGACGCGCTCGGCGAAAACCTATCGAAGCTGATCTGGGAAGGCCCGGAAGAGACGCTGACGCTGACCGCCAACGCCCAGCCGGCGCTGATGGCGGTGTCGCTTGCCGCAATCCGGGCGCTGGAGGCGCGCGGCTTCTCCCTGAACGGCAAGGTCACCTATGTCGCCGGCCACTCGCTCGGCGAATATTCGGCACTTGCGGCCGCAGGTTTCGTTTCGGTCGCCGACGCCGCCCGGCTGTTGCGCATCCGCGGCAACGCCATGCAGGCGGCTGTGCCGGCCGGCGAGGGCGCCATGGCGGCGATCATCGGGCTGGAACAGGCCGACGTCGAAGCCGCTTGCGCAGAGGCCGCCCAGGGCGCCGCCAAAGATCCCGCACAAGCCTTGGTTTGCCAGATCGCCAATGACAATGGCGGCGGCCAGCTGGTGATCTCCGGCGCCAGGCCAGCGGTCGAACTGGCGGCGAGGCTATGCACGGAGAAGGGCGCCAAGCGGGCGCTGATGCTGCAGGTCTCAGCGCCCTTCCATTCGGCATTGATGAAGCCTGCGGCCGAGATCATGCGGGAGGCGCTGGCCGCCGTGACGAAGAGTGCGCCGGTCGTGCCGCTGGTCTCCAATGTTACGGTGACCCCGACGAGCGATCCCGACGAGATCGCCCGCCGACTCGTCGAACAGGTGATCGGGCGCGTGCGCTGGCGCGAAACGGTGGAGTGGTTCGGCAGCAACGGCGTTGCGACGCTTTACGAAGTGGGCGCCGGCAAGGTGCTGTCGGGGCTGGCCCGCCGCATCAACCGCGACATTGCCACCACTGCCATCGGATCCGCGGCGGATGTCGAGGCGGCGCTGGCGGCGCTTGCATAATCAACTGGCGATTTGACCCCGCTCCATGCGAAGGGTGTTCGCTCAGATCAGGAGGCAAGAATGTTCGAATTGACCGGCCGCAAGGCGCTCGTCACCGGCGCATCGGGAGGTATCGGCGAGGCGATCGCCCGCGTGCTGCACGGCCAGGGCGCCATCGTCGGCCTGCATGGCACACGTATCGAGAAACTGGAGGCGCTGGCCGCCGAACTGGGCGACCGGGTCAAGCTTTTCCCGGCCAATCTTTCCAACCGCGACGACGTCAAGGCGCTCGGCCAGAAGGCGGAGGCCGACCTCGAAGGCGTCGACATCCTCGTCAACAATGCCGGCATCACCAAGGACGGGTTGTTCGTACGCATGGCTGACGCCGACTGGGATAGCGTGCTCGAGGTCAACCTGACCGCCGTGTTCCGGCTGACCCGCGAGCTTACCCATCCGATGATGCGGCGCCGCCATGGCCGCATCATCAACATCACTTCAGTGGTTGGCGTCACCGGCAATCCCGGCCAGACCAACTACTGCGCCTCCAAAGCCGGTATGATCGGCTTTTCCAAATCGCTGGCGCAGGAGATCGCCACCCGCAATATCACCGTCAACTGCGTCGCCCCGGGCTTCATCGAATCGGCGATGACCGCCAAGCTCAACGACAAGCAGAAAGAGGCGATCATGGCGGCGATCCCGACCCGGCGCATGGGCACGGGCGCCGAAGTCGCCTCTGCCGTCGCCTACCTAGCTTCCAACGAGGCAGCCTACGTCACCGGCCAGACCATTCATGTCAATGGCGGCATGGCTATGATCTAACACTTGGGAAAACGCTTCATTCCGTCTTGGATGCACGGGATTTTTCGTGTAATGCCGCCCGCAACCCGGCGGTTCGGGCAAAAACCGGTCCTGTTCCGCTGCGTTTCCGGCAGGACCATCTTTCAGCTTGATTAGCGGCATTCTGGCCGCTAACGAAGACAGACAACCAAAAGACGAGGATGGCCAAATGAGTGACACCGCAGAGCGCGTCAAGAAGATCGTCATCGAGCACCTTGGCGTCGATGCCGACAAGGTGACGGAGCAGGCGAGCTTCATCGATGATCTGGGCGCGGACAGCCTCGACACGGTCGAACTTGTCATGGCGTTCGAAGAAGAGTTCGGTGTCGAAATCCCGGACGACGCCGCCGAGACCATCCTGACTGTTGGCGATGCGGTGAAATACATCGACAAGGCCTCCGCCTGACGCTATTTGCAGTCATCACCGGGGAGGACCTGCGATGAGGCGTGTCGTCGTCACGGGCCTTGGGCTGCTTTCGCCGTTCGGCATGGGCTTCGAGCACAGCTGGAAGGAGCTTCTGACCGGCCGCAGCGCAGCCAAGCGCATCACCGAATTCGAGGTGGAAGACCTTGCCTGCAAGGTCGCCCACGTCATTCCGCGCGGTGACGGCTCCAATGCCACTTTCAATCCTGAAGCCGTTCTCGAGCCGAAGGAACTGCGCAAGATCGGCGACTTCATCCTGTACGGGATCGCGGCCGCCGACGAGGCACTCAAGGATTCCGGCTGGCAGCCGAAGACGCATGAGGAACAGTGCGCCACCGGCGTGCTGATCGGTTCGGGCATCGGCGGCATCGAAGGCATCGCCGAGAATGCGATGATCCTCAAGGAACGCGGTCCGCGCCGCATCAGCCCATTCTTCATCCCTGGCCAGATCATCAACCTCGTCTCCGGCCAGGTTTCGATCCGGCATGGGCTGAAAGGACCAAACCATGCCGTCGTCACCGCTTGCTCGACCGGTGCGCACGCCATCGGCGACGCCGCCCGGCTGATCATCTGGGGCGATGCCGACGTTATGGTCGCAGGCGGCGCCGAAGCGCCGGTGACGAGACTGTCGGTCGCCGGGTTCGCGGCTTGCCGCGCGCTCTCCACCGAGCGCAACGACGCGCCACAAACGGCCTCACGCCCCTATGATCGCGATCGCGACGGCTTCGTCATGGGCGAGGGCGCCGGTGTTGTCGTGCTCGAGGAGCTCGAACACGCCAAGGCCCGCGGCGCCAAGATCTATGCCGAGGTCACCGGCTACGGTCTGACCGGTGACGCCTATCACATCACCGCGCCTGCCGAAGACGGCGACGGCGCTTTCCGTTGCATGACCGCGGCGCTGAACCGGGCGAAGCTGACGCCGGCCGATGTCGACTACATCAACGCGCACGGCACCTCGACCATGGCCGATACGATCGAACTCGGCGCCGTCGAGCGGCTGGTCGGCAACGCCGCCTCGAAGATATCGATGTCGTCGACCAAATCGTCGATTGGCCACCTGCTGGGCGCGGCTGGTGCTGCCGAGGCGATCTTTTCGATCCTCGCCATTCGCGACAACATCGCGCCGCCGACCATCAATCTTGACAATCCGGAGCGCGAAACGGCGATCGACCTGGTGCCGCACAAGCCGCGGGCCCGGCAGATCGACGTGGCGCTGTCCAACTCCTTCGGCTTCGGTGGCACCAACGCCTCGCTCGTCTTCCAGCGCTACAATGGCTGACCGCTCTGCCGGTTTCCGTCTGCCGTCAATTTTGCCATATTCGCCCCTACTCTGCCCGAGGGGATTCGTCGCAAGATCAAATGGTAGGGCGCTATGAACACAAATCCGGCCGATAACGGGGAATTCGGGCAACGGCCAGCAACGCCCGGCCCGATCGTGCCGAAGACGGCCAGCGAGGCGTTGCGGCCCGAGGCCGGCACGCCGCCGCCGAAGCGCTCGCGTGCCTCGCGCAGCCAGTTCGTCGTGTTCATGAACTTCGTCATCTCTTCGGTGATGCTGATGGTGCTGGCGGCAGGCGTTGCGCTGTATTTCGGCAAGCAGGAGTTCAACGAGCCCGGCCCGTCGGCCAATGGCGACACTTTCCTGGTCAAGCCGAATAGCGGCGTCCAGGAGATCGCCGACCAGCTTGAGCGGCGAGGGCTGATCAGCGACGCCCGCATTTTCCGCCTTGGCGTGCGCGCCTTCGGCAATGATTCCGCCCTGAAGGCCGGCGAATACGAGATCAAGCCGCAGGCGTCGATGCACGATATCATGGAACTGCTGAAGAGCGGCAAGTCGGTGATGTATTCGCTGACCATCCCCGAGGGGCTGACTGTCGAGCAGGCGCTGCAACGAATCGCCGAGCAGGACGCGCTGACCGGCGATATGCCGTCGACCACTCCACCTGAGGGCAGCCTCGCCACCGACACGCTGCGTTTCACCCGCGGCGCAACACGCCAGCAGATGGTCGACAAGCTTCTGGCCGACCAGAAGAAGCTGGTCGACGAGGTCTGGCAGCGCCGAGCGCCGGATTTGCCGATCGCCAACGTTGAGGATTTTGTCACCCTGGCCTCTATCGTCGAGAAGGAGACCGGCAAGGGCGATGAACGCTCGCGCGTAGCCGCCGTCTTCCTCAACCGGCTGGCCAAGGGTATGCGGCTGCAGTCGGACCCGACCATCATCTACGGCCTGTTCGGCGGCAAGGGCAAACCCATCGACCGCCCGATCTATCAGTCGGACATCCAGAAGCCGACGCCCTACAACACCTATCTGATCAACGGCTTACCGCCGACGCCGATCGCCAATCCCGGCCGTGCGGCGCTGGAGGCAGTCGCCAATCCGTCGAAGACCAGCGATCTCTACTTCGTCGCCGACGGCAGCGGCGGGCACGTCTTTGCCTCGACGCTCGATGAGCATAACGAGAATGTCGCTCGCTACCGGGCACTGCTGAAAAAGCAGGCGCAGGACGCCGCCAGGGCCGGAGCAACCAATACCGGAGCCGACACGCCGGCGGGAGCCATCGTTGACGATGCGGGCGCCACCGCCGCCCAGTAGGGCCGGACGCCATCAGGTTGGCCCTGTGCATGTCCGGGTGGATGTGCAAGGGCTGCTATGGCATTGAAATTCACATGATCCTGTCCGGAGAAAATCGCTCCGGCTTGAGGGGCATTCGGCAAAGGGACGCACGGCTACATGAACTTGCAGAGCATGACCGGTTTTGCGCGCAGTGTCGCCGAACACGACGGCACTTCGATTGCCTGGGAAGCCAAGTCCGTCAACGGCAAAAGCGTCGAGGTCAGGCTGCGGCTGCCGCAAGGTTTCGACCGGCTGGAGCCGGCCGTCCGGCAGACGGTGCAAAAGCGTTTTGCGCGCGGCAATTTCCAGATGACGCTGACCATTGGCCGCGCCGCCGGCGCTCAAGCGCAACCTGTGGTCAACGAGGCTTTCCTGAAGGATCTGGCGGGGTTGGCCAAGCGGCTGCAGGAGCAGTTCGGAGTAGCCCCTGCGGCGGCCGACGGGCTGCTTGCGCTGCGCGGCGTCCTCGACATTCCCGAAACCATCGAAACCGAAGAGGCGCGCAGTGCGCTCGATACCGCAATACTGTCGGCGCTGGAAGCAGCACTGAACGGGCTGCACCAGGCGCGCCAGGGCGAAGGTGCGGCACTTCGTTCCCTGCTGTCCGGCCATATCGACGCCATCGAGGCGCTGACGCTGCGGGCCGAGGCCGATCCATCACGCGAACCGGCCACGATCCGCGAAAGGCTCGCCGAGCAGATCCGCCTGTTGATGGACGCGTCTGCCAACCTGGACGCCAGCCGGCTGCATATGGAAGCGGCGTTCCTGGCCACCAAGGCCGACATACGCGAGGAAATCGACCGGCTGAAGACGCACGTGGTGTCGGGGCGGGCACTGCTCGCCGGAGGTGGGGCCATCGGCCGCAAGCTCGATTTCCTGGCACAGGAATTCAACCGCGAATCGAATACGCTGTGTTCCAAGTCGAATGCTGCCGCCGTCACCGCCATCGGGCTGGAACTGAAGGCGGTCGTCGACCAGTTTCGCGAACAGGTCCAGAATCTGGAATGATCCCGATGCCAAGCCACATGACTGCCAAGCCCCATGACCGCTAGGGATGTAGGTTCCCGCATTCGGCGCCGCGGGCTGATGCTGGTCTTGTCGTCGCCGTCAGGCGCCGGCAAGTCGACGATTGCGCGCAATCTGCTGGAGAGCGATTCCAGCCTGGAATTGTCGGTCTCGGTCACCACGCGGCCACGCCGCGGCAGCGAGATCGAGGGCGTCCATTACCACTTCCGTACCATGCGCGAGTTCGAGCGGCTGCGCGATTCCGATGCGCTGCTCGAATGGGCGGAGGTGCACGGCAATTGCTACGCGACGCCGCGCGAGCCGGCTGAACAGGCGCTGGCCGAAGGCCGCGACATGCTGTTCGACATCGACTGGCAAGGCGCTCAGCAGCTCAAGGAGAAGATGCGCGCCGACATCGTCTCGATATTCATCCTGCCGCCATCGATGAAGGAATTGAAGGCGCGGCTGAAGCGTCGCGCCGAGGACCAGGAAGCGGTGATCGAGACGCGGCTCAAGAACGCCCGCAACGAGATCGAGCACTGGAAGGAATATGATTTCGTCATCGTCAACGACGATCTCGACCGCGCTTTCGCCGAGGTGCGGGGCATCGTCACGGCCGAACGGCTCAGACGCGATCGCCGGCCGGGCCTGTTCGATTTCGTGTCGGGGCTGCTCGACGAAAAGACGGATTGATCAAGGCGGCGTCCCCGCGACCAGGATCAGATTGCGGCTGAGCGCGGCGTCGCGCAGTTCCAATGCCGCGGCATATTCGGCGGAGCGGTACCAACGCCGCGCCGTGTCCATGTCGGGGAATTCCACGATGATCAGCGGCCCGGGAGACCAGTCGCCTTCCAACCTTTCCACCTCGCCGCCGCGTACCAGATAGCGCCCGCCATGCTGGGCGATGGAGGCAGCCGCGCGGGCGCGATAGGCTTCGATAGCCTCTGCGTCACGGATCGTGACGTCGGAAATGACATAGGCGGCCATTGTTTGTCTCCGGGCAGGTTTGTCCGGCTATCTATGCCGTGAGAGCGGAAATTCCACGCAGACGCGTCCCGGCATCACACCGCGTTGGTCAGGCGAACGAACTCCTCGACGCTGAGCGTCTCCGCACGCCTGGTCGGATCGATGCCGGCGCGGGTGAGCAGCGCCTCGCCGCCGAGGCTTTTCACGCTCTGCCGCAGCATTTTCCGGCGCTGGCCGAATGCCGCTTCGGTGACGCGGCTGAGCCGTTTCACCTCTGCCGGCAAGGGGTTGGCACGCGGCACAAGATGCACCACCGAGGACGTCACCTTGGGTGGCGGCGTGAACGCCTGCGGCGGTACGTCGAAGGCAATCCTCGCCTCCGTCCGCCAGCCGGCCAGCACGCCGAGCCGACCATAGGCCTCGCTGCCGGGGCTGGCTGCAATGCGTTCGGCGACCTCGCGCTGGAACATCAGCGTCATCGATGTGTAGAACGGCGGCCACTCGGTAACGGTCAGCCAGCGGATCAGCAATTCGGTGCCGATATTGTAGGGCAGGTTGGCAACGATTTTCGCCGACCCGCCGCTTCCCGGCACTCCTTTTGCAAGCGCTGCAAAATCAGCTTTCAGCGCATCGCCGGCTACGATCTCGAGCCGACCCGGATAGTGGTTCGCGATCTCGGCCAAGGCCGCCAGGCAGCGCTCGTCGCGCTCGATCGCGACGACCCGCCGGGCGCCGTTGAGGAGCAGGGCACGAGTCAGCCCGCCCGGACCGGGACCGACCTCGATAACCGTAACGTCGCTCAGGTCGCCGGCGGTTCGCGCAATCTTGCTTGTCAGGTTAAGGTCGAGCAGAAAATTCTGGCCCAGCGCCTTTTTCGCCTGCAGCCCATGGCGCTCGATCACCTCGCGCAGTGGCGGCAGGCCGTCTATGCTCATCGGGCTGGGCTCATCAGGCGGGCTCATCGGGTTAAGGCCATCGAATTTGGCTGATTGGGCTCAGGGCCTACGGCCTTTTCCCGGTATCGGCAAGAACGCGAGCGAGTTTCAGCGCTGCAATCAGGCTGCCGGCACGGGCGATGCCCTTGCCGGCGATGTCGAAGGCGGTGCCGTGGTCGGGCGAGGTGCGGACGAAGGGCAGGCCGAGCGTGACGTTGACCGCCTCGTCAAACGCCAGCGCCTTGGCCGGGATCAGCGCCTGGTCGTGATACATACAGAGCGCCACGTCGTAGCCGGCGCGGGCGCGAGCATGAAACAGCGTGTCGGCCGGCAATGGCCCGAAGGCGTCGATCCCTTCCTGCCTCAGCCGGTCGACTGCCGGGCGCACGATCCGCTCGTCTTCGGTGCCCATGGTGCCGCCTTCGCCGGCATGCGGGTTGAGGCCGGCAATGGCGAGCCGCGGCTTGGCAATTCCGAAGCGGTTCGCAAGGTCGGCGGCGGTGATGCGGCCGGTGGCGACGATAAGGTCCGTCGTCAGCTCTTTCGGCACCTCGGCCAGCGCGATGTGGATGGTGACCGGCACGGTGCGCAGGTCCGGTCCGGCAAGCAGCATCACAGGCGTCACTTCGGTGCCGGTGTGAAGCGATGCCAGATGCGCCAGATATTCGGTGTGGCCGGGAAAGCGAAAGCCGGCGTCGTAGAGCGGCTTCTTGGCGATGGGGCAGGTGACGACCGCGGCAGCGCGGCCAGCCAGGCAGTCGGCAACGGCGCGGTCGATCGCCTCGATGATGCCGGCGGCGTTGGCTGGATCCGGGCGGCCGGGACTGTCGACGAAACGGGCAGCAAGCGCCACCACCGGCAGCGCGCGCGAAAACACCCCCGGCGCTAACGCCGGCGTCGTCTCGGCAATCGCGATATCGGTGCCGAGCCTGTGCGCCCGCGCGGCAATCAGTGCCGGATCGGCAAGGAGATAAAAAGACGGAACGCCAGCGCTATCGCGGGCCTGCCAAGCAGCGATGGCGATGTCCGGCCCGACGCCGGACGGATCGCCGACGCTCAACGCCAGCGGAAGCTCTGCGTCAGCCACGGCGCTTCGACTTCAGCGCTCGATTATGCGGGCTTTCTTCCGCAACTCCTCGACATATTTCTTCGAGAGTTCGTCGGCGTTCTTGTCGTTCGAACCTTCACTCTGGAACACCATCTGCGCGGCTTTGTCGTCTGACACTTCGCGCGACGAGCAGATGCCGATGAATTCGACACCGCGGTCGGTTTCGCGCGTCGTGGTGGCGCCGCCGACCTTTGTAGCCTTTATCTGCTCGGCCCAGTCCGCCGGCAATTGCGGCGCCAGCACCCGGCCGAGATCGCGAACGGTGACATCGATCAGGCCCTTGGCGAATTCGCGGGTGGTGTTGCAGCCGTTGAAGCGGGCGCGCATGGCATCGGCTTCGCGTTTGCGCTTGGCCAGCGTCGCGCTGCGCTCGGCCGCCGGCACCACGAAGATGACCTGCTGCAACATGTACTCTGTGGCGCTCGGTTTGCTGCCGCCTTTTTCGAGCATGCGCTTGACGAGGTCCTGCTCGCTCACGGCGCCGCCACCGTCTCCGGAACGGGAACGCGCGGTCAGCGCCTGGTTCCAGGCCATCTGCGCCCGGATAAAGTCCTTGAAATGCTCCTTGGTGACGCCGGATTGCGCCATCGCGCCGTCAAGCTGCTTGAGCGGCATCTTGTTGCTGGTGGCGAAACGCTGATAAGCGGCATCGACCTGCGCGTCGCTGATGCGGATGCCGAGCCGCCGGGCTTCGGCCAGGCGCAGCGTCTGGTCGATCATTTCCTGGCCGGCATCGCCCTTTCTGTGCTGCAGGCGCAGGAAAGCGGCCCGATGCTGGATGTCGCCGGTGGTTATCGGTATATTGTTGACGACGTATTTGATCTCGGTGGCGAAAACTGGCCGCGTCACCGCAGTGGTCGAGAACGCCACCAGCAGCGCGAACCCTGCCGAAAAGAGGTATTTCCTCATCGAAAGCATCCCAATTCCATCCCGATTCGGCCCAACCTATCCAGTTCAGGCCGTCAAAATTCGTGCCTGCTCTATGCGGCGAAACAATGTCGTCCGCCAGGCGCCCCGTTGCCGACCGCTGCCCGTTATTGAATGGTGTCGATGGAGCGTTGCGACGAGCCGAAATCGCCGAGCGTGCGGAACGACAGGTTGAAGCCGACGTTCTGCGATACTTCCTTGGTGTTCAGGTCACGTCTTTCCGAAAACGTCATCAAATAGGTAAAGCACGAATCACTATAGGCAAAGCCGACCCCGTCCTTGACCAGAACGCTCTGCTCCAGATCATACGTGCCGGTGCCAAAGACGCGCCAATTCTCGGCAAGATGTGTCGAGGCGCCGAGCGTAACCTCATGGCGATCGGTCGAGAAGCCATAGAGCGGCTGCGCCTGGATGAAGGCGTATTTGGCGCTCAGCGATACCGGCAGGCCTGAAAAGGCGGCCTTTACCTCAGCGCGGCGGATCTCGAAGCTTTGCTCGTCGAAACGGCCGCTGACCGAGCCGGAAAACCCGCTGGGGCTGTTGAAGCCGACAAGGCCGACATAGTCGGAGGTTGCAGTTTCAAGACCTGAATAGGCGCCGACATTGACCAGGTCCGGCGTGCCGAACGAGTTCTGGCCGCCGAGCTGGTAGGATTGGCCGAACACCGCATTGGTGCCCCAGCCATTGTCATATGCGCCGGAATAGCGCAGCCCGACATTGGCGCGTGTGCCGCCTTCCATGCGGTCATAGCCCGAGAATTTGTCGCGCTCGAACAGCGTCGTGGCGTCGAAGACGAAGCTCTGGGCGTCCTCGTTGGGGACCGCCAGCCCGCCGACATATTGCTCGTTCGGACGCATGAATACCTGCGCCATCGGTTCGAAGACATGGCTGGAACTGGTCATCGAAAACAGCACCGGCCAGCGCATCTCAAGGCCGGCGGTCGCCATGTAGCGGGCAAGCGATGAACGCATATCGTCCTCGACGCCGAGATTGGTCGCCATCTGGTTGATGGCGTCGAGCGAGGCCGAGGAGGCGTTGACGTAGCCGGCGTCGCCGCGCAGCGCCAGGAGCGGTGTTAGCAGCAGCCCGCCATCGGTGGTGAAGGTGCGCTTCCATTCGGCTTCCGCGGTAAGGCGCCCGGATTGACCGTCGATGCCGCGGACGTTGTTGACGGACGAAGGGATGCCCGAATTTGCAAGAGCCGTATCGAGCCTGTCGCGGTCAATGACCCGCGCGTTGACGTCGAACGACAGCTGCCCGCCGGCCACCGGCATGTCGGGGATATAGGCGTAGTCGAGCGAGGGCAGCACCCAGGGCTGCTTGGCGGCGCGTGCAGTCGGATCGCTGGCGAGCGTGTCTTCCTGAACATCGAAGTGCATGGCGCGCACATCGAAGTAATTGCGATCGTTGAGCCCCGTCAGGTACACCTCGGAGCGGTGCACGCTATCGTTGAAGCCATCGATGTCGTAGGTGCGCGCGAAATTCTTGTCGCTCTGCAGCAGGATGTCCCAGCCGAAGTCCCAGCGCGGGTTGATGGCGAACTGGCCCTGGGTGCCCATCATGCCGCGGAACCTGTTCGGGTCGCCTTCGGTACCCGAATTCACGTTGTGGCCATTGTCGTCGATGAAGGCGTCGGGATTCTCCTGCCGGATGCCCGCAATCTTCAGGCTGTACTGACCGTTGTTGAAGCGCTGCCTCCACTCGGCCTCACCGAGGAAACCTTGCTTGGTATAGCCGCTGCCAGTGACAGTGAGATCGTAGGTCGGCGAGAGCGCGAAATAATAGGGGACTTTAACACCGACGCCGAGATCGCTCTTGTAGGCGACGCCGGGGATCAGGAAGCCGCTCTTGCGCTTGACCGTTGGGTCGGCGATCTCGAAAGCCGGCAGATAGGCCAGCGGAAAGCCGAAGAACTCGAAATTCGAGTTCTCGAAGCGAACCGTCTTCTTCTCGCCGTTCCAGATGATCTTCCTGGCCTTGATACGCCAGGTCGGCGCTTTGTCGGGCTTGTCCTCGCACGGCTCGCAGGCGGTGTAGACGCCATTGTGGAACGTCGTCAGCACGCCGCCCATGCGCTCCGCGCTTTCGGCGGCGAAATACGCCTTGTCTATGGTCTCGACCCGCAGCGCGTTGACGAAGCCGTCGGCGAAATCGTCAGTGATGTCGGCATGCTGCGAATAGATTTTGGTGCCGTCGCTATTGACGAGTTCGACATTGCCGCTGGCGACGAGGCGTTTGGTGTTGCGGTTGTATTCGACCCGCTGGGCGACGAGACGGTTGCCGCCGTAGTCGATCTGGACGCCGCCGACGGCCGTCACTGTCTGCTTGTCGTTGTCGTAGACCAGCGTATCGGCTGCCAGCAGCATCTGCGTGCCGCTCGGAACCTTCGTTGCCAGCTCACTGACGTCCTGGGCAAAAGCCGGTGCAACCGGGGCGGCGCTGGCAAGCAGGCACGCCAAGGCGCTCGCCGCAGAGAGGCGTGCCAAACCGGCGTGCCTATGGCTGCGCAAAACCGCCTCCCTCACTAGCCGTCTTCCTTGTATAGCAGGAATGTCACCCCGAAGAACATAGCCACGACAACCGGGACCCAAGCCGCTACGGCCGTGGGTACGAATCCCGCTACGCCGAATGCCTTGACCAGCACCGAAACGACATAAAGCAGAAAGCCGGCCACGATGCCACCCAGAATCATCGTTGCCGACTGCCCCATCCTCGCAAATCGCATTGATACCGTTGCCGCAATCAGCGTCATCGCGACAAGCAGGAAGGGCAGCGCAATCAGGGAATTGAACTGCATGGCGAAGGCGTTTGCCTTGAGGCCGAAGGAGCGGGCCACTTCGATCTTGCCGGGCAGATCGTAGAAGGGAATGGTCTCAGGGCGGGCCAACCGCTCTTGCACGAATTCCGGCTTGAGATTGGTCGGCAGCCGATCGCTGGGTAACGACTGGATGGTACCGTCCCGGAACACCTTGACGTCCTGCAATTCCCAGTAGCCGTCCCGCAAAAAGGCGCGCGCCGCATCCTTGCGCTCGATGATGTCGCCTTGCGGGCTGAAGCTGAAGAAGACCGCGTCGGCCATCTCCAGGCCTTGATTGAGAATGGCGCGGGCGCCGATGATGGTGTCGCCGGCGTTGGTTTTCTGCCTGATCCAGGGCGCAGCATCGGCCGAGACGCTGTTCGACTTGCCCGAACGGAGCTGGGTCTCGATCTCCTCGGACCAGGAATAGGCGTGCGCGGCTACCGGATTGATGACGCCGACCGACAAGGCTCCAAACAGCAGCGCCCCGATGCAGCACGGCAGCAGGAATTGCCATGCGGAAACCCCGGCGGAACGGGCAATGACCAATTCATATTTGCGGTTGAGCGACACCAACGTCGCCATCGCCGAGAACAGGCCGACGAACGGCACCGTCTGCAGCATGATCATCGGCATCCTGAGCCCCGAAATGGCGAACGCAGTTGCGTAGGTGAAGCCCGGCACGCCGGTCGTGCGGCCGGAAAGCTCGGTGAAATCGATCAGGAACACCAGCGCCAAGAGGCCGATGAAGAACCAGATGGTGATCGTCACATAGCGAAAGAAGAAGTACCGACCCAGAGTCCAGCCCATCAGCCGGCCCCCTGTCCGGATGCGCCACGCCTGGCAAAACGGAGCTTGATGGCGCTCCAGCCGTCACTGAAGCGGCCGGCAAGATTGGTTATCCAATCGGCCCAGGCAACCGGCAGTTCCATGGTCCGGTTGGACACGATGAACCAGATGGCGATCGCCGATGCCACGATCGGGACGCCGTAGACCATATAGGCATATTGCGGCACCTTGTCGGCCTTGCCGGCGGCAAAGAACCCGAGCCAGCGCACGAACAGCGCGATCGCGATTGCCGTGATCAGCGGGTGCACACGCGCCTCGCGATGCGAGCGCGCATCTCCGGCAACGGCGAGCGCGATCAGCGCGAAGACGAGCGAATAGGACCACTCGGAAAAACGCTGATTGAGCTCGGCCAGGTACCTGTTCGGCTTTTGCTGGTACATCTTGTCGTTCGGACTGGGATTGAGCAGATACTGGGTCGTCCGGTCCTTCGGCAAAAGCAGGATGTCAGATGATGCCGACATGAAAGCGGACAAGTCGAAGGCGTAGGAGGTGAACCGGATCACCGAGAGGTCGCCGGTCATGGTTTTGCGATGGATGACGCCGTCATTCATCATCAGCACCTTCTCGTCGCCGCGTTCGATGATGCTGCCGGTCTTGGCGTAGTAGATGAGATTGACGCCTTCTTCGCGCGAATCGGCGACGAAGATGCCGCCGAGGCGGTTGTCGGGAAGCCGTTCGCCAACCTGCAGGAACAGGCCGTCGTCGATCTTGCGGAAGGTGCCTTCCTGGATGATCAACGACAACAGATCGGCACGCGACGACGCAATCAACTCGCGGTTCTTCTGGCGTGCGTAAGGATCGACGCCATTGTCGACGGCGAAGGAAAAAACGCTGGCTGCAATTGCCAGAAGCATGATCGGCCTGACAATGGTCCAGCGTGAAGCGCCGGCGGCATTGACGACGGCCAGCTCCGAATCCGAATTCATCACGCTGAGGATCTGGGCGACCGCGACCACCAGGGCGAACGGCACGACGATCGGAACGATTGTCGGGATGATCAGCGCTGCGACTTCGAAGAAGGTGAGGGCCGACTGACCGCTATCGGTGACGAGGTCGATGCGGGCGAGCACCTGAGTCGTCCAGACGATCGCCAGCGTCCAGACGAGCGCCAGCGCGAATACCGCGAAAGCACGGCGCATGATGTAACGTTCAACGACCTTCATGAAGGCTTTTCTCGGCGATTTCGAACGGCATCATGCCTTGGAACAAGGTAGTCGTCCGGCGCCGGCTGCACAACTGGCTCAGTTTGGCGGTTCGATCTGGGTTCTGTCCCGGATCGCAAAATCCGCTGGGCCGGAGTGTCGGCGGCAATGGATAAGAAAGAGCGAACATTGTTGGTTAACAACAGGTTGCGGCGGGAAGCGGGGCCGTGCCGCGACGAATCGTGGATGGTTCGATATCGCATATGGGAGCGATTTCGGCCAAAGTCTTGTCAAATGCGGCAAAACGACCAAATGTCGCGCCGGTCGCGACCGCCGCGGCGTGATAAGACGGGTCAGGATCTGTTGAGCCCCAGCATGGAAGCGGAAAAATTGCGCGGTCAAACCGGTCGGGAAGCGGTCTTTGACGGCGCGATCGTGGTCGGCGCCGGCGCGGCCGGCCTTGCCGCCGCCCACGCCTTGATGAAGGCCGGCGTACCGACGCTCGTCCTGGAAAAGGAGAGCCGGCTTGCCGAACCCTGGCATCGGCGGCACCAGCGTCTGCACCTCAATACGCATCGCGATCTCTCGACGCTGCCCGGCGTCGGCTATCCCGCAGGCACCCCGGCTTTTCCGCATAAATCGGCCGTCATTCGCCATCTGAACGATTTCAGCCAGGCGCATGGTCTGCCGGTGGCATTCGGCGTTGCCGTTGAAGAGATCACGTTCGACGGCGATCACTGGACCGTGCGGACGAACGCCGGACGTCGTCTGGCGCGTCATGTCGTCGTCGCCACCGGGCGCGACCGGCAGCCGTTTATTCCTGCGTGGAAAGGCATGAAGGATTTTGCAGGCCGGATTATCCATTCGGCCGATTTTGGCGAGGCGAAGGACTACGTCGGCAAAAGGGTGCTGGTCGTCGGAGCCGGCAATTCGGGGTTCGACGCACTCAACCATCTTGCGAATGCAGATGCCCAAAGCATCTGGCTGTCGGCCCGCAACGGCCCGTCGCTGCTGCCGAAACGCATCGGCAAGGTCGCCGTCCACAGGCTTTCACCGCTCATGGCGAGCTTGCCGGTGCGGCTGGCCGATGCGGTGATGGCGACAACCCAGCGCCTGGTTTTCGGCGACCTGACGAAATTTGGGCTTCCGCCGGCTCCCACAGGCGGTGCGAGCCGTCTGAGCGCCGACTACACCGCGATCGCAGCCGATGACGGCGCGGTTCGCGCCATAAAGGCAGGCACGATCGTGGTGGTGCCACCATTGCGGGAATTTACCCAAGACGGCATCGTATTGAATGACGGCAGGTTGATCACGCCCGATATCGTCATTGCGGCGACCGGCTATCGCACCGGTCTGGAGCAGATGTTCGGCAAGCTCGGCGTTCTCGACGGCAAGGGCGTTCCGCTTTTCAACGGCGGCGATGCCGATCCGAAATTGCCTGGTCTGTGGTTTACCGGCATGCGGCCGAGCATTCGCGGTTGTTTCGCCAACGCCCGCATTCAGGCCAGGGCGATAGCGGCGCGGATTGTCAAGCAGCGATGATGAGCCGGACTATGCCGACTGTTCCGCCCGCAATAGACACGCCTTGTTGAGCGTGCTCGAACCGAAAGGTCAATGATCATGACGCCAGTCAGCATTCGCTACATGGTCGATGATGTCGCCGCCTCGATCGACTTCTACTGTGGACATCTGGGCTTCGCTGTTGGACAGGACGCGCGACCGGCTTTTGCTTCCGTCACACGCGGCGCTTTACGGCTCCTTCTAAGCGGACCCGGCAGTTCGGGTGCACGGGCGATGCCGGATGGCCGGCAGCCGGTGCCGGGAGGTTGGAATCGCATCCTGTTGGTGGTGCCGGACCTGAAAGAAGAGGTTGCGCGCCTCAAGAGTGCTGGACTTGTCTTTCGCAACGATATCATAACGGGCGTCGGCGGTTCCCAGACGCTGCTCGAAGACCCATCGGGCAATGTCATCGAGCTGTTTCAACCCGCCGCTCACTGACGAACGTTTCTCGCGATAATCCAACTCACTTCCCCGAAAGCAGGACATGATGAATTCGAGACCCTCGATCGCCTTTGCCAAATTCGCCGCGCCCAAAAAAGGCAGCGTTTTCGTTCTGGTGGCCGACGAGGGCGGCCTCAGCGATGCCGCCAGGGCTTGCGATCCGGCAAAGACCCTCGAGCGGGCTTTTCCGGTCGCCGACTTCACCGGCAAATTCGCCAGCCTGGTCGAAGTGCTGGCACCGGAAGGGACATCGCTCGAGCGGCTGGTGGCGGTCGGTGCCGGCAAGGGCTCCAATCTCGATGATTACGCCTGGCTGAAGCTCGGCGGCACGATTGCCGCGTCCTTTCGCAAGGCAACCGAAGTGGCCGTCGTGCTCGATCTTCCCGGTACGGCCGTCAGCGGCAGGCAAGCCGTTCAGCTTGCAGCGGGCATCCTGCTGCGCAGCTATTCCTTCGACAAGTACAAGACCAAAAAGAACAATGGCGACGACAAGCGCGAGCCAAAAAAGCCGGTCAAGGTGACTATTCACACCGCCGATCCGGCAGCTGCAAAGAAGGCCTTCGCCGATGAAGCGGCGGTGATCGACGGCGTCTTGCTGGCGCGCGATTTGGTCAATGAACCGGCCAATGTTTTGGGACCGGTGGAATTCGCCGCCCGCATCGCCGAACTGGAGGCGCTCGGCGTCACCGTCGAGATCCTGGCCGAGAAGGAGATGAAGAAGCTCGGCATGGGTTCGCTGCTGGGCGTAGCGCAGGGTTCGCCGCGTGGCGCCCGCATCGCGGTCATGCGGTGGGACGGCGGCAAGGCCAAGGAAAGCCCGGTCGCCTTCGTCGGCAAGGGCGTCACCTTCGACACCGGCGGCAATTCGATCAAGCCGGCGTCGGGCATGGAGGACATGAAGGGCGACATGGGCGGCGCTGCTGCCGTCACCGGGCTGATGCACGCGCTGGCCGCGCGCAAGGCGAAGGTCAATGTCGTCGGCATTGTCGGGCTGGTTGAAAATGCCGTCGACGGCCACGCTCAGCGACCGGGCGACATTGTCACCTCGATGTCGGGCCAGACTATCGAAGTGCTCAATACCGACGCCGAGGGCCGCCTGGTGCTGGCCGATGCGCTCTGGTACTGCAACGACCGCTTCCAGCCGAAATTCATGATCAATCTGGCGACGCTGACCGGCGCCATCATGGTCGCGCTCGGCCAGCATTATGCCGGCCTGTTCTCCAACAATGACGAGTTGGCGGACCGGTTGACGGCGGCCGGACAGGCGACGCAGGAGCGGGTGTGGCGCATGCCGCTCGGTGCCGAATACGACAAGCTGATCGATTCCAAGAATGCTGACATGAAGAACATCGGCGGCCGCCATGGCGGCGCCATCATCGCCGCGCAGTTCCTGCAGCGCTTCGTCAAGGACACGCCCTGGGCGCATCTCGACATCGCCGGCACCGCGATGGGCGCGCCTTCCAACGAGATCAACCAGTCATGGGCTTCCGGCTTCGGCGTCAGGCTGCTCGACCGGCTGGTGCGCGATCATTACGAGCAATGAGCGGCTGGGGCGGGACTCCGACAATGTAGACTGAACGCATGGCCGAGATTCTGTTTTATCACCTGACCGAATCGACGCTGGAGGATGCGTTGCCCGTCCTCCTGGAGCGCAGTATCGATCGCGGCTGGCGTGCCGTGGTGCAGACCGGCACCGAGGAACGGCGCGACGCGCTGGACCAGCATCTGTGGACTTTCCGGGACGATTCGTTTCTGGCCCACGCGACGGATCGCGAAGCCCATCCCGCCGAGCAGCCGGTGGTTCTGACCGTCGGCCCCGACAATCCGAACCAGGCGCAGATACGCTTCCTGGTCGATGGGGCGGTGCCGCCGGAGCTTGGCGGCTACCAGCGCGCCGTGTTCCTGTTCGACGGCCACGATGCAGCCCAGCTAGAGGCGGCACGCACGCATTGGAAGACAATGAAGGAGGCCGGCCACACCGTGACCTACTGGCAGCAAACGCCTGATCGGCGCTGGGAACGCAAGGCTTAGAGAATTTGCCGGCAAGGGAATCACTGGCGCCGCAAGAGTGCGATGACAAAAAGATGGACCGCCGGCTATTCAGAAGACCGGAGCAAGCCCGATGCCGCCCGATGAACGAACGCCAGGCATGCCGATAGATGCCACACTTGTTCGCCGGCTGATTGCCGCGCAGTTCCCCAAATGGGCGGACCTGCCGGTAGAGACGGTCGAGCCTGGCGGCTGGGACAACCGCACGTTCCGGCTGGGCGACAGCATGTCGGTGCGGCTGCCGAGCGCTGCCGCCTATGTCGCCCAGGTCGAGAAGGAGCATCGCTGGCTGCCCCGCCTGGCGCCTCACCTGCCTCTGCCGATACCCGTGCCGCTGGCCAAAGGCGCGCCCGGGGAAGGCTATCCATGGCCTTGGTCCGTCTATCGCTGGCTTGGCGGCAGACCGGCGGCTGGTGGACTGATTGCCGATCTTACTGAGTTCGCCCGTTCGCTGGCCGGCTTTCTGGTTGCGCTCTACCGGATCGACGCTGCCGATGGGCCACCGGCAGGGCAGCATAATTTCCACCGCGGTGGCCGGCTTTCGGTCTACGACGCCGAGACTCGAGCCGCGCTCTCGGCGCTCTGCGGCCGCATCGACAAGGCCGCCGCCGAGGCCGTGTGGGCGACGGCCCTTGCCTCGCGATCGCAAGGGCCGCCGGTCTGGGTCCATGGCGACGTCGCCTCGGGCAATCTGCTCGTCGAAGATGGCAAGCTCTACGCGGTCGTCGATTTCGGTAGTTCGGCTATCGGCGATCCTGCCTGTGATCTGGTGATCGCGTGGACGGAATTTTACGGCGAGAGCCGTCAGGCGTTTCGCGACGCCATTGCCCTTGACGAGCACAGCTGGGCGCGCGCACGGGGCTGGGCGTTGTGGAAGGCGCTGATCGTCGCTTCGGGACATGACGGCAACCAGCGCGAGGCGGAAAAATCGTGGCGGGTCATCGATGAGGTGCTGGCGGATCACACAAACAGTCGGAGCGGGAAGGCTAATTCAGTCTGAAGGCGTCCCGCTCTAATAACCAAAGCCCTATTGCCCGCCCATCTCCTTCCTGAACGTATCGAAATCGACCTGCATGCCGTTGAAGATGGTGCTCCAATGGCGGGTCAGCGCTGAAACGGCGACCGCCTCCTGGATCTCCTCGTCGGTGGCGCCGGCGCGCTTGGCGTCCTGCGTGTCCGACCAGATACAGTAGTTGCACGGGATTTGCGCCGCCACCGCGAGCGAGATCAGCGACTTGACCTTCGGCGGCAGCGCCGTCTTGTCGCTGAGCTGGATGGCCTTGACCTCGGCCCATGCACCGGGCAGACCGGCTTTCGGGAACTGCTTTACGAAACCGGGCACCCCGCCCATGGTCGACTGGATGTCCTTGACGGTCGCGTCATACTCATCGGCATAAGAAGGAGCTGCAGCCAGGGTCAGCACACAGGTGGCGGCGAGCAGGCAGGCGCGGCGGATGGAAGAATGCGTTGATGAAAGAGTACGATAGGCAGACATGACATTCTCCTCTGGCGTTTGTTGGCCTTACGGTGTAAGGTAACGTCGAAAATGAACCTTACAGTGTAAGTTGTCAAGCGACACCATGAACACATCGATCAAAAAAAAGCGACTGCGCGGCCGGCTGTCTCGCGAGATGATCGAGGATGCGGCTTTGAAGGTTATCGAGAGCGAGGGCCTCGCCGGGTTTTCGATGCGCAAGCTGGCGGCAGAACTCGGCTGCGAAGCCATGAGCATCTATCACCACTTTCCTTCGGTGGCGCATCTCTTCGAAGCCTTGGTGGATCGGCTGATCGGCTCCCTCGAAATGCCCGACGCGGACCTCCCTTGGCGACAAAGGTTACGCATTGCCGTGCAGGATTTCCGCCGCGTCGCGCGTGAGCACCCGGCCTTTGCCACGTTCCTTGTAACCTACCGGATGAATTCGCCGACCTGTCTCACTTGGCTGAACGGCATCCTCGGCCTGTTCGAGGCCGGCGGCTTCGGACCGCAACTGGGTGCGCGGCTGTTCCGCACCACCGGCTATTATCTGATGGGTGCCATCCTCGACGAGACTGCCGGCTATGCAAAGGGGCCTTCCGCCGTGACCATCGTCAGCGATGAGCAACTGGCGCAGGATTTTCCAAAAGTAGCTGCGGCCGGGCGTTATTTCGGCACCGCCGAATTCGACCGGACGTTTGATCTCGGCCTTGAGATGCTCCTGGACGAAATGGAGCGCGCCCGCGACGGCACCAGCGCGCCGAATACCGGGTCTTGACCTCATGCGCTCTCTGTTCGCCCTGATCCTGCTCATCGGTACCGGCATCGGCGTCGTCTATCCTTGGGCGATGACCAATTTCTCCGGCCGTGAGATCGGCACCTGGCGGGTTTACGACCAGGGCCGGTTCAAGCCGGTGACCGTGCCCCTGAGCGCACGCGACGGGCCGCTACGCGTGCTGGTCGACCTTACGGCGAGAGCCGAGCGCATCGTCTCGCAGCAGCGCACTGTGTTGACCCTCACTGCCGCCACCGGCGGCAGGACGGTGCTCGCCTCGACGCTGCAGTTCAATCACTCCGACAATCCGCGCCAGGTCAGCCCGCAACTGCCGGACAGGATCTTTCGCGACGAGGCCGGCCTGATCCCGACCGTTACCCCTGGTTCCTACATCTTCACCGTCGGTCCGGGCGACGCCGAAGGCATTCCGATGCGGGCCGTCGATCTCGTCCTGCGCTCGGGTGCCGGCGAGGTCGACCGCCGGGCGCGCCCGGTCGGTTTTTCCCTGATGGCGGCCGGCCTGGTCGGGCTGGTGCTGGCATTCCGTTTCGGCGGCCGCCGGCCGGAAAATCCAAACTCGCAGCCGCCACCACCGCGCTGGGGCAGGGGCTCCAATTGAACTATCGCCACGCCTACCACGCCGGGAACTTCGCCGACGTCGTCAAGCATGTCGTGCTCAGCCGGCTGATCGAATATCTGAAGCAGAAGGACAAGGCGTTTCGGGTCATCGACACCCATGCCGGGATCGGCCGCTACGATCTGTCCTCGACCGAAGCGCAAAAGACCGGCGAATGGCAAGGCGGCATCGGCCGGCTGGTCGATGCGGCCCTCGATGCGCCGGCGGCGGCACTGCTGGCGCCGTATCTTGAAGCCGTCCGCTCGCTCAATCCAGACGGCGGCGTGAAAAAATACCCAGGTTCGCCGCTGATCGCCCGGCACCTGATGCGCAAGCAGGACCGGCTGTCGGCGGTCGAACTGCATCCTAAGGATGCCGCCAGGCTGAAGGCGCTGTTCGACGGCGACTTCCAGACCCGGGTGATCGAACTCGACGGCTGGCTGGCGCTCGGCGCGCATCTGCCGCCAAAGGAAAAGCGCGGCCTCGTGCTCATCGATCCGCCTTTTGAGGAAGAGGGCGAGTTCGACCGCCTCGTCGACGGGCTGCAAAGAGCCCATCGGCGCTGGCCCGGCGGCATTTACGCGCTGTGGTATCCGCTCAAGGACCGCAGGGCGGTCGCCGCCTTCCGCAAGGCGCTGAAGCAGACGGGCATTTCGAAGCTGCTCGACATCGGTTTTGAGATCAGGCCGGACGCCGTCGAGCCGAGCCTCGACGGCTGCGGCATGGTGGTGGTCAATCCGCCCTTCACGCTGGAAGGCGAGTTACGGACGCTGCTGCCGGCGCTGCACCGGCTGCTTGCACTTGAGCAGCCGTCGCATTGGACGCTGGACTGGCTGGCGGGAGAGTAGTTTGAGGCGCGGCCCTGCCGTTCCGTCAGCGCAACCATCGTCACCACAACCACGGTCGCTACAACCGCTTGACCGCGCGTCAGCGAATCCGCACAGTGCGCGCAGTCGACCTTGAGAGGCTGCCATGACTCGCTTCGCCCAATCCGCCCTTGCCGCACTGCTCGCCCTTTGCACGCCGCTGGCCGCGCCTCTTGGCGTCACCCAGGCAGTCCAGGCGGCCGACCTTGCAATCTATACCGACGAGGATAGCGGCGTCTGCGGCGAGGCCTGGGTGCTGAACAAGATCACCGACCGCTTCTCCTATCAGGTGCATCACGTGCCGCATCTGCCGGATGTGCAGATCGTCGACTTCCAGCGCATCCATCAGCATCGCTATCTGCCGGCCGACGACACCTGGCCGATCGGCCGCCGTTATTGCGGCGCCACCGTCAGCCTCTCCGACGGCGGCGCCCGCACCATCTGGTACCTGATCGAGGAAGGCCAGGGTTTTGCCTCGATCGGCGACAATGTCGAATTCTGCGTCTCGGGCTTCGACCGCTGGATGGTCTACAACGGCCGCTGCCGCGTCCTGCGCTGACCAGCGCCTTCCGATCCCGACGGATTGTTGCGTCACTTAGCCGCCTTGATGCACGGCGATGAGGTTTTGGCGGCCTGAAGCGGCGATGTGGCCGCTGTTGGGCGCTTTTCCGCGAACCTCGTCAGGCGCCGGCGGTGATC